>CAZMUZ010000123.1:0-10826 GCA_964569315.1 uncultured Rhodospirillaceae bacterium | reverse complement strand
CTCGGGAAACTTCGCATTAAGGGAGGTCGAACCGATGGCGAAGAAAGCGATGGCCAAGAAGTCCACCCGCAAGAGGGGACCGATGTATTTCCCGCAGGAGGAGTACGAAACGCGCTGGGCGAACCTGCATCGCGCGATGCGCGCGAAGGGCTACGAGGTCGCCCTCGTCTGGGGGAAGACGGCCGGCACCTTCGAACGCTCGATGGACACGGTCTATCTCACGAACTTCTTCTCCACCCACTCCGGCCAGGAGCCGGACTCGCTCGTCTGGAACGCGCGCTCCTTCTGCGGCGCCATCGTCGAGGTCGGGAAATCGCCGGAGCTCCATACCGACGAGGCCGATCCGCAGCGCGATCGCCTGCCGATCGACAACTACCATTCGCATCTCGACCCGATCCAGGGCATCGCCGACGCGCTGAAGAAGCGCCGGATCCAGGGCAAGGTCGCCTGGGTGGGCAGCGACACGCTGCCGGTCAAATATGCCGAGCAGCTCCGCAAGGCGACGCCCGGCATCGACTATGTCTATGAGGACGATCTCGTCCGCGATATCCGCCTGATCAAGAGCCCGCGCGAGCTCGACATGTTCCGCGAGGGCGGCGAGATGGTCACGGCGGCCCTCACCAAGCTCATCAAGGCGATGATCGCCGGCAAGACGGAAGCGGAGGCGGCGGCGGCCGGCGGCGCGGAGCTGTTGCGGCGCGGCGGCTACTGGCACCGCATCGCCATCTCGCATGGCAAGAAATCGGCCTATCCGGAGAGCAATCCGCTCTACGGCTTCTCGCAGGATGCGCCGAAGGTGGGCGACATCTGCCACGCCTTCATCTACGGGCCGATCTGGCAGGGTTACTGGCTCGACCCCGGGCGCTCCTTCATCTGCGGCCGCAAGCCGAGCGCCAAGGCCCGGAAGCTGATCGAGGATTGCGTCAAGGTGATGGAGGCGATCGAGGAGAAGGTGAAACCCGGCGCCAGGCATCGCGACGTATCGCGCCACGCGCGCAAGGTGCATGACTCGGTGAAGACGGAGGATTGCTTCTACGATACGAGCTGGCCCTATTACGGCCACAGCAACGGCTGTCTCTGGGAGAAGCCGTTCCTGCTGACCGACCCCGACAAGATCCCGCTGGAATGGGAGTTCAAGGAAAACATGGTGGCGAGCTCGGAGGCGTTCCTGACGCGCACCGGCGTCGGCACCGTTTCCTTCGAAACCAACTGGATCGTGACCAAGACCGGGATCGAGAAGCTGACGCCGCTTCCCATGATCTGGTTCTGAGCGAAGGCGCTCGTCTCTCCGCCGCCCCATGGCGGCGGAGTGCCCGATGCCACGGCGGCGGCAGGCCCACGGCTTGCCGCCGCTTTCTTTCGCGAAAGATGCCTACCCTTCCGGACGCACGGCATCCGGAGCCGCGTCGGGCGCGAAGCGGGTCCGGATGCGCTGACGATCCACCTTGCCGTTGGAGAGGCGCGGCAGTTCCTCGGCGAAGGCGATTCGCAGCGGGCGCGCCGCGCGCGGCAGCCATTCGGCGCAGAGTTTCCGGAGCGTCGCCTCGAGCCCGGCGCTTCCGGTGGTCTCCACGACGGCCAGGATGTCCGTCTCGCCTTCCGGCCGCGACAGGGCGATGGCGACCGCGTCGCGCACCGCGGGATGGCGCTTCAGCGCCGCTTCGATCTCGCCGAGATCGAAGCGATGCCCGCGCAGCTTGACGAGATGGTCGCGCCGCCCGGCGAAATGCAGGATTCCCGCATGATCGGCAAAGGCGAGATCGCCGGTGCGGTAGGAGTTCGCGATCCCGCGAAGCTGCCGCGCCGCGGTGAGTGCGGGGTCCTTCCAGTAGCCCGGCGAGACGGAGGGGCCTCGCGTGCAGATCTCGCCGATCTCGCCCGGCGCCACCTCGCGGCCCGAGTCGTCGCAGAGTTCCAGCCGATGATGGTCCTGGACCCTGCCCAGCGGCACGGCACGCAAACCGGCCGGCAGGTCGGCGGTCGCCTCGAAGCGCGCGATGTTGGGCGCTTCCGTGGCGCCATAGGCTGAGACCACCCGCGCCCGCGGGAATGCCGCCTTCACGGACCGCAGCAGATCGACCGACAGGGCTTCCCCGTAGGACTTGACGAGCCGGAGGCTGCCCAGGTTCCGGCGGCCGAGCTCGCCGCGCTCGATCATCAGCCGGAGTGCCGTGGCGGCGCAGCCCCAGACGGTGGCGCGCTCGCGCTCCAGGATTTCCGTCACGATCTCGGGAAACATCACGTCCTGCTCGGTCATGAGATGCACCCGGCACCCGCAGGCCGCCGGATAGAACAGGGTCGGGAACACATGCTGCAGCCCGCTATTGTCGGGGCGCATGTCCTCGGGACCGAAGCCCTCCCCGCGCAGATGGGAAAGCACGTCCTCGAGGAGGTTGCGGTGCGTCCGCATCACGCCCTTGGGCGCACCGGTCGAGCCGGAGGTGAAAACGATCGCGGCGAGATCGTCGGGGTCGACCGCGACGGCGTCCGCGAGCGGCGTTGCGCCGCGCAGCAGCGCCTCGAGCCCCTGGCCGCCTTCCGCCGCCTCGATCGCGAGCACCGGCGGCAGCGCGGGGATGCCGCCTTCGGCGGCGAGCTGCCGGGCGGTCTCCGGCGTGGTCAGCAGCAGCCGGGGGGCCGTGGAGGCGATGATGCCGCCGAGCCGCGCCGGCGGACCGCGGAACTCGAGCCCGACATAGGCGGCACCGGCCGCCATCACGCCATGCAGCGCACGGATCATCTCGAGGCTCTTCGGCAGGCAGATGGCGACCCGATCGCCCGGCACCACCCCCGCCTCGCGCGCCAGCCAGCCGCCGAAGCGCAGCATGTCGGCGCGCAAGGCCGCGAAGCCCAGCCGGCCTGCGGCGGCGCTGAAGGCCGTCCGCGCCTCCCGCTCGCGCGGCACACGCAGCAGCGATCGAATGATCGGATACCCCAGCAAGCCCCCTGCGCCCCCGGTCCCGTCGACAGCGCATGCTAGCCGAGGGCGAAGGATTTTTCCCTCCCTCCGACGGTGCCGCGGGCACGACGGTTCGGTATGGTTTCGCCCGCGCCCGGCCGGTTCCCGATCGGCAGGCGATCGAGCGCCATCGGTCCCTTGACGGCCCCGGACCGGCCCCGCTTTTAGCGATCGCTTAGCCATTGCACGCGATCCTTGGCCGTGGCGCTATCCGATGGATTGCGACAGGGCATCGGGAGACGACATGTCCACGGACCGACTTCTCATAGCCGAGGATGAAACCCGGATCGGCAGCCTGCTCAAGATGGTCGCAGAGGAATGCGGCTATGAGGTTCGCGTCGCCGTCAACGGTCCGGCGATCAAGGAGCTGGTGCGAACCTTCGATCCGACATTGATCTCACTCGATCTCGGCATGCCCGGCGTGCTCGGCGTCGAGATGCTCTGGTTCCTATCGGGGTGCGGCTCCCGGGCGAAGATCCTGATCACCAGCGGTCAGGGCCGCGACGTGATCGCCGTCGCCGAGCAACGCGGAAAGAGCGCCGGGCTGAACATGGTGGGGTCGATTCCGAAGCCGGTCCGGCTCGAGCAGCTCCGAGCGATATTTCGGGAACTCCGGTCAACCGGCGCGGAATAGGAGACGCGCCGGCTGCCGGCGCATTTCCGAAGAGCGCGATGGCGTCGTTCCCTCCGGAGGGTTCGCCCATGATACAGCCGAGCCGATCGCGATGGCGGCCGGATTCCTGAAGCACCGATTACTTCAGGTGGGTCGGAAAAGGGAGCTTCGGCTTTTCGACCGAAGCTCCCTCCCGTCTACATTTCCATCATGACGCGGCTCACCATCCCTGCCTCGTAATGTCCGGGCATCTGGCAAGCCAGTTCGATGGCCCCGTTAATGGGCGCGTTGAAGTTCCAGATCAGTTCCTTGGTTTCGCCGGGCTCGAGCGTGATCGCAGTGGCATCGTTCTCATGCTTCATGTCCGGCATTTTCTGCATCATGAGCGCATGGGCGCGCTGGGTCGGAGCGTCACCGACCGAGAACTCATGCGGGATATCGCCCTTGTTGGTAACGACAAACCGAACGACATCGCCCTGCTCGATCTCGAACGGCTCGTGAACGAACCGCATGTCGCCGTCGGCATCGACCGCTTCGACTTCGACGGTCTTGCTAACCTGTTCTGCCTTCCCGGGTTCGCCGAAAGTGTAGTGCTCGGTCGAATGCGTGCCGCTCGCAAGAGAGTGGCTTAGGCCAACGCCGAACATCATCACGATAACCAGCAACGCTGCTGCCAAGTTTCTCATTGTAGTCCCTTTGGAGTGACTGTGAGCCAATGGAGTGCATATCGCGGTCAGGATTTCAGTTCATATGCCACCGTACCTTCTGGATGCTGATACCAGCCCGGATCCGTATAGTCGTCCGGTGCGACGTCGGCGCGAACCTTGAGAACCGTGAACATTCCGCCCATTTCGATCGGGCCGAACGGACCCTCTCCGCTCATCATGGGAAGCGTGTTCTCCGGCAACTCCATTCCCATCACGGCCATGTCCTGCATCTCGGCCATGCCGTTCTCGCCCATCGGCATGTACATGTAGTCCGGCAGCAGACGAGCGATGTCCGCTGCGGTGCCGCTCTGGCGCACACCCAGCATGTTCGGCACCTGGTGTCCCATCGGTCCCATGGTGTGATGGGATTTGTGGCAATGGAACGCCCAGTCGCCCTCCACGTCCGCCGTGAACTCGATGGCGCGCATGGCGCCTACCGGAACATCGACCGTGACTTCCGGCCATCGTGCGGAGTCGGGAACCCACCCGCCGTCGGTGCAGGCGACGCCGAAGGAGTAGCCATGCAGGTGAATCGGATGGTTGGTCATCGACAGATTCCCGATCCGCACTCGGACACGATCGCCCTTGCGAACGACGAGCGGGTCGATCGCCGGGAATACGCGGCTGTTGAACGACCATGTATTGAAGTCGGTCATTTCCGCGGTATTGGGCGTGAAGGTTCCCGGGTCGATATCCCAACTCGCGAGCAGGATGGCGAAATCCCGGTCGACCCTTTGCGCGCCGCCGCGCGGATGAATCACAAAGCTCCCCATCATTCCCATCGCCATCTGCACCATCTCGTCCGAGTGCGGGTGGTACATGAAGGTTCCGCTCTGCCGCAGCGTGAACTCGTAGACATAGGTCTTACCGGGCGGGATGTGCGGCTGGGTCATTCCGCCGACGCCATCCATCCCGTTCGGCAGGAAAATGCCGTGCCAATGAATGGTCGTATGCTCGGGCAGCCGGTTGGTGACGAAGATGCGCACCCGATCGCCTTCCGCGGCTTCGATGGTCGGGCCGGGTGAAGAGCCGTTGTAGCCCCAGCAATTGACGATCATGCCAGGCGCGAACTCGCGCCGGACCGGTTCCGCCACGAGATGGAACTCCTTGACGCCGTCCATCATGCGCCAAGGCAGCGATCCGCCGTTCAAGGTGACGACCGGCTTGTAGGGGAGCCCTTGTTGCGGCCCCAACGGGGCGCGGGTCGACGGGTCGGGGAAAGTCTCCGGGTCGTTCGGTGCAGCCGCCGCTCCCGAGATCAAACCGGCTGTCGCCGCGATGCCCGCGCTCGAAAGCGCAAAGAACTGTCGACGATTCATTCTGAAGCTCCTTCATTCGGCAACCGACCGCCCACGGACTGAACGAGTTCCGCTTCGGATATCCAATAGTTCTTCAGGGTCTCGACATACTCCCGTCCGGCTTCGATCTGCCCTCGAGTATCCTCGAGCAGTTCGTACACGCCCATGAGCATTCCTGAGTACTCCTTCTGGGTTTCTTCCAGGATCGATCGAGAGAGCGGCAACACCACCTCCTGCTGATACTTCGCCAGGTCGTATGCGTTTAGAAGTGCAGCGGAATTCTCCCGCACTTCCGACCTGATCTCGATCGCGGTATGCCAGAACTGCCATGTCCGGCGTTGCGCCAGAGCATCGGGTCGATTCTGCAATGCGTAGTCTTCCAGTCCTTCATAGGCAGGCCGATCCGCAGGCAGCTGCGGCAGGCGATCCGGCGTGCGCCATTCCGCATCGTCGCCCCAGAGGCCCAATGCGCGGTTGAGCGCCTCCCGCGTGGCGACCGCGTCGAGCTCTGCTGCGGCCAGTGCTTTCACCGCCTCGGCATGCGTCAACTGCTGGAGCACCTGGCTGCGCCGGTTGGCGGAGCCGGCTCGATATTGCTCGTTCGCAAGTTCCGCAGCCGCCTTGGTCGCGGTTGCGACCTCCTGCAGCATGAACTTCACCTGCTCGGACGCGACAGCCTCGTAGTAGGCCTTGCGGACGGTCTCGCCGACCTCCAGGAACGGGTCCACTACACCGATGTACTCGTCGGGAAAATCGTACCATCGCGCGCGATTGACGGATTTCAGAAGCGTGAGCTGGGCTGCCTTCCACTCGAGCGCCGTCTCGTTGGAATCGATCTCTGCCCGTGCCGCTTCCGCCAAAGCGTCGACATGGTCGCTATCCCGGATCTGATAGCTGATGTAGTGCTCCTGGAGACCGGGATTGTTCAGCATCGCTATCTCCATTGCTCCGGACAGAGAAAGCGGTTTGCTCAAGATCTCGTCGATCCGCTGTTGCGCGGCGGCTTGGTACTCCGCCGGGTACGACGGAAATCGCCGCTCCAGGTAGTCGGCACGCTCGATCACTTCCGATGTGTTCGGAAAATTCTCGATGGTCGTTCTTGCGCAGCCCGCCGAAAGCGCTCCGAGCGTCAGCGAAAGCAGCAGCGTCAGGCGCCGAGCCGGCAACCGTCTCGTTGAAATGCGGTGTACAGCGGTCATTGCTGCGAGCCCTCGGCCGGCGCGTGCGTCATCCCCGGCATTTGGCTGTGATCCATGCCTTCCATTGCATCGGGTGAGCCGGCCGGCATCTGATGTGCGCTGTGGTCCATCTCCATGGCTTCGTCGACGTCGGCGACACTGTCCGCCGCCCCTTCGCCGGCATCCGGGCCATAGGACGGCGCGGGCTGATCGCGTTCCAGCAGCGGAACGGCGAATTCGAAGGCGCCGCCAATCGCGGGCGTATCGGCCGACTGCCCGGTTTCTGCCGGATGACTTGGGACAGCGTGGTCTGCGGCCATAGCGGGATGGCCACCGTCGAGCGTCCCCATTGCGATCAGGAGCCCGAAGAGGGGCCAAGGCAGCGCTCGCCGCACGAATAGTCGTGTAGGCATGTTGCAATCCTTTTCTAGCTGGGCATTGCCGGAGCCGGCCTACGGCCGATGTCCCGGCGCGTGCGAATGCTTCCTCAGGCGGCTGCGCAGCAGCACGCCCCCGGCAGGCGGACGATCGCCAAAGCCGGACTAGAGGAAGTCCCGGAAGCTAGACGTGGATTGGAGGGCGGAAATCGCTGGCCGGAACGCGGGGGTCGCCCAGCGCTATCGCCGCTGGATAGACGACCTTCGATGCCCGCGGCCCCTGCCAGCCATTCTGCTCCGCAGCCAGACACAAAAAGCAGGCTGCTGCCGCGACATGGCAGGAGGTCAAGGTGGCGGCATCGAAAGGCTGCGTGCCCTGGCTGGAGCTCTCGGCACCGGTTTCCAAATGGCGATCGGTCGCCGAATCGTGCGGATGCGCACCGTGATTCGATTCCGAGCCAACCTCGCCAAGCTGGCTGCAACTCAACTCGTGCGCCCCGGCGAATGCGCCATGCAGGGCGAATACGAGAAGCACGATAAACGCAATGGGTCGGGCGATGCGCGAAATCATTTGCTCGAATTCGAGGCTACCTGACCGTCTGAACGCTGCTTGTCTAGCCGAGTTCCGCAATCCCGACAAGCGATCGAATGTCGCGCGATGCCATAGTTCGAATAGCTTACGGATTCGAGACGCTCCTTCGACGGCCTACGGAGCTGTGAACACGCACCGGTCTATAGCCGCTCCAGGATATTCCTCATCTGATCGATTTCCTGCTGCTGGGAGTCGATGATGGCTCCGCACAAGCTCCGCAACTCGTCATCCGACAGGACCGCCTCGCGGCACATGAGGATCGCGCCGGAATGGTGGGGGATCATCGACCGGACGAATTGGAGGTCGCCGACGAAAGTCTGGGCGCGGATGAAGTAGAATGACCCGACGAACACCAGGGCAAATCCGATATGCAATGCGACGTTCAGTGTCCTGTTCCGGTACATTGCCGGCATGGTCACGAGCATCAGCGGGCCCATCGGTGCCGCCATCATCGCGGCCATATAGGCCATGTTGAGATTGTGATAAAAATCGGTCCCCTCTGCGATCATCGCGAACATGACGAGGTACATGATCACGAACCCGACGAGAACGTTCACGGCGAGGCTCGCATAGTGGCTCATCCTGGCCCTCCCGTGAGGCGTTGCCGGGGTTGGCCCGGGGTTGGCATTGTGCGGAAACCCCTCGCTCAAGGAATGGTTGCACTAGGTGGGCGCCAATCCGACGGGCCGAGGTCATGCCATGTGCATCCCGGAGGATACCGCCGCGCCGGCCCTCGCTCGGTCGCCGCGGTTGGGGCTGCCTTCCAGCGCCGCTGATTTCCCTGGCCCCCCATTCGGCCAACGCCGAGACAATCTGCAGAAGGGCCCGGTCGGAAATGAAATGCACATCGCGCGCCAGGCGGTCGAGCCTCGCGATTCCCGGGGTCCCCTTCGAGCGCAGCAAGCTTCGAGAACGGCAACAAGCTGCGGCCGGCCGGATCCTCTGCCGCTCTCGATTTCGGTGAACGCCGCGCCTAACGCGCAAGCCCCGTCGAGGCAACCCCGCACGGCCGTGCATCGCGGTTCCAGGTCCAGCCCGGAGCGGCCTTACCGATCGGTCGAGAGGCGGTAGCAGGCGACGAACTTGGCGGCAGCCATATGCCTTTTGCTCCCCCCCTAAAACTTCTGTATTACCAGTTTCGATGTTCGGCCGGCGGCGGGCGGCGCTGGGCCGTGCAGGTTCTGGAGCGCCGGGTTAGCTCAGCGGTAGAGCAGCGGTTTTGTAAACCGTTGGTCGGGGGTTCAAGTCCCTCACCCGGCACCACCTTTCGGAATTTGCAGAGTGGGTTGGCTACGGGGTAAGAGGTTCGGCCATATCCGATGAGAGCGGCCGATGGCGCTCACGCCACCGGATAACAGGGAAACGGATCTCGCGGCCGCGAACCGGCGAACTCCAGACGATTTGACAGACGCGACCCGGCAGCACGATCGGATGCTCGAAAAGGTCGCAGAGCGCCGTGACGCGCGCAAAAAATGGAATTGACGCAAGGGAGGAAACGATGAGCACCGGAGCCGACGACATCAAGGAATTCGAGGCGATCGCCGAGACCGTTCAGCACTACATCGACGGCGCCCGCGCCGGCCGGGGCGCGGTCATGAAGGTGGCGTTCCACAAGGAAGCCTGGATCTTCGGCCATTCCCGCGACGGGTTGTTCGCGGCGCCGATCCAGCAACTGTTCGACCGCGTCGACAAGACCGGCCCCGCGCCCGAGACCCAGGCCCGGATCGCCAGCATCGACATCGCCAAGACGGTCGCCACCGTGCGGCTGGAACTGGATCAGTGGGCCGGCCGCCGTTTCACCGACTTTTTCACCTTGCTCAAGATCGACGGCAAATGGACGATCATGAACAAGGTCTTCCACCTTCATAACCTGCCGTAGGGCGCTCTTGCCGGGACGGCGGCCGGCAAGCGTTCAGCGGTTCGCGGCCGCTCCGGACGGGACACGCGGCAGCGTCGCGTTGACGGCGAGGCTGGCGAGGCCGACCGCCGCCGCGATCAGCACGGCGAGCGCATAGTCGCCGCGCAGGTCGTGGAGCGCGCCCGCGAGATAGGGCGCGGTCAGCCCTGCGACGCCATAGGCGAGCGAGATGCGGCCATAGATCGCGGGCATGCGGGCCGCGTCGTAGTAGCGCGCGATGGTGACGGGGTAGCAGGAGGTGGTGGCCCCGAAGGAAGCGCCCACGCAGGCGAGTGCCACGAGGCTCATCGCAGCGCCCGGGAAGAGGTAGAGCAGGAACAGCGGAACCGCGGTCAGCAGGCAGAGGCCGATCAGCACGCGCCGGCCGCCGAAAAGCTCGCTCGCATAGCCGCCCAGGAGCGCGGCCGGCACATAAGCGAGATTGACCAGCACGGCGCCGAGATAGGCATCCTCCGCCGGCACGCCGTAATCCGCCGCAATGGCGGCCGCGTGGCTGATCGCCATGAGCCCGCCGACGCCGAGGAAGACGAACCCGGCCCAGATCGCAACTACGATCCGCGGACGTTCGGTGAAGAAATTCTGGAACAACCCCTCCCCGCCCTCCTCGGCCCGCGCCGTGCGGGCGCCGGAGCGCGCGAGCAGCCGCCAGGCGACCAGGCCTGCGACGAGCAGCACTGCGGCGATGACCAGCAGCGTCCCCTGCGGTCCGAAGGCCGCCAGCAGCGGCTTCGCGATCGCGGGCCAGGCGAGCCCGCCGACCGCAAAGGCGGAGGTGGCAAGGCCGAGCGCGACCGACCGGCGGATCGGCAGCTCGATGCTCGTCGCCGCGAGGCAGAGGAAGTAGTTGACCCCGGCCCCGACCGCGAAGAGCCCGCCATAGCCCAGCATGAGCGCGTCATAGCGTTCGAGGATGCCGGCAAGTCCGAGGCCGGCCGCCATGGTGGCTGAGACCCCGAGGCCGACGATCGGCAGCGATACCCGGCGGAAGATGCCGGCGGAGACGAACATGCCGAAGGTGAAGCCGACGAGCGCCACCGAATAGACGGCGCTGATGGCGGCGCGGCTCTCCCCCAGGCTCTGCTCCAGCGGCGCCACCAGCACGCTCCAGGCATAAAGCGAACCGGCGCAGAAATTGAGCAGGATCGCCGCGACGAGGGCGAGGACGGGCGTGTGTTTCATCGGTG
>CAZMUZ010000122.1:0-10893 GCA_964569315.1 uncultured Rhodospirillaceae bacterium | reverse complement strand
TCTGGCCCTTGCCGCCGCGGCCGCCGGTCTTGCCCTTGCCGGAGCCGATGCCGCGCCCGACGCGGATACGCGCCTTGCGCGCGCCCTTGTTGTCGCGGAGCTGGTTGAGCTTCATAGCTTTCTTCCTGTCCTGGGGCGGGCGCCGTCCAGAGAGATGGGGAGACGCCCGACCGATGTCTACCGGCTCAGCCCTGCGGCTCGACCCGGATCAGATGATGAACCCGCGCGATCATGCCGCGCACGGCCGGGGTGTCCTCGAGCACGCGGCTGCGGCCCATCTTGTTGAGGCCGAGGCCGATCAGCGTCTGCCGCTGATAGGCCTCGCGCCCGATCGGGCTGGCCGTCTGGGTCACCTTGACCTTACCCGGTTTGTTCGCCATCGCCATATTCCTTCTGACGGAGGCCGGCGCTACTCGCGCGCCTCGGCCCCGGCCTCACGCTTGCCGAGAATGTCGCTCACCTTGCGCCCGCGCCGCGCCGCAACGCTGCGCGGCGAGGAGGAGCGGGAAAGCGCGCTGAACGCGGCCTTGATCATGTTGTGCGGGTTCGAGGTGCCGACCGACTTCGCCACCACGTCCTCGACGCCGAGCGCCTCGCAGATGGCGCGCACCGGGCCGCCGGCGATGATGCCGGTGCCGGGCTTGGCGGCGCGCAACACCACCTGACCGGCACCGAAATGGCCGATCACGTCGTGATGCAGCGTGCGGCCTTCGCGAAGCGGCACGCGTACCATGGCGCGCTTCGCCTGCTCGGTCGCCTTGCGGATCGCTTCGGGCACCTCGCGCGCCTTGCCGGCGCCGTGGCCCACGCGGCCCTTGCCGTCGCCCACCACCACGATGGCAGCGAAGCCGAAACGCCGGCCGCCCTTCACCACCTTGGCGACGCGGTTGATGCCGACCAGCTTTTCGATCAGTTCCGGCTCGTCGCGATCACGCGAGGAGCGATCGCGATCCCGGTCGCGGCGGTCGGACTTTGGCGAACGTGCCATGAGTAATCCTCTAGAAGCTGAGGCCGCCCTCGCGGGCGGCGTCGGCCAGGGCCTTCACCCGGCCATGGAACAGGTAGGAGCCGCGGTCGAACACGACGGCCTTCACGCCCGCGGCGATCGCCCGCTCGGCGATCAGTTTGCCGACCGCCTTCGCGGCATCGACATTGCCGCCGGACTTGAGCTGGTCCTTCAGCGCCTTCTCCAGCGTCGAGGCGGCAGCGACCGTGACGCCTTGCGTGTCGTCGATGACCTGGGCGTAGATGTTCTGGCCCGAACGGAACACCGAGAGCCGCGGGCGGCCGTGCGACTTGCGGCGGATCGAGGCGCGGACCCGGCGCTGCCGGCGGGCAGTATTGTTCAGTGCGTGCGCCATGATTCGCTCCTACTTCTTCTTGCCTTCCTTGCGGCGGATGGTCTCGGTGTCGTACTTGATGCCCTTGCCCTTGTACGGCTCCGGCCTGCGGAAGCCGCGGATCACCGCGCTCACCTGCCCGACCTGCTGCTTGTCGGCGCCGCTGACCGTGATCGAGGTCGGCTTGTCGCACTTGATCGTGACGCCCGCCGGGATCGCGAAATTGACGTCGTGGCTGTAGCCGAGCTGCAGGATGAGGTTCTTGCCCTGCACCTGCGCGCGATAGCCGACGCCGCTGATCTCCAGCGTGCGGGTGTAGCCCTGCGACACGCCCTCCACGATGTTGCGGAAGAGGTTGCGGGCCGTGCCCCACATCATGCGGGCCTGCTTCGACTCGTCGATCGGCTTCACCCAGAACTTGCCGTCCTCGAGCTTGGCCTCCACGAGATCGCCGAGCGGCAGAGAGAGCTCACCGAGCTTCCCCTTCGCTTTGACCTTGCGGCCTTCGATGGCGACCGTGACGCCGTTCGGCACGGCCACCGGGTTCTTTCCGATGCGAGACATGCTTCGGCTTCCTTTAGAATACGCGGCAGAGCACTTCGCCGCCGACATTGGCCGCGCGCGCTTCGTTGTCCGAGAGCACGCCGCGGGGAGTCGACAGGATGGATATCCCGAGACCGTTATAGACGCGCGGCAGCTCGGTCACCTTCGAATAGACCCGGCGACCCGGCTTCGAGACACGGGAGATTTCGCGGATGACCGGCGAGCCTTCGTGGTACTTCAGCTCGATCTTGAATTCGGCCTGGCCCGGTTCGCTGTCGGTCGCGGAGAAGCCGCGGATATAGCCTTCGCGCTTCAACACCTCGAGCACGTTCGCACGCAGCTTCGAACCGGGCGTCGAAATGCTCGACATACCGGCTTTCTGCCCGTTCCGGATCCGGGTCAGCATATCCCCCAGGGGATCACTCAACGCCATGATCGGATGTCCTCCTTACCAACTCGCCTTGACCATGCCGGGGATCTGGCCGGTCGAGGCCAGCGCCCGCAGCGCGATGCGCGAAAGCTTGAACTTGCGATGAAAGCCGCGCGGACGTCCCGTGAGCTCACAGCGATTATGCTGACGCACGGGCGACGCGTTGCGGGGCAGCTCCGCCAGCTTGAGGCGGGCGGCGAACCGCTCCTCCATGGGCTTCGATTCGTCGTTCGCGATCGCCTTCAACCGCTCGCGCCGGCCGGCAAACTGCTTCGCCATGCGGCGACGCTTCTTGTCGCGATTGATGGAACTCTTCTTCGCCATCTCTTTCCTCCAGCGCCCCGTCAGTTGACGAACGGCATGTCGAAGCCCTTCAGCAGGGCTCTGGCTTCGGCGTCGCTCTTGGCCGTGGTGCAGATCACGATGTCGAGGCCACGGATTTCCTGAATCTGGTCGTAGTCGATCTCGGGGAACACGATCTGCTCCTTGAGCCCGAGCGCGTAGTTGCCGCGACCGTCGAAGCTCTTGGGCGACACGCCGCGGAAGTCGCGGACGCGCGGGAGCGCAATGTTCACCAGCCGGTCGAGGAACTCGTACATCCGCTCGCGGCGCAGCGTGACCTTGCAGCCGATGTTCATGTTCTCGCGCAGCTTGAAGGTCGCGATCGACTTGCGCGCGCGGGTGAAGATCGGCCGCTGGCCGGCGATCCGCGCGAGCTCGTCCGCGGCCTGCGCCACCTTCTTGCTGTCGTTGACCGCCTCGCCGACGCCCATATTGATGACGATCTTGTCGAGCCGCGGCACCGCCATGACGCTGGGGTAGCCGAACTCCTTCATCAGGGCCGGTCGGAGCGTGGTGTTGTAGCGTTCCTGCAAACGGGTCATGGCGTCGCCTATCGGTCGATCGGTTCGCCGGAGCGGCGCGCTACGCGAATCTTGCGGCCGTCATCCAGGGTCTTGTAGCCGACGCGGGTCGGCTTGTCGGTCTTGGGGTCGATATGGGCAAGGTTGGACAGGTGGATCGGGGCTTCCTTGTCCACGATGCCGCCCGGATCGCGGGCGCTCTGGCGGGAATGCCGCTTCACCATGTTGACGCCCTGCACCAACGCGCGCATCTCGGTCGGGAAGACGCGGACCACTTCGCCCGTCTTGCCCCTGTCGCGCCCGGTGAGGACGACCACCCGGTCGCCCTTCCTGATCTTCAGCTTCGTCGCCATATCAACGCATCCTGACTGTCGTTCGCCTCAGAGCACTTCCGGAGCGAGCGAGATGATCTTCATAAACTTCTTGGCCCGGAGCTCGCGCGTCACGGGACCGAAGATGCGGGTTCCGATCGGCTCGCCCTGCTTGCTGATCAGCACCGCCGCGTTACGGTCGAAGCGGATCGAGCTGCCGTCGGAACGCCGGATCTCGCGCGAGGTGCGCACGATCACAGCCTGGTGCACGTCGCCCTTCTTCACGCGGCCGCGCGGGATCGCGTCCTTCACCGACACCACGATCACATCGCCGACCGAGGCGTATTTGCGCTTCGATCCGCCCAGCACCTTGATGCACTGCACCCGGCGGGCGCCGGAATTGTCGGCGACCTCCAGATTCGTCTGCATCTGGATCATGACGCGTGCCCTCGCGATTCCAGCGGCGCATCGGCGGAAATCACGACTTCCCACCGCTTGGTCTTCGAGATCGGACGGCATTCGCGGATCCACACCGCGTCGCCGATCTTGTGCGCGTTCGCCTCGTCATGCGCGGCGTACCGCTTGGTGCGCCGGATGATCTTCTTGTAGACGGGATGCATCACGCGTCGTTCGACGCTGACGATGACCGTCTTGTTGCCCTTGTCGCTTACCACGACACCCTGAAGCACTCGCCTCGGCATATTGAACTCCTAAGCCTTCGTCGCGTGCTTCTGCGTCAGCACGGTCTGGATGCGCGCGATGTCGCGGCGCACCTGGCGGACGCGGGCGGTGTTCTCGAGCTGCCCGCTCGCCCGGCGGAAACGCAGATTGAACGCTTCCTTCCGCAGCTCCACGAGCTGCGTCTTGAGCTGGTCCGGGGTCTGCGCCCGCAAGTCTTCGGCCTTCATCTCAGATCTCCTCGCCGAGCCGCGCCACGAAGCGCGTCTTGATCGGCAGCTTGGCGGCCGCGAGCTCGAAGCCGCGGATCGCCAGGTCCTTCGGCACGCCGTCGATCTCGAACATGATGCGGCCCGGATGCACGCGCACCACCCAGAATTCAGGCGTGCCCTTGCCGCTGCCCATGCGGACTTCGGCCGGCTTGCGCGACACCGGAACGTCCGGGAAGACCCGGATCCAGATGCGGCCGAGGCGCTTCATGTGACGGGTCACGGCGCGGCGCGCGGCCTCGAGCTGGCGCGCGGTGACGCGCCCCGGCTCGACCGCCTTGAGGCCGTACTGGCCGAAGGCAAGCTGGGTGCCGCCCTTCGCAGTGCCGTGGATGCGGCCCTTGTGCGCCTTGCGGTATTTGGTTCGCTTTGGCTGAAGCATGATCTCGTTCCTGGTCGTCCTCGGGGGCGCCGCTTAGCGGGCGACCTGCTGCTCCTGGGCGCGCTTGTCCTGCGCGAGGGGGTCGTGCGCCATGATCTCGCCTTTGAACACCCAGACTTTCACGCCGCAGGTGCCGTAGGTCGTCTTCGCCGTCGCCTCGCCGAAATCGATGTCGGCGCGGAGCGTGTGCAGCGGCACGCGGCCTTCGCGATACCACTCCGTCCGCGCGATCTCGGCGCCGCCGAGACGGCCGGCGCAGGTGATGCGAATGCCGAGCGCCCCGAGGCGCATCGCCGACTGCACCGCGCGCTTCATCGCGCGGCGGAAGGCGACCCGCCGCTCGAGCTGCTGCGCGATGTTCTCGGCGACGAGCCGCGCCTCGATCTCCGGCTTGCGGATCTCGACGATGTTCAGGCTCACCTCGCTGCCGGTCATCTTGGCGAGGTCGGTGCGCAGCTTCTCGACGTCCGCACCCTTCTTGCCGATGACGACGCCGGGCCGAGCGGTGTGGATGGTGATCCGCGCGCGCTTCGTCGGACGCTCGATCACGACGCGGCTGACACCGGCCTGGGCGAGGCGCTCATGCAGATAGCGCTTCAGCTTCAGGTCCTCGTGCAGCATGTCGGCATAGCCGTCGTCGGCGTACCAGCGGGAATCCCAGGTACGGTTGATCCCGACGCGCAGCCCGATCGGATTGACCTTCTGACCCATAATTAAGCGGTCTCCTCGCGCTCGCGCACCACGATGGTGACGTTGCTGAACCATTTCTCGACCGAGGCGGCGCGGCCGCGGGCCCGGGCGTGGAAGCGCCCCAGCACGAAGGCGCGGCCGACGCTGGCCTCGCTCACCACCAGACGATCGACGTCGAGCTGATGGTTGTTCTCGGCATTGGCGATCGCCGCCTGCAGTACCTTCTTCGTCTCGCGCGCGATGCGGCGCTTCGAGAAGCTGAGCTCGGCGAGCGCGGCCTGCGCACTCTTGCCGCGGATCAGGCCACAGACGAGATTCAGCTTGCGCGGACTCGTCCGCACCAGCCGGGCCACTGCCCTTGCCTCGGTCTCTGCCAACCGCCGGGGTCGCGACTTCTTGCTCATCACTCTAATCCTTTCGCACGGCCTTCTTGTCGGCCGCGGTATGGCCGTGGAAGAACCGGGTCGGCGAGAACTCGCCGAATTTGTGACCGATCATGTTCTCGGTGACGAGCACCGGCAGGAACTTGTGACCGTTGTAGACCCCGAAAGTGAGGCCGACGAACTGCGGAAGAATCGTCGAACGGCGCGACCAGGTCTTGATCACCTCGTTGCGACCCGAAGCGCGCGAGGCTTCGGCCTTCTTCAGCAGATACCCGTCGACGAACGGGCCCTTCCAAACGGAACGCGCCATGCGGCGGCTCTCCTCTTCCTAACTACGGTCGCGTAGCGTGCCGGCGGCGCAGAATCATGCCGTCGGTCTTCTTGTTGCTGCGCGTCTTCTTGCCCTTGGTCGACTTGCCCCATGGGGTGACCGGATGACGGCCGCCCGAGGTGCGGCCTTCGCCGCCGCCATGCGGATGGTCGATCGGATTCATCGCGACGCCGCGCACGGTCGGACGGCGACCCTTCCAGCGGTTGCGCCCGGCCTTGCCGATGCTGACGTTCTGCTGGTCCGGGTTCGATACCGCGCCGATCGTCGCCATGCACTCGCTCCGCACCATGCGCACTTCGCCCGAGCTGAGGCGCAGCAGCGCATTGCCCGCATCGCGCCCGACGAGCTGGACGAAGGTGCCGGCGGACCGCGCCATCTGACCGCCGCGGCCCGGCTTCAGCTCGACGTTATGCACGATCGTGCCGACCGGCACGCTCTTCAGCGGCATGGCGTTGCCGACCTTGATGTCGGCGCGCTCGCCCGAGACGACCTTGTCGCCGGCCTTGAGGCGCTGCGGCGCCAAGATATAGGCCTGCTCGCCGTCCTCGTAGCGTACCAGCGCAATGAAGGCGGTGCGGTTCGGATCGTACTCGAGCCGCTCCACCGTCGCCTCGACGTCGAACTTCCGGCGCTTGAAATCGATCGTGCGATAGCGCCGCTTGTGGCCGCCGCCGCGCTGGAAGGCCGTGATCCGGCCATGATTGTTGCGCCCGCCGCTCTTGCGCAGACCTTCGGTCAGCGCCTTTACCGGCTTGCCCTTGTGCAGCTCGCTGCGATCGACGAGCACGAGCTGGCGCTGACCGGGGGTGGTGGGCTTATAGGATTTGAGCGCCATCGCTTAGACTCCCGTCGTCACGTCGATGGTGTTGCCCTCGGCGAGCCGGACCATCGCTTTCTTGTAGTCGGAGCGGAAACCGAGCCGACCGCGGAAGCGCTTGGCCTTGCCGATCTGGCGCAGCGTATTCACCGACACGACCTTGACCTTGAAGATCCCCTCGATCGCGGCCTTGATCTCGCGCTTGGTGGCGTCGAGCGGTACGCGAAAGGTGACCTGGTTCGAATTCGAGCCGAGCGTCGCCTTCTCGGTCACCACCGGGGCGCGGACCAGCTCGTACATGCGTTGGGCCGAAATCTTGGTTTCGACCCGCTTGATCGGACGCGCTCTGCTCATTTCAGGCGGGCCTCCAGATGCTCGACCGCGGCCTTGGTCAGGACCAGGAGATCGCGGCGGAGGATGTCGTACACGTTGGCGCCCTGCTGCGGCAGCAGATCCACGCCCTTGATGTTGGCGGCGGCGCGCCGGAAGTTCTCGTCGACCGCGGGCCCGTCGATCAGCAGGGCCGAGGTCCAGCCGAGCTTGCCGAGCTTGCCGGCGAGCTCCTTGGTCTTCGCGGCTTTGGCCGAGAAGGAGTCGACCACCAGCAGCTTGCCTTCCGCCTGCTTCGAGGAAAGCGCCGTCTTGAGCGCGAGCTTGCGCACCTTCTTCGGCAGGCCGTGCTCGTGGCTGCGCACGACCGGACCGAAGATCGTGGCGCCGCCGCGGAACTGCGGCGAGCGCAGCGAGCCCTGGCGGGCGTGACCCGTGCCCTTCTGCTTGTAGGGCTTCTTGGTCGTGCCGCTGATTTCGCTGATACCCTTCGTCTTGTGCGTGCCCTGGCGGCGCTTCGCGAGCTGCCAGTTGACCGCGCGCGCGAGAAGGTCGCGACGAACCGGCAGGCCGAACACCGCCTCGGCGAGCTCGATCTCGCCGGTCTTCTTGTTCTCGAGATCGGTGATCGCGAGCTTCATCGCACTATTCCTTCTGCTCGGCGGCGGCCGCCGGCGCGGACTTGAGGCCGGCCGGGAACGGCAGCTTCTCCGGCGCCTTCCGCTTCACGGCATCGCGCAGCCTGACATAGGAGCCTTCCGCACCCGGCACCGCACCCTTCACCATGATCAGGCCGCGCTCGGCATCGACCGAAACGACCTTGATGTTCTGGGTGGTCACGCGCTCGTGGCCGAGATGGCCTGCCATCTTCTTGCCCTTGAAGACGCGGCCGGGATCCTGGCGATTGCCGGTCGAGCCGTGGCTGCGGTGCGAGACGGACACGCCGTGCGTCGCGCGCAGGCCGCCGAAATTCCAGCGCTTCATGACGCCGGCGAAGCCCTTGCCGATGGTGATCCCGGTCACGTCGACGAACTGCCCGGCGAGGAAATGCGCGGCGGAAAGCTCCGCCCCGACCTCAAGCAGTGCGTCGGCGCTGACGCGGAACTCGGCGAGCTCCCGCTTCGGTTCGACCTTCGCCTTGGCGAAATGGCCACGTACGGCCTTGGTCAGGTTCTTCACCTTGGGCTGGCCAAGGCCGAGCTGCACGGCGGTATAGCCGTCGCGCTCGGCGGTTTTCACGCCGACGACCTGGCAACCCGCAACGCTCAGCACGGTCACCGGCACATGCTCGCCCTCTTCGGTGAAGAGGCGCGTCATGCCCAGTTTCTGCGCGATCAGACCGGAACGCATCGTTCCACTCCCAACTCGATCCAACTAACTCTTCAACTTGATCTCGACGTCGACGCCGGCGGCGAGCTCGAGCTTCATCAGCGCGTCCACCGTCTGCGGCGTCGGATCCACGATGTCGAGAAGCCGCTTGTGCGTGCGGATCTCGAACTGCTCGCGGCTCTTCTTGTCGACGTGCGGCGAGCGCAGCACCGTCACCCGCTCGATCCGCGTCGGCAGGGGAATGGGACCGCGCACCTGAGCGCCGGTGCGCTTCGCCGTATTGACGATCTCGCCCGTCGACTGATCGAGCACGCGATGGTCGAACGCCTTGAGGCGGATCCTGATGTTCTGGCTTTCCATGTCTCGATTCCTGCTGCCGCCTTGCCGTCTACTCGATGATGGAGGCGACGACGCCGGCGCCGACGGTGCGGCCGCCTTCGCGGATCGCGAAGCGCAGGCCCTCGTCCATCGCGATCGGCGTGATCAGCTGGATCTCCATCGCGATGTTGTCCCCCGGCATCACCATCTCGGTGCCTTCCGGCAGCTTGATCGTCCCCGTCACGTCCGTCGTCCGGAAGTAAAACTGCGGGCGATAGTTCGAGAAGAACGGCGTGTGCCGCCCCCCCTCCTCCTTCGTCAGGATGTAGGCCTCCGCCTTGAACTTCGTGTGCGGCGTGATCGAACCCGGCTTCGCCAGCACCTGGCCACGCTCGATCTCCTCCCGCTTCGTCCCGCGCAGCAGCGCGCCGATGTTGTCCCCCGCCTCGCCCGCATCCAGCAGCTTCCGGAACATCTCCACGCCCGTCACCACCGTCTTCGTCGTCGGCTTCAGCCCGATGATCTCAACCTCGTCGCCCACCTTCACGATCCCGCGCTCGATCCGGCCCGTCACCACCGTCCCGCGGCCCGAAATCGAGAACACATCCTCGATCGGCATCAGGAACGGACGGTCCTTCGGACGCTCAGGCTGCGGGATGAAGCTGTCCACCGCCGCCATCAGCGACAGAATCGCTTCCTTCCCGATCGCAGGCTCGCGATCCTCCAGCGCCGCCAGCGCCGACCCCTTCACGATCGGCACCGTGTCGCCCGGAAACTCGTATTTCGACAACAGCTCCCGAACCTCAAGCTCCACCAGGTCCAGCAGCTCAGGGTCGTCCACCATGTCCACCTTGTTCATGAACACCACCAGCGCCGGAACGCCCACCTGACGCGCCAGAAGAATATGCTCCCGCGTCTGCGGCATCGGGCCGTCCGCCGCCGATACCACCAGGATCGCCCCGTCCATCTGCGCCGCGCCCGTGATCATGTTCTTCACGTAGTCCGCGTGGCCCGGGCAATCCACATGCGCGTAGTGACGGTTCGCCGTCTCATACTCGACATGCGCCGTCGAGATCGTGATCCCACGCGCCTTCTCCTCAGGCGCCTTGTCGATCTGGTCATACGCCATGAACTGCGCGCCGCCAGCCTCCGCCAGCACCTTCGTGATCGCCGCCGTCAGCGTCGTCTTCCCGTGATCAACATGCCCGATCGTCCCCACGTTGCAGTGCGGCTTCGTGCGCTGGAACTTCTCTTTCGACATGGTCCGTACTCCGTCCCTACCGGGTTATCGCTCTGTTTCTTCGAGTTCCGCTCAGGCCATCTTCGCTTTGACTTCGTCGGCGACGGCCTGCGGCACCTGCTCGTAATGGTCGAAATGCATCGTGTACTGCGCCCGACCCTGGCTCATCGAACGCAGCGTGTTCACGTAGCCGAACATGTTGGCGAGCGGCACCATCGCGTTGATGACGCGCGCATTGCCGCGGCTGTCCATCCCCGAGACCTGGCCGCGCCGGCTGTTCAAGTCGCCGATCACGTCGCCCATGTAATCTTCCGGTGTCACCACCTCGACCCGCATGATCGGCTCGAGCAGCCTCGGCCCCGCTTTCGGGATGGCCTCGCGGAAGCAGGCGCGCGCCGCGATGTCGAAGGTCAGCACGTTCGAGTCCACGTCGTGATAGGCGCCGTCGATGAGGCTCGCCTTGAAATCGATCATCGGGAACCCGGCGAGCACGCCCGATTCCTTGGCCGCGAGCAGGCCCTTGACCACGCCCGGCACATATTCCTTCGGCACCGCGCCGCCGACGACCTCGTTCTCAAACTCGTAACCGGAGCCGGCCACGGCCGGCTCGAAACGGATCTTCACGCGCGCATACTGGCC
>CAZMUZ010000121.1:0-10928 GCA_964569315.1 uncultured Rhodospirillaceae bacterium | reverse complement strand
TGAGGCGCGCCGCGACCTGCTCGATATGGGTCGACTTGCCGGTGCCGTGATAGCCGTTGATGAGGACGCGGCGGTTGTAGGCGAAGCCGGCCAGGATCGCGAGCGTGGTGTCGTGATCGAAGCGATAGGCCTCGTCGACGTCCGGCACATGCTCGGTCGGCTGGCTGTAGGCCGGAACCTGCATCTCCGAATCGAGACCGAAGGTCTGCTGCACCGAAATCGTGATGTCGGGAGTGCGCGCGCCCGCCGCCGTCGTATTCTCAGTTGCCATCGGGAAGTGCTTTCCGCGTCTTGGGCCGGGGTCGCTCGACCGCACCGGCGCCGTCAGGGGACCATCGCGGATTTGAGCGTGCTGTATGCCTGGTTGATGACTTTCAACCGCTCTTCCGCCGCCTTATCGCCGCCATTAGCATCGGGGTGGAGCCGCTTGGCAAGCCCTTTATAGTGGGCTTTGATCTCGGCCCAGCTCACCGAAGGATCGAGCTCAAGCACGCGGAACGCCTCGATTTCAGCCGTGCTTTGCTTGCGGGACTGACTTGCGTCGGAGTCCGGTCTCTGGCCCTCGCCGCCGATGTCGAATCCGAAGCCGTGCCGCAGCGCCTCGTTGAGCTTGTTCCGGCCGGGGATGCCCCATTTGCCGAGCGGCCAGGTCGGGCGCTCCCAGACCGTGTCGCGGCGGATCTGGCGCTCGATGTCGTCCGTATCCATCCCGCCGAAATAGTCCCAGGCCTTGTTGTAGGCGCGCACATGCTCGAGGCAGAACAGGAAATATTCCCGAAGCTGGGCCCGCGATTTCGGTGCCGGGAAGACTCCGGGCTGATCGCAATCGGGGTGGTCGCAATTGCGGACCTCCGCCGACATATCCACCCGGGCCGTCGAGCCGTGGAATTGCTTGTGGGACATGGCCACCAAATTATGGGTCGCCGCCGCCGACCTGGCAAGTTAACCCGCTGCCGGTTGCAGGCCGGTTAAGGTCGATTCGGTCGGCGATCGGCCGGGTTCGGGCGTTCCGGCGCGCCCCCTGCGACGACCGCGGCTACTCGATCAGATCCCAATAGGGTCGCGGTCCGAACCGTGCGGCCAGGAAATCGACCAGCGCGCGAACCTTGGGCGAAAGGTAACGGCCCTGCGGATAGATCGCATGGATGCCGGCCTCCGGCGGCGCATATTCGGTCAGGACCGAAACCAGCGCGCCCGCCTGCAGATCGCCGCCGACGATGAAGCTCGGCAGATTGACGAGGCCGAGCCCCTGCAGCGCCGCGATGCGCAGCACGTCGCCATTGTTGACGCGAAGCCGCCCCTCGATCCCGATCGCCGTCTCGCCGCCGTCCGGTTCGCGGAACCGCCATTCGTCGTGGGATGCATTGCCGCTATAGGCGAGGCAGCGATGCCGCCTGAGATCGGCCGGCCGGGCCGGGGTGCCGTGCGCGGCGAGATAGGCCGGGCTGCCGCAGACCACGAGACGCAGCGGCGCCAGCTTCCGCGCGACGAGCGAGGAATCGGCAAGGCGGCCGATCCGCACCGCGAGGTCGAAGCCCTCCTCGATCAGATCCACGAAGCGGTCGTTGAGCACGAGATCGAGATCGACCTCGGGATAGCGGTCGAGGAAATCGCGCACCGCCGGCGCCAGATGCAGCGTGCCGAAGCTCATCGGCGCGTTGACGCGGAGCCGGCCCCGCGGGGTCGTCTGCAGATGGCTGACCGAGGCATTCGCCGCCTCGATGTCGCCGAGGATGCGGACGAGCTGCGTCTGATAGCCGCGGCCCTCCTCGGTCAGGGTCAACGAGCGGGTGGTGCGGTTGAAGAGCCGCGCGCCGAGCTCGCTCTCCAGCGCCGCGATCTGCCGGCTGACCAGCGATTTCGAGACGCCGAGCCGGCGGGCCGCCGCCGAAAAGGAGCCGGTTTCCGCCACCCGGACGAAGGTTTCCATGGCCGCCAGACGGTCCATGATCGTTGCCTCATTGGGGACAATCTTGTGTTGGATCACCGCATTGTCGCGCCGGAAGGTCAAGCCTAACTTCCTTGCAGCAAGGGAGCGTCGCGACCGCCGCCGACCCGCGGCGACAGGACGCTCGTCACCGAGGAGTATCGATCATGGGCATCGTCCTTCGTCCGTCCGGCGCACGGGGCCACGCCGATCTCGGCTGGCTCGACAGCCGGCACAGCTTCTCCTTCGCGCACTACCACGACCCGGCCCATATGGGCTTCCGGGCGCTGCGCGTGATCAACGACGACAAGGTGGCGCCGGGCGGCGGCTTCCCGACGCACGGGCATCGCGACATGGAGATCGTCAGCTATGTCGTGCGCGGCGCGCTCGCCCATCGCGACACGACGGGCGGCGAGGGCGTGCTCCGGCGCGGCGACCTGCAGGCCATGTCGGCCGGGACCGGCGTGCGGCACAGCGAGTTCAACGGCTCGGAGCGAGAGGCGGCGCATTTTCTGCAGATCTGGATCCTGCCGCGCGCCGAGGGCCTGGCCCCCGCCTATCGCCAGGCAACGATCCCGGATGTGGCGAAGCGCAACCAGCTTCGCCTGCTGGTGGCGCCGGACGGGGCCGACGGCGCGCTCGCGATCAATCAGGATGTCCGGATGTTCGGCAGCCTGCTCGATCCCGGCACATCGCTCGTCCACCGGCTCGCGCCCGGCCGTGCGGCCTGGATCCAGGTGGTCGAGGGCGAGATCGAGGTGAATGGCGAGCGGCTCGCGACCGGCGACGGTGCCGCCGTCGAAGCGGTGGAGGAGATCGCGATCGCGGCCAGGGCCGCGACCGAGTTCCTGCTGTTCGACCTCGCCTGACGGCGGCCGGCCCGCGCGCTCAATCGGGCGCGTGGGTGGGGTCGGGTCGGGTCCGGCCGGTTTCCACCAGCGCCAGCCCCGCGAGGATCAGCGCGAAACCCACGAGCAAGGCGGCGTGCAAGGTCTCGCCGAGCGCGAGCGCGCCGCCGGCAAGGCCCACCACCGGCACGGCGAGAAGCGCCAGCGAGGCGCTGAGGGCGGGCAGGCGGCGCGTCACCTCGACGACCGCCCAGTAGCAGAAGCCCGACGCGACCGGACCGTTATAGGCGAGGATCGCGAGGCTCGTCGGCGTCCACTGGATCGACCCCCAGCCGTCATGCCACCAGGCGACGAGCGCGAGCGGCAAACCGCCCGCCAGGAGCTGCCAGGGGATGAGCTCGAAGGCGGTGCCCCGCCAGCGATGGCCGCGGATATGCACGATGACCAGCGCCCAGACCGCCGCCGAGAGGAGGAGCAGCCCGTTGCCGAGCAACGCATTCCCGTCGCCCCAGTCGAAGCTCGCCGGCTCGAACAGCAGCATAAGTCCGCCGAGACCGAGCGCGACGCCGGCGAGCTTCCGCCAGGTCAGACGCTCGCCGAGGAAGATCGCCGCGGCCGGCGCCACCCAGAGCGGCGTCGTGTAGGCGAGCACCGCCGAGCGGCCGGAGGGGACGTAGAGGAGGGCCGTGTTGATCGCGCCGAGGCAGAAACCCATCTGCAGGACGCCGACGCTGAGGACGATGGGCAGGTCGGCGCGATGCGGCAGCTTCAGCCGGCCGAGGAGCCCGAGCATCAGGAAGAGCGACGCGGCGCCGAGCAGCAGCCGCAGCGACGCGAACCAGAAGGGCGGGATATCCGCGATGCCGAGCTTCATCAGGGGCCAGTTGACGCCCCAGAGAATCACGAGCGCGACCAGGAGCATGTAGGCTCCCTGCCGCCCTTGCGTCGCCGCCGCGCCGGAAGGAGGCTGCGCCATCGCGTTCACGACCGGGTTGTCAGCGGCGTCGCCGCGGAGAATGATGCCGCTCCCGCAGCATCGCAGATCGAGATCGACGTCCCATGACCGAAACCGCCGCCGCCCGCATCGAACGCAAGCTCACGCACGCGCTCAAGCCGACCCGGATTCGCGTGCTCGACGAATCGGCGAAGCATGTCGGTCATGCCGGCGCGCGTCCGGGTGGCGAGACGCATTTTCATGTCGAGATGGTATCGCCCGCCTTCGCCGGCCTCTCGCGCCTCGAAAGGCAGCGGCGCGTTCATGCCGTGCTGGCGGAGGAGCTGGCGGATCGGGTCCATGCCCTCTCGATGAAGCTGAGCGCGCCCGACGACTCCGCCTAGGGCGCGTATTGCCGGGTGCGCCATCGAGCCGCCGTTCCCGCTTCGGTCAGGCGTCCCCGCCCGTATAGAATTTCGGATGGAAGCGCTTCACCACCTCGCGGTCGGTGTCGAGCGCGTGGCAGGTATTGAGGATGCCGGGACGCGCCTCGGGGTCTTCCTTGCGCCGCTTGTCCCAGACCGGCCACATGGTCTGGAAGGCGACCGTGCCCATCGAGCTCAGCATCTCGGTCACGTGGGTGCAGCCCTTGGTGCCGCCGACCAGCGCCTTCACGCGCCTTGTCCAGCCCGCCTTGATCTGCTCGCCGATCAGCGCCGCGTAGCTCGGCGCGACGTTGCCGCAGATCCGATAGGGGCTCGAATTGGTGCAGACCTCGATATCGTGGATCTTCATGTCGATATCGAGGGTAAGGCGGATCTGCATGTCGTGGATCGCCTCGTCCGGCCCGATCCGGCCGCGATACTCGTTGGTGAAGCCGTAGGTCTTGGTGTCGGTGATGCGGCCCTCGATGTCGAAGAGCCCGTCCTCGCGCTCGAACCCTTCGAAGATATATTTCCGCGTATGGAGGTGCTGGCGGGCAACCGGCGGGGACAGCGGCATTCTGATGAGCGCTCCTTCGCACGCGAGGGCTGGCGGCGGCAAAAGCTAGTGGGCGCGCCCTTGCGGGTCAACGCATCTGGCGCCGCCGCAGGGCAGGTCTGCGCCGGCGAATTCGTGCCGCCCGGCCGGCGTACAACGGGCGGCGTACGACGGGCGGGTGCAACCGGGCGGTTTCGCCGGCCGCGCGTCAGGCGACCTGCGCGGATGTCTGCTCGGCGGCGGACTGCGGCGTGATGCGCAGACGCTTGATCTGGTTGCGCTGGCGCTCCAGCACCTGGAACCGGAAGTCGAAGAAGGCGAAGACCTGCCCCGCCTCGGGGATGCGCCGCGCCTCGTAGAGAACGAGCCCGGCGACGGTGGAGGCGTGATCGTCCGGCAGGCGCCAGCCGAACTCGCGGTTGAGGTCGCGGATCGTGACGTCGCCCGCGACCTCGATCGAGCCGTCGCGCGCGAGCACGAGGCCGGTCGGCTTCACGTCATGCTCGTCGTCGATCTGGCCGACGATCTCCTCGAGGATGTCCTCGAGCGTGACGATCCCCATGAGCGCGCCATATTCGTCCACCACCAGCGCGAAATGCTCGCGCCGCTCGCGAAAGGCCTCGAGCTGCGCCAGGAGCGTCGTGGTATCGGGGACGAACCAGGGCTTGGCCGCGATCTCGACCACGTCGATGCCGGCGACGTCGGTGGGGCTCGCACGCACAGCGCGCAGCAGCGCCTTGGCATGCAGCACGCCCACCACATTGTCGATGTCGCCCTGATGGAGCGGGATGCGCGTATAGGCGCTGTTCAGCACCTCGTCGACGATCCTGTCCGTCGGCTGGCCGATGTCGATCGTGGTGACGTTCCGGCGATGCACCATGATGTCGGCGATGGTCACCTGGGAGAGGTCGAGGATGCTGTGCAGCATCGCGCTCGCCTCCGGCTGCTCCACCGCCGTCTCGGCATGAAGGTCGATGGCGCCGCGGAGCTCCTCCTCGGCCTTGTCGGCGCCGAGCGCAGCCGCGCCCCGCAAGCCCACCAGCCGCAGGGCGACGCGAACCGCGACCTGCAGCGTGCGGGTGAGCGGCCAGCCGACCCAGGTCATGGCGCGCATCAGCGGCGCCACCGCGAGCGCCGTGCGGTCGGCGTTGTTGATCGCGTAGGTCTTCGGCAGCACCTCGCCGAAGAGCACGAGCAGCACGGTCATGCCGGCGGTCGCATAGGCGATGCCGGCGGCGCCGAAGAGGCTGATCATCACGCCGGTCGCGAGCGCCGAGGCGGCGATGTTGACGAGGTTGTTGTAGAGCAGGATCGCCGCGATCACCTGCTCCATATGCGCGCGCAGCTCGTTGACGATGCCGGCGCGGCGGTTGCCCTGCCGGGCGAGCGCATGGAGGCGCGGCCGCGACGCGGCGGTCAGCGCCGATTCCGCGCCGGAGAAGAAAGCCGAACAGCAGAGCAGGAAGAGAATGGCGATGATGGCGGCGGTCATGGGCCTGGCCTCGCGGACTCCGTCGCGTTCACGCCGCGATGGCGCGCTCGAGCATCGCGATCACTTCCGCCGGCGCGACATCCTGCGTCACGAAGGTCTTGCCGATGCCGCGGGAGAGCACGAAGGTAAGCCGTCCGTTCGCCACCTTCTTGTCCTTCCGCATGTGCCGGACGAGACGCTCGGGATCCCAGTCCCGTCCTCCGACGAAGCCGGGCGAGGTCGGCAGGCCGACGCTCGCGAAATGCCGCGTCGCGCGGGCCGCGTCCTCGCCCGGACAGAGTCCGATGCGCGTCGAGAGCTCGAGCGCCATGATCATGCCGATTGCCACCGCCTCGCCATGCAGCAGCTCGTCCGAATAGCCGCATTCGGCTTCGAGCGCATGGCCGAAGGTGTGGCCGAAATTGAGCAGGGCGCGGGCGCCGGTTTCGCGCTCGTCCGCGGCGACGATCGCGGCCTTGGCGGCGCAGCTCGTGAGGATCGCATGACGCCTTGCGGCGGGGTCGCCTTCGATCACGCCGCGCCCATGGCCTTCGAGCCAGCCGAAGAAGGCGGCATCGCCGATGAGCCCGTATTTCGCGACCTCGGCATAGCCCGCCAGGAGCTCGCGGCGCGGCAGGCTGTCGAGCGCGTCGGTGTCGGCCAGCACCAGCCGCGGCTGGTGGAAGCTGCCGACCAGGTTCTTGCCGGCGGCGGTGTTGATGCCGGTCTTGCCGCCGACGGAGCTGTCCACCTGTGCCAGCAGCGTGGTCGGGATCTGGATGAAGTCGACGCCGCGCAGCAGCACGCTCGCCGCGAAACCGGCGAGATCGCCGACCACCCCGCCGCCGAGCGCCACCAGCATGGTGCCGCGCTCGAGCCCGTCGCCCAGCAACCGGTCGGCGAGGGTGGCGAGATGGGAGAAGTCCTTGGTCGCTTCGCCGGGCGGCAGAACGACGGCGCTGTGCGCGACGCCCGCATCCTCGAGCGCGCGCGCGAGCTCGTCGAGATAGAGTGCTGCGACGGTGCGGTCGCTTATCACCGCGACGCGCGGCGTCTTCAGGAGCGGCCGGATGAGGGCGCCGGCGCGCGCGATCAGGCCGCCTCCGACCAGGATCTCGTAGCTGCGCTGGCCGAGCGCGACCTCGAGCCGGGCCGGCTCGCTCATGGGGCGGCACGCGCCGGCGCCGTGGCGGCGAGATGGCGTTCGAGCGCGACGAAGACCCGCTCGAGGGTCGCCTCGGGCGGGCCGTCCTGGCTGTCGACGGTGATGTCGGCTTCGGCATAGACCGGGTAGCGCAGCGCCATCAGCTCGGCGAGCTTCGCCTTGGGGTCGGCGACCTGCAGCAGCGGCCGGTCGTTGCGGCGCTGCACGCGCCTCGCCAGCAGGTCGAGATCGGCGCGCAGCCAGATCGAATGGGCCTTGTCGCGAATGGCAGCGCGGGTGCGCTCGTCCATGAAGGCGCCGCCGCCGGTCGCGAGCACCAGCGGGCCGCTTTCGAGCAGGCGCAGGATCACACGACGCTCGCCGTCGCGGAAAGCCTGCTCGCCGTGGCGCTCGAAGATTTCCGGAATGGAGCAGCCGGCCGCCTGCTCGATCTCGCGGTCTGCATCGACGAAGGGCAGCCCGATGCGCTGCGCGAGTCGCCGGCCGATGCAGCTCTTGCCCGCACCCATCAGCCCCACCAGCACGACGGGGCGCTCGACGGATCGGCCATTGTTCATGGGATCGCCGGGACGCACACCGTTGCAACCGACGGCCGCCGCCGGTATGACTGCCGCAAATTAGCCATCTTTGAACCCTACCACGAATCGCCGGCCGTGTCGCAAGCTTGCCACCTACGCAACGCCGCCTCTGCCGCGCAGTTCGCTCACCCCGCGCCTGCGTCGGCATCGGTCCGCGCCTGCGTTAGAATCGGCCCAAGCCTGCGTTAGCATCGGATAGTCGTCATGAGGAAATTCACCGCCATTCTGCTGCTCGTGCTCGTCGTTGGCGTCGCGGGCCTTCTGGTCGTGCTCGGCACGGTCGATCTCCCGGCGCCCACCGAGCGCGTCGAGGTCGCCGTTCCGAATGACCAGCTCGCGCAATAGACGGTCGGGTCTTCCGCTCGGGCTCGCGCTGCTCGCCGCGCTCGGCGTCGGCGCCGCGAGCGCGGGCGCCCAGACGACGACGCTGCCCGCTTCCAGCACGGGCGCGCCGGTGCAGCTTCTGCCGGGCGCGGCCGCACCGGCAACGCCGCCTTCGAACAGCGGCGCCGGCGATCTGCAGCCGGCGGCGCCTTCCACGGCGGCGAGCGCGAGCGGCGTCGTCCCGACCGACAGCCGCGCGCCGGCCGGCATCGAGGTCGAGGAGGTCGGCGCGAGCGAAGGCTATGGCGGAACGCTCGAGCCCGCGGCGGGCGGTCTCGGCATCGACATGTGGCGCGGCACCGATCGCGCGATGGCCGAGACGCTGATCGCCGGCCTGCCGGCGCCGGTCATGTCGCCGGGCTCGCGCAGCCTCGTGCGTCGTGTGCTGCTCTCTTCCGCCGAAGCGCCGGTCGGCACGGCGACGCAAGGCCTCTATGAGCTTCGCGCGGAAAAAATCCGCGCCCTCGGCAATCTCGCCGACATGAAGGCGTTCCTCGCGGTGCTGCCGCGGGGCGGGGAGGCGGCGGGCGGCGCCGGCCTTCGTCTCGATCTCGCCTGGCTCGCCGGCGACAACGAGGCCGCCTGCAGCGAGGCGCAGATGGCGCTGCCCCAGGCGCCGGGCGACATCGCGCTCCAGAAGGCGCAAGCCTTCTGCCAGGCGATCGCCGGCCAGACCAGGGAATCGCAGCTCGCCGCAAGCCTGCTGCGCGAGCAGGGGGTCAAGGACGAGACCTTCTTCGCGCTGCTCGATGCGGCGAACGGCTATCCCGGCGTCGCGCTGCCGGCGGACGCCACCCCGAGCCCGCTTGCGCTCGCCATGATCGGCAAGGCCGGGCTGCCCTTTCCGGCCGCCTGGGCCGACGGCTCGGACCCGGCCATTCTCGCCTGGATCGCGAACGACGAAGCGCGGCCGGTCGAGGAACGGCTCGTCGCCGCCGAGCGCGCCTACGCCGCCGGCGCGATCGATACCGAGAGGCTGATCCGGGCCTATCGCGCCGTGCCGAACGACCCGGGCGCGACCGACCGGCTGCTGAACGCGGACGACGAGAAGCTCCAGCCCGTCGACCGCGCGCATTTCTACCAGGCGGCGAACGGCGCGCAGCAGCCGCAGCGGCGCGCGCAGCTCCTGCATCGCCTGCTCGAGCTCTCCCGCTTGCAGGGCGGCTATCCGGCGGCGGTCGAGACCAACCTCACCCTGCTGCTGCAGATGACGCCCTCGCCGGACCTCGCCTGGTTCGCCGCCGATGCGGGGCGCGCCTTCTATCTCGCGGGCCGCTACGAGCGTGCGGGCGCCTGGCAGAACATCGCGCGGCTGCGCGCCGGCAACGACACGCAGGCCGCGGCCGCGGTGCAGACCCTGGCGCTGCTCGAGCAGATCGCCGGCGGGTCGGAACCGCTGGTCTGGGCGCCGGACGCGGTCGCCCAGTGGCGGGATGCGCAGGCCGCGGCGGGCGATCCGGACGCGGCGATGCGCGCGGCGCGGCTCTTCGCCGTGCTGGCGGCGCTCGGCGAACCGGTCGGCGACAACTGGCGGCAGATCGCGGGCGAGCCTTCGCTCGCCGATCCCGCGCGGCTCGGGCAGCTCGAGCGTGCCGCGGCCGGGAAACGGCGCGCCGAGGCGGTGGCGCTCGTCGCCATCCTGCTCGGGCCGAACGGCGCCTCCGCCGCGCATCCGCTCGTGGTGCATGACGCGCTCGCGGCGCTGCGCGCCGTCGGGCTCGAGAGCGAGGCGCGCTCCATCGCGCTCGAGACGGTCATCGGTAGTGGGATCTGACGCGCCCGACCCGGGACCGCACGGTCGGGGCTCCGAAGCGCCTCGCGAGCTCGAAACCTTCCTCGAAATGCTGGTCGCCGAGCGGAACGCCGCGGCGAACACCGAAGCCGCCTATCGCCGCGACCTGCTCCATTTCCAGGCCTTTCTCCTGAAGCGCGCGAGCGGGCTCGCCCTGGCGGACGGCGACGCCGTCCGTGCCTATCTGGCGCAGCTCGCGGCGTCGGGCATGGCGCCCGGCACGGCCGCGCGGCGGCTTTCCGCCATCCGGCAGTTCTACCGGTTCCTCGTCGGCGAAGGCCGGCGGACCGACGACCCCACGGCGGCGATCGACGGCCCGAAGCTCGGCCGCGCTTTGCCGAAGCTGCTGAGCGAGGCGGAGGTCGGGCGGCTCATCGAGGGCGCCAACCGGCTTCCCGGCGCCGAAGGCGTGCGCCTCGTGGCAATGGCGGAGCTGCTTTATGCGACGGGCCTCCGGGTGAGCGAGCTCGTCTCCCTGCCGCTCGCCGCGGTCGAGCGCGACCCGCGGGTGCTGCTGGTGCGCGGCAAGGGCAACAAGGAGCGGCTGGTGCCGCTGAGCGAGCCGGCGCGCGATGCGCTCGCCGCCTATCTGAAGCGACGGCAGGAGTTCCTCAGCGGCCCTGCGGACCGCAAGGCGCCGTCGCCCTGGCTTTTCCCCTCGCGTGGTGCCAGCGGCCATCTGACGCGCGTCCGCGTGGCGCAGCTCCTGAAGCAGCTCGCCGCCGAGGCCGGCATCGCGCCGCACCGCGTCTCGCCCCATGTGCTGCGCCATGCCTTCGCGAGCCATCTGCTGGATCACGGCGCCGATCTTCGCAGCCTGCAGCAGATGCTGGGCCATGCCGACATCT
>CAZMUZ010000120.1:0-11175 GCA_964569315.1 uncultured Rhodospirillaceae bacterium | reverse complement strand
GGCAGCGAGAGCTGCTGCGCGATGTCGGTGTTCTTGATCGTCTCGGCTTCGTCGATCGACTTGCCCTTGATCCATTCGGTCGCGAGCGAGCTCGACGCGATCGCCGAACCGCAGCCGAAGGTCTTGAACTTCGCGTCCTCGATGACGCCGTCGCGGCCGACCTTGATCTGCAGCTTCATCACGTCGCCGCAGGCCGGCGCGCCGACGAGGCCGGTGCCGACCGTCGGGTCGCCCTTGTCCAGCGCACCGACATTGCGCGGGTTCTCGTAGTGGTCGATCAGCTTTGCACTGTAGGTCATGTCATCTCTCCTGAACGCCGTTCTTCTGCCCCCACGGGCGATGTCTCGTCAATGCTCGGCCCATTTGATCGATTTGATGTCGATGCCTTCCTGGGCCATCTCCCAAAGCGGGCTCATGGACCGGAGGCGCCGGACCGCGGACACCACGTTCTCGACGGCGATGTCGATATCCTGCTCCGTGGTGAAGCGGCCGAAGCCGAAGCGGAGCGAGGTATGGGCCAGCTCCTCCTCGACGCCGAGCGCACGCAATACGTAGGACGGCTCGAGCGAGGCCGAGGTGCAGGCCGAGCCCGAGGATACCGCCAGGTTCTTGATGCCCATCATCAGCCCCTCGCCCTCCACATAGGCGAAGGAGATGTTGAGGTTGCCCGGGATCCGCCGCTCCAGGTCCCCGTTCACATAGGTTTCCGGCAGCGCATCGGCGATGCCCTTGAGGAGCCGGTCGCGCAGATAGCGCAGCCGCTCCGCTTCCGCCGCCATCTCGCGCTCCGCGATGGCGCAGGCCTCGCCCAGCCCGACGCAGAGCGGGGTCGGCAGCGTGCCGGAGCGCAGGCCCCGCTCCTGGCCGCCGCCATGGATCAGCGCCTCGAGCCGCACGCGCGGCTTGCGCCGGACATAGAGCGCCCCGATGCCCTTCGGCCCGTAGACCTTGTGGCCGGAGATGCTCATCAGGTCGATGTTCATCGCGTTGACGTCGAGCGGGATCTTGCCGACCGCCTGCGCGGCATCGGTATGGAAATGCACGCCGCGCTCGCGGCAGATCTTGCCGATCTCGGCCAGCGGCTGGATCACGCCGATCTCGTTGTTGACCGCCATGATCGAAACCAGCGCCGTCTTGTCGGTGATCGCCGCCTTCAGCGCCGCGAGATCGACGAGGCCGTTCTGCTGCACCGGCAGGTAGGTGACATCGACGCCTTCCATCTCGAGATGGCGCGCGCTGTCGAGCACGCATTTATGCTCGGTCACCAGCGTGATCATGTGGTTGCGCCGGTCCTTGTGGAACCGCATCACGCCCTTGATGGCGAGGTTGTTCGATTCGGTCGCGCCCGAGGTGAAGACGACCTCGCGCTCGTCGGCCGCGATGATCGACGCAACCTGCCGGCGCGCAGTCTCCACCGCCGCTTCCGCATCCCAGCCGAGGGCGTGGTTGCGCGAATGCGGATTGCCGAACTTCTGCGTGAAGTAGGGCAGCATCGCATCCACGACGCGCGGATCGGTCGGCGTCGTCGCCTGGTAATCCAGGTAGATCGGCTCGGCCGGTGCGTTCTTGCCGCGGAAATCGGTGGTGCTGTTCATGGCCTCGCTCGGTTTGCTGTTCGCATTCATGCCGCAGGCTCCGCCTTCATGTCGGCACGAGCGCTCGCGAGCGCAAGCGGCGTCCATGCCTCGAGAAAGCGGTCGATATCGGTGTCGGCCGTCTGCCAGCCGAGGCTGACACGGATCGCCGCCGCGGCCGTCGTCGGATCGAAGCCCATCGCGGTCGCGACCGTCGAGGGGCGGAGCTTGCCCGACGAGCAGGCGGCCCCGGCGCTGACGGCGATGCCGGCGAGGTCGAGGGCGATGACCTGCCGCTCCGCGGCAAGGCCGGGAAGCGCGATGGCGCTCGTATTGGCGAGCCGTGCCGCGTCGCGGCCGAGCACCGCAATGTCGCCGCCGAGCCGGGCGAGGCCGGCTTCCAGGCGATCGCGACACCGGGCGAGGCGCGGCTGGTCGGCAATGCCGAGATCGGCAAGCCCCGCGGCCGCGCCGAAGCCGGCAATGCCGGCGAGATTTTCCGTGCCGGCGCGCCGGCCGCGTTCCTGGCCGCCGCCCGTCAGCAGGGCCGCGAGCGGCACATGGTCCGCGACGACGAGCGCGCCCACGCCCTTCGGGCCGCCGAGCTTGTGCGCCGAGAGGCTGAGCAGATCCGCGCCGAGCGCCCGAACGTCGATCGGCAGGCGACCCGCCGCCTGCACCGCGTCGCAGAGCAGGAGCGCGCCATGGTCGTGCGCGATGCGCGCCGCCTCGGCGACCGGCTGGATCACACCGGTCTCGTTGTTGGCGAGCATCACCGCCACCAGGGCCGGACGCGCGTCGCGCCGGAGCGATGCGTCGAGCGCCGCGAGATCGAGGCGGCCCTGGCGATCGACCGGAACGGTTTCGGCACCGCGCGCCTTGAGGACCGAATCATGCTCGACGGCGCTCGCGAGGAGCCGCGGACGCCCGCTGCCGAGGATCGCGAGATTGTTGGCCTCGGTGCCGCTGCCGGTGAAGACCACCTGCGCGGCGGTGGCACCCGCCATCGCCGCCACCCTGTCGCGCGCATCCTCGACGAGGCGACGCGCCAGCCGGCCGAAACGATGCACCGAGGACGGATTGCCCACGACGCTCGACGCGGACAGCATCGCCTCGATCGCCTCGGGGCGCATCGGCGCGGTCGCGTTGTAGTCCATGTAAACCGGCATCGGCATCGTCGGGCTTTCCTTGACCGCCGGCGCTATTGCGCCGCCGCCGGTACCTGCGCCGCGGCCGGCACGGTTTCGGCGGCATGGCAACCGCTGCCGGTCACCTCGTGATGGATGACGCCGCTGGTGCCGAGCACGCGCCGCGTGCAGACATCCTCGAGCGAAACCGAGCTCAGATAGAGATGGATCTGGTTGCCGAGCTCCTCCCACAGATCGTGGGTGAGGCAGCGGCTCTTGTTGCCCCGGCAGCCGGAAGGCGAGCCCGGCGTGCAGCGCGTCGCCCGGATCGGCTCGTCGACCGCCATGATGGCGTCGGCGATGCGGGTGTCCGCCGGTGGCCGCGCGAGGAGGTAGCCGCCGCCCGGGCCGCGCACGCTCTTCACCAGCCCGCCCCGGCGCAGCTTGGCGAAAAGCTGCTCCAGATAGGACAGCGAGATCTCCTGCCGCTCCGCGATATCCGCGAGCGCCACGGGCCGGCCATTGCTGGTGCTCGCCAGATCGACGAGCGCCATGACGGCATAGCGACCCTTGGTGCTGAGCTTCATGGCTCCGTTCCTTTCTTCAACTGTCGGCGCGCCGGCGCAGCGGTTGCACCTCGGCGCCTTCGCCGCGCGGGTGCGGGACCGCCTCGGTCTCGCCCTGAATGGCCTCGAGCTCGCTCACCCGCTGCCGCAGCGCCGCCACCTGCTCGGTGAGGCCCTCGATGGCGCGTGCCACCGGGTCCGGCAGATCGACCGTCGGCATGCCATAGGCGCGGAAGTCCTCGCCGCAATTGGCCGAGACCGGACGCGCCGGAATGCCGACCACCGCGCAACCCGCCGGCACGTCTTTCACCACCACCGCATTCGCGCCGATGCGCGCCCGGGCGCCCACGGTGATCGGCCCCAGCACCTGCGCGCCCGAGCCGATGATGGCGCCGTCGAGGACCGTCGGATGGCGCTTGCGATTCACCTGCGCCGCCGAATCGACCGAGGGCGAAACGCCGCCGAGCGTAACACCCTGATAGATCGTCACGTCGTCGCCGACCTCGGCCGTCTCGCCGAGCACCACGCACATGCCGTGATCGATGAAGAGCCGGCGGCCGACCCTGGCACCCGGATGGATCTCGATGCCGGTCAGGAGGCGGGCGAACTGGGAGAGCGCGCGGCCGAGAAAGCGCCATTCGTGGCGCCACAGCCAATAGGCCGGGCGGTGCAGGAGGGCTGCGTGAAAGCCCGGATAGGTCAGCGCCACCTCGAGGCGGGTGCGGGCTGCCGGGTCGCGGGCGATTATGCTGTCGATCTCTTCTGTAAGTCTATGGAACACAACGATATTCCTAAGATTCTTGAATCCACCGGTTGAGCTTGTGGTAGGATCGACGTCGCGGTTGCGGGAGCCGCAGCCTTCGGCACCGCAATATTGTTATGAGGACGATATAAGATGTCCCACTAGACCAGTCAAGTTTTCCGCGCAGAGCTGGTTTCTCTCGATTGCATAATACCTGACTGAAATAATATGAATTGCCTGCCGGACGGTCGCCTCGAGGCGAGCTGCCAGGCCCAGGAAAGTCTAAGGCGATGCCAGAAGTCATCATGAACGGCCCGGAGGGGCGTCTCGAGGGACGCTACCAGCAGGGCAAGGGCAACGACGCGCCCATCGCCCTCATGCTGCATCCCCATCCGCAGCATGGCGGGACGATGAACAACAAGGTCGTCTACACGCTCTACCAGACCTTCGCGCAGCGCGGCTTCTCGGTTCTCCGGTTCAATTTCCGCGGCGTCGGCCGATCGCAGGGCGTGTTCGATCGCGGCGAGGGCGAGCTCAGCGACGCGGCCTCCGCGCTCGACTGGCTGCAATCGACCAATCCGAACGCGAAGGCCTGCTGGATCGCCGGCTATTCCTTCGGCGCCTGGATCGGCATGCAGCTTCTCATGCGGCGCCCGGAGATCAGCGGCTTCATCTCGGTGGCCCCGCCGGCGAACATCTACGATTTCGGCTTCCTCGCCCCCTGCCCGTCTTCCGGCCTGATGCTGCATGGCGACAAGGACGAGCTCGTGCCGCACGAGGCGGTCGCGAAGCTGGTGCAGAAGCTGTCGAACCAGCGCGACATCACGATCGACTATCGCCCGATCCGCGGCGCCGATCATTTCTTCGCCGATCATCTCGACACGGTGGCGACGCGCCTCGACGACTATCTCGAGGCGATCTACCCGACCCCGAAGGCGAAGGGCCGCTCGCGCGCCTCGGCGCGCTGAGGCGCTTCCGGCGTCGCGTTTCGATCAGCCCCGCTTGTGAAGCTGCCCGCCCGGCATCGGCCGGGGCACGCCGGTCGTCTCCGGCAGGCTGAGCGGCAGGCCTTCGAGGCTGCGCACCGCGAGATAGCCGAAGGCCTGCGCCTCCAGATGGTCGCCGCTCCAGCCGACCGCCTCGACCGGCGCCACCGGCACATCGAGCCGCCGCGCGAGTTCCGCCATCAGGGTCGGGTTCTGCCGGCCGCCGCCGGTAACGAGCCAGCGCCGCACCGGTTCGGGGAAGAGCGCCGCGGCGCGCGCCACGGTCGCAGCCGTGAAGGCGACCAGGGTGGCGGCGCCGTCCGCCGCGGAGAGATCGCGGAGGATCGAGACGTCGAACGCGTCGCGATCGAGCGATTTGGGCGCGGGCCGCGCGAAATACGGATTCACCAGCAGCCTGCCGAGCCGCAGGGCATCGACCTGCCCCACGCCGGCGAGACGGCCGTCGCGATCGACCGGCACGCCGGTATGCAGCATCGCCCAGTCGTCGATCAGCGCGTTGCCGGGCCCGGTATCGAAGGCGAGCAGCCGCATCGCGCCGTCGCGATCCTCGCCGATCCAGGTGACGTTGCCGACGCCGCCGAGATTGAGCACCGCGAGCGGCTTCTCGAGACCGACGGCGAGCGCCCGATGATAGAGCGGCGCGAAGGGTGCGCCCTCGCCCCCTGAGGCCACATCGGCGCTGCGGAAATCGTTCACCACGTCGATTCCGACCGTGCGGGCGAGCCGCGCGCCGTCCCCGATCTGGATCGTGCGGCGCTGCTCTGGCGCATGCAGGATGGTCTGCCCGTGGAAGCCGATCACCGCCACGTCGGCCGGTGCGAGCGTCGCCTTCTCGAGCAGCGCCCGCACCGCCTCGGCGTGGCGATCGGTCAGCTCCGCCGCCAGCGCCTGGCCGGCGGCTTCGTCGCGCAGCGCCGCGCGCAGCCTTTGCCGGAACGGCGGCGGATAGTCCCGGCTCAGCGCCTCGCCGGTGCGCAGGAAGTCGCGCCCGTCGGTCTCGATCAGCGCCGCATCGATGCCGTCGCAGGAGGTGCCGCTCATCAGTCCGAGGGCGAGGCGGCGTGCGATCATGCGGGCTCCCGATATCGAGGGCGGCGGCCTTGCGGCGGGCGCGGCATTTCTAGCACGGGGCGCTTCGCGCTGTCAGGCCGGCGGGCTTGGCGGGCTCGGCGCTTTTCTGCTAGATCACCGCCTCTTCCCGCCCGCCGGGCAGGAGCCGGAGACTCGTCGACCGGGATCCAGATGGCCGAGCCGAAATCCGCATTTCTCCGCGAAGCCCATGCGCGCGGCTTCGTGCATCAGGTCACCGATCTCGAGGCCCTCGATGCGCTCGCGCGCGAGGGGCGCATCACCGCCTATATCGGCTTCGACCTTACCGCCTCCAGCCTTCATGTCGGCAGCCTGGTCAGCATCATGCTGCTGCGGATGCTGCAGCGTACCGGCCACAAGCCGATCGTGTTGATGGGCGGCGGCACGACCAAGGTCGGCGATCCCTCCTTCCGGACGGAATCGCGCCCGCTCCTGAGCGAAGCGGAGATCGCCGCGAACAAGGCCGGCATCCAGCGTTGCTTCGATCGTTTCCTGACCTTCGGCAAGGGCGCGACCGATGCGGTGATGGTCGACAACGCCGACTGGCTCGACGGCCTCAACTACATGGCGTTCCTGCGGGACTATGGCCGGCATTTCTCGGTCAATCGCATGCTCTCCTTCGACAGCGTCAAGCTGCGGCTCGAGCGCGAGCAGCCCCTCAGCTTCATCGAATTCAACTACATGGTGCTGCAGGCGTACGATTTCGTGGAGCTCGCCCGGCGCCATGGCTGCGTTCTGCAGATGGGCGGCTCCGATCAGTGGGGCAACATCGTCAACGGCGTCGAGCTCGGCCGGCGCACCGACGATCGCGCGCTCTTCGGCCTGACCACCCCGCTCATCACCACCGCGAGCGGCGCCAAGATGGGAAAGACCGCGGCAGGCGCCGTCTGGATCAACGAGGATCGCCTGCCGGTCTATGACTACTGGCAATTCTGGCGGAACACCGAGGACGCGGATGTGGGGCGCTTCCTCCGGCTCTTCACCGACCTGCCGCTGGAGGAGATCGCGAAGCTGGAACGGCTGCAGGGCGCCGAGATCAACGCGGCCAAGATCCGCCTCGCGACCGAGGCCACGGCGCTCGCCCATGGCCGCAGCGCCGCGGACGCCGCCGCGGAAACCGCCCGGCGCACTTTTGCCGAAGGCGGCGTCGGCGACGAGCTGCCGACGATCGAGATCGGCCGCGCGGAGCTGGAAAAAGGCGTGCCCGCCTTCGACCTGCTGCGCCGCGCCGGCCTCGCGGCCAGCAACGGCGAGGCGCGCCGGCTCATCAAGGGCGGCGGCGGCCGGCTCAACGACGTGGCGATCGCAAGCGATACCCAGCCCGTGTCGCTCGCCGACCTCACCGCCGAGGGCTACATAAAGCTGTCGGCCGGCCGCAAGCGCCACGCGCTGGTGCGCCCGGTCTGACCGGCCTTCGGGACCGTTATTTGTAGTCGCCAGGCTTCGGCAGCGGCGGCGGTTCCGACGGCTTACCGCCGCTGCCGTCGAACACCTCGAAGAGACCGCGCAGGAACCCCGGCGCGAGGGCGGCCAGCGGATTGACCGAGAATTTCGGGTGCGAAAGCTTGCCGCTTGCCGTGTAGGTGGCGGCGAACAGACCTTCGCCCGCCCCGCCCTGCAGCAGTTCGCCGATCACCGGGATGTTGCCGAGCAAGCTGTTGATGCCGTAGGCCGGCACGATCGTGCCCTTGATCTCGATCTCGTCCGTATCCTGGTCGAGCCACCCGGTGGCCGTAAGGCCGAGCGACGGTCCGTGCGCCCGCGCCGAGGGGATGTCGAGCCGCCCGTTGGTCTTGGTGAAGGTCCCGACGAAGCGCTGGAAGAGAAAGCCTTCGCCGGTGAGCGCGTCGATCAGCCCCGTCAGGGTCGCGATCGAGAGGAGCCGCGCCAGGGCGGGCTGATCGACCAGCCGGAAGTCGTTGATCGTCGCGCGGCCCGTGAGCGGCCGGTTGGGGGCATTGTCGTCGGCCTCGCCCGTAATGGTGAGCGTGCCGCCGCGCACATCGTCGATGATGTCGAGCAGACGGAGTGCCGCCCCCGCGTCGCTGGCCTCCACCTTGAGCTCGTGGCGCTGCCCTTCCGCCGGCACATAGCGCAACATGACGGAGCTTCCCTTGTCGAGCGTCGCATCCAGCTCGAGGCGCTCCCAGTATTCGCCGCTATGGTCCAGCGCCAGCCGCACGTTCTGCAACACGCGGTCCGGATCGAGCATCACCCGATCGAGATGCGCCGCCGTCAGCTTGAAGGGCTGCTGCTCCGTTTCCGGCGGCAGAGGCGTGGTGGCGCCTTCGGCCGGCGGCGCCTCCTCGTCGCTTTCGAGAAACGGCGCCGCATCGACGATCCCGCCCCCGATCACGATCTCCGGCCGCCCGCCGGCGAAATCGATCGTCGTGGCGGTCAGATCGGTGTTGCCGACGCGAAGCCGATCGAGCGCCAGCTTGCCGATTTCCTTGCCGTCGGGCGTGAGCGCCGCCGTCCCGCTCGCGGAAAGGCCCGCGGTCTCGACCTCCAGCCGCTCGATCGCGCGCAGGCTGTCGTGGGGGCCCAGCGACAGCACCAGATGCGCGAAGCCTTCCGCGGGCGCGGTCTTCTTCCAGCCGATGAAGACGAGCTCGGCCAGGGTCTGGGCGAGATCGAGCTTGGCTTCGACCCGGCCGTGGCTGTCGTCGACCTTCGTATAGACGACATTGACGCCGATCGGACCATCGACATTGGGCCGCAGATCGAAACCGAGGGCCGCGCGCTGCTCGGCATCCACGGTGCCGTTGAGGGCGAGCTCGCGCTGGAACGCACCCCCCTCGAAGTTCTCGACCCATCGGACCGCGCTGGCGATGCCGGCGAGGCGCCCGGTCCCTTCGAGCGTCATGCCCTTGCCGTCGAGATCGAGGGTAAAGTTGCCCTCCGTGAGGTCGTGGCCGAAGGCGATCTTCTTCAGGGACGCGTTGAGGATGGCGCTATTGGCGGTGAGCGCCACCCGCTCGAAGGTCAGCGCCTTCGCCGCCGGGAAGCGGAACGAAAGCTGGGTGGTGGTGCTTCCGGACGCGGCGGCCGGATCGATCCCGAGCGGCGTGACATAGCCGAGCCGCGGATGGTCGAGCAGCTTCAGCGCATCGGCGAGCTCGGCCCGCGCCGTGCCGGTGACGGCGATGATTTGCTCGGGCTTGTCGAAATCCGTGATGGCGAGCGTGCCGCCGTCGATCTCGATGCCGTCGAGCCGACCCTTGCTGAAGGCGGCCTCGAAATTCGTCTCGGTGAAGGTCGCATCGCCATCCACGCCGGTGAGGGGCGGCAGCGGGTCGAGATAGTGGATCGTCAGGTCCCTGGCCGTCATGGTGCCGGAAACCGACGCCCTGGTGTCGGACGCGCTGGCACCGCCCGGCAGCTTCAGATTGATCTTGGCGAGAGCCCCCTCGATGGCGCCTTCCGGCATGCGCGTGGTGACCCATTGCCGGACGTTCTCGCCCACGCCCTGCGGCCAGTAGCGCTTCAGATCCTCCATCGTGACCTGCTCGATGCCGATATCGACATTGACCAGCAGGCTGCCGCTCCGCGGCGTATCGACCGATTCCAGCCCGACGATGTTGCCGTTCATGGCGATGACGGGGCCGCCGAGATCGACGCGCGCGCCGCTCACCGTCAGGGTGTCGTAGCCATTGTCGAGCCGGCCGGTCACGGCGATGCTCTGGACCGGCAGCTTCTCGGGATAGAGCTCGGGAATGTCGATGAGGCCGGCGCCGCCCGAAACGTCGAAGGCAACCGCCCCCAGCCGGCCGTCGAGATTGAGGATGGTGCCGACACTGCCTTCGATCAGCAGGCTCGAGCCGGCAAGCGGTATCAGCTTCGAATGGATGAGGCCGAGCGTCGCGACGTCGACCCCCGAGAAGCGCGCATCGAGCGTGACCCTGCGCTCCGCGCCGATATAGACCACGTCCCCGTAGAACTGCGCCGACTGGCCGAGCTCCGCGACCGTCAGCGAGAGGCTGCCGGTCAGCCCGTCGCGCTGCCGCTCGAAGGTGAAGTCGGCGCTGGGCGCATGCCAGGTGACGCCGCGCTCCCGATCGATCAGCGTCAGGTCGGCGTCGCGAATGGTGGCGCGGCGAAGATAGCTCGCCGCTTTCGAGCGGTCGCGTTCATGAACGAACTCGTCGAAAAAGCTCGGCAGCACCTCGGAATCGGGAATGCTGCTCGGATCCATCTGGTCCAGCGCGACCAGCGTGCGGCCGAAATGGAATCGGCCGCCGACCTCGCGCAGCAGCAGAATCTTGGGCCGCACGATCTCGATCGCCGTCGGCGCGACCAGCCCGCGCAGCAGCAACGCCCGCACGCTCAGCGTCACCGACACTTCCGGCACCTCGGCGACCGGCACGCCGTCGGCGCCGATGATCGTCACATCGCGCGCGCTCAGATCGAAGGTGCGGCTCCATCCCGCCCAGGTCAGGCGGGTGTCGCCGATCTTGACCGAGATGCCCTTGTCCGGGAGCTGCAGCGCCTGCTCGAGATAGGGCGTGAGGAAGCTGAGCCTCACCGGCTCCGACTGCGACAGTCGCCAGACCCCGAAGGCGATGGCGAGCAGCGCGCCGGCGGCCAGGACGGCGACGATCTCGAGACCGATGCGGGCGGATGCGCGAATCACGGATGACGGATGGCTGGATTCGTGACGCTAGAGTAAGGTGCCCGCAGTTTGCGGGATATCGCGGTCGCGAGCCATGCCGAACTCCTCCCTGGTCATCGATCCGGCGGCCTTGCCGCGGGCGGTAGATTCGCGTCGCGCCGCCCTCGGCGTCGAACGCTGGAACGACGCTGTTCGGACTATGGCCGACAAGTCGCTCGAAAGGTTCGCCGCCGGGTTCCTCGCGGAACCCACGGGCCGCGCCCTGCTGGAAGCCGTCTTCGCGCAGAGCCCGTTTCTCGGTCAGCTCCTGCTCGACGAACCGAGGATGCTGCAATCCTTCTTAACGCAAGCGACGGAATCTGTCTTTGACGAAGTATTGGGCAAACTGGAGGCGGCGGCCGGAACCGAGGAGGATACGCCCCGTCTGATGCAGGCCCTGCGCATCGCCCGCCGCCGCG
>CAZMUZ010000119.1:0-11440 GCA_964569315.1 uncultured Rhodospirillaceae bacterium | reverse complement strand
GACCCGCTGATTAAGAGTCAGCTGCTCTACCAACTGAGCTAGCGGCCCGCCCTTTCGGGAAGGCGGCGATATAGCAAACGGGCGGGGCTTTGTCGATAGCGGAACCCCGGCCGAACGCCCCGGGATTTCAAGGGAAATCGGGAACCGGCACCGCCGCGTCCCGTCGGGGGCGCCGGGCCGGCAAAACCCGGTCAGGCGTCGTCGAATCCGTGCTGCCCGATGCGGGTATCGCGATGGATGTTGACCGAGAGCACGAAGCCGAAGCCCATCAGCAGGGTCAGCATGGCGGTCCCGCCATAGGAGATGAGCGGCAGCGGCACGCCCACCACCGGGATCAGCCCCATCACCATCGCCGTGTTGATGAAGACGTAGAAAAAGAGCGTCGAGGTGATGCCGTAGGCGAGCAGCCGGCCGAACTGGCTCCGCGAGCGGAGCGCGATGGCGAAGCCGTAGAAGACGACGAGAGCATAGAGCGCGAGCAACCCGAGACCGCCCGCCATGCCGAACTCCTCCGCCAGCATGGTGAAGATGAAGTCGGTCTGGCGTTCCGGCAGGAAGTTGAGATGGCTCTGGGTCCCCATCAGGAAGCCCTTGCCGACGAGCCCGCCCGAGCCGAAGGCGATCTTCGATTGCAGGATATGGTAGCCGGAGCCCAGCGGGTCGCTCTCGGGATTGAGGAAGGTCAGCACGCGCTGCCGCTGATAGTCGCGCAGGAACTCCCAGCCGACCGGAATGGCGGCAAGCCCGAGCCCGCCCACCACCGCGAACTTCCAGATCTTCACCCCGGCGAGGAAGAACATCGCGGCCCCGATCAGGAGCAGCATGCCGGCAGTGCCGAGATCGGGCTGCAGCAGCACGAGCGCCGCCGGCGCGAGGACGAGCGTCATCGGCAGGAAGAGCGGCAGCGGCCGGCCGATGGCGGCGAGATCGAGCCGGTGGAAATAGCGCGCCAGCGCCAGCACCAGCGCGATCTTCATGATCTCGGAGGGCTGGATCTGGACGAAGCCGAGATCGATCCAGCGCTGCGCCCCCATGCCGATCTCGCCCTCGATCTCGACGAAGACCAGCAGGAGAAAGCCGAACAGGTAGAAGAGATAGGCGTAGCGCAGCCAGAATTTGAGGTCGAGGATCGCGACCACCAGCATCAGCAGCAGCCCGGCGGCGAATCGCGTCATCTGGCGCGACATCCAGGGATCGACATTGCCGTAGGCCGCGGAATAGAGCATCGCGAAGCCGACGCCGGCGATCATCGTCAGCAGCAGGACGAGACCCCAGCTTATGCCGCGCAGCTTCTCGCCGAGGGTCTTGTCCTCCGAGCGACCGGAGGCGCCGACGGGCTTGCCGGACAGCGTGAGCCAGTTCGTCATACCCGGTTCGTCATCCGACGTCCCTGTGTGCGAGGTTGGCGTCCGGGCGGCGGCGCACCGGGTCGCGGAGCTGCGCCTCGAGCAGCACGTCGCGCGCGATCGGGCCGGCGACCGCCGAGCCGCCGCCGCCATGCTCGATCACCACGGACACCGCATAGCGCGGCGCGTGAACCGGCGCGAACCCGACGAAGAGCGCATGGTCGCGCTGCTCCCAGGGGAGATCCTCGTTCTTGCGCACGCCGGTCGCGCGCTCGCTCATGGTGATGCGGCGCACCTGCGCGGTGCCGGTCTTGCCGGCGAGCTCGAAGCCGGGCGTATCGATCCGCACGCGATAGGCCGTGCCGCGCGGATTGTTGGAAACCTGGTTCATGCCTTCGATCACCACGCCGAGATGCTCGGGTGCGATGCCGAGCGAGGGATAGGGCGGCACCGTGACCGACCCTGAGCCGCCGCCGTCGCGGCCCACGATCCGGCTCGCACGGAACTCCCCGTCCCGCCGGATATGCGGGATCACCCCGTAGCCGCCATTGGCGATGCGCGCCGTCATCACGGCGAGCTGGAGCGGCGTCGTCTGGATGAAGCCCTGGCCGATGCCGGCCACCAGCGTCTCGCCCGGATGCCAGATGTCGCCGAGCGTCGCCTGCTTCCAGGCGCGGTCCGGAATGACCCCGCCCCGCTCGCCCGGCATGTCGATCCCGAGCGGACCGCCGAACCCGAAGCGGCGCGACATGGCGGCGATGCCGTCGATGCCGACGCGGCGCGCGAGATCGTAGAAATAGACGTCGCAGGAATGGCGAAGCCCGCCGATCATGTCGAGCGTGCCGTGCCCGCCCTTCTTCCAGCAATGGAACCGCGCATTGCCGAGCGCCATGACGCCGGGGCAATAGACCGAATGCTCGGCGCCAATACCGGCCTCGAGCCCGGCCAGCGCCACCATCATCTTGAAGGTCGATCCCGGCGCATACTGGCCGATCAGCGCCTTGTTGGAGAGCGGCTTCAGCTTGTCGCCGACGAGGCCCTGCCACTCGGCGCTGGTGAGGCCGCGATCGAATACGCTCGGATCGAACGTCGGCGTCGAGGCCATGGCGAGGATTTCGCCGGTCATCACGTCGAGCAGCACGGCCGATCCGCTGAGCTGGGCGGCGAGCCGTTGCTGCACGAAGCTCTGCAGCGCCATGTCGAGCCCGACATAGAGGTCGGCGCCCGGTTGCCCCTCGACGCGGGCGAGCTCGCGGATGACGCGGCCGACCGCATTCACCTCCACCTGGCTGTTGCCGGCGGAGCCGCGCAGCGTAAGGTCGTATTGCTTCTCGGCGCCGCTCTTGCCGATGCGGAAGCCGGGCAGCTCGAGCAGCGGGTCGCCGGTGAGGTCTGCCTCCGCGACCGAGCCGACATAGCCCAGCACATGGGCGGCGAGGCCGCCGAAGGGATAATTCCGGCTGCGCTCCGATTCGATCGAGAGGCCCGGCAGGTCGGGCGTGTTGACCTCGATGCGGGCAACCACCGGCCAGTCCAGATTCTCCTTCACGGTGATCGGCACGAAGGCGCGCTTCTTGCCGACCTCCTTCAGGATGCGCTGGCGCTCCGCGGGATCGATCGGGACCAACCGTCCGAGCATCGCCAGCGTCTGCGCGACATCGTCGGTCTGCTCCGCCACCACCACCACGCGGTAGTTCTGGTCGTTGGTGGCGAGCGGCACGCCGAAGCGATCCAGGATACGGCCGCGCGGCGGCGGCAGGAGCCGCAGATTGATCCGGTTCTCCTCGGCGAGCAGCGAATAGCGGTCGCCTTCGACGACCTGGAGGTAATACATGCGGGCGCCGAGTGCGCCGAACAGCACCGCCTGCGTGCCGAGCAGGATGGCGGCGCGGCGGGTGAAGGTCCGGTAGAGCTCCTTGTCCTGCTGCATCGGGGCCCCGCTCAGACGCTCGCGAAGCTGCGCTGGGCACGCGCGAGCAGGAGGGCCACCGGCGGATAGGCGCCGAGCGTCACGAGATAGCTGAAGAAGGCCGGCCGCGCCTCCACGAGGTAGCCGGCGAGCAGGCTGGTCGCGGCCCAGGCGATGAAGAAGGCCGCGGCCGAAACCATCATGAAGCCCCACCAGACCACGAGGAAAGGCTGGCCCGCGAGGTGCCGGCGCTGGCTGACCGTGCCGCTATAGGAGAGCAGCAGGATGAGCGTGCCGACGCCGAGCGGCGCGAGGCCGAAGAAATCGGCGAGCACCCCGATCAGGAACACGATGGGCGGCGGCAGCGCGGAAGGATGATGCACGGCCCAGTAATAGACCGAGATGAGGGCGAAGCCGGGGCCGATCGGCTGCCAGAACGGAACCGGCAGGGGGACGGCAGCGAGCAGCACGAGCAGCACCGTGAGGACCGTCGGCGCTACCCGGCCGGCCCAGATTTCGAGCCGTTGCCGGAGGCCGCCCGGGGTCACCGCGTCCGGGCCTCCGTGCCTTCGGCGACGCCGTCGGAGGGCATGTCGCCGAGGATTCCGGTCAGCGCGTAGTCGACCACGCGCAGATATTCGAGCCGGTCCCAGTCGACGAAGGGCGCGATGGAGACCACGCCTTCCTCGACGCGATCCACGATGCCGACCGGAAGCCCGGCCGGAAACACGCCGCCGTCGCTCGAGGTGACGATCCGGTCGCCGACCACCACCTCGTTCTGCGGCTTGAGATAGAGAAGCTGCGGCCGGTTCGAGTTGTCGCCGGCGAGGATCGCGCGGTCGCGGGTGCGCTCCACCAGCACGGGGATGCGGGAGTTGATGTCGGTGAGAAGCAGCACCCGCGCGGAGCGCTGGCCCACATCGGCGACGCGGCCTGCGAGCCCGTCGCCGGTTATCGCCGCCTGCCCCTTCTCTATGCCGTCGCGCGCACCGGCCGCGACCAGCATCTCGCGCACGAAGGCGCCGACCTGGTCGCCGACCACCCGCGCGGTGACGTAGCTCGTATGCGGATCGGGCGCGAGGTTGAGCAGTTGCGACAGGGCACGGTTCTCGGCTTCGAGGCGGATCGCGGTGCGCTGCCATTCGAGCAGCCGCTCGCGCTCGGCCTTGAGCCGCGCATTGTCGGCGCGCAGATCGACCAGCTCCTCCAGATTGGCGAAGAGGCGCTCGGTCGCGGTGACGGGCTCGGTCAGCAGCGCCAGCACCGGCGCCGTCACGTCGGCGACCATGGTGCGCGCCTTCTCGACCCAGGGCGCCTCGCTCTTGCCGAGCATCATGAGGGTGAGCGACGCCGCGACAAGGAGCAGGAACGTCCCGCGCTGAAACCAGGATTTCAGCGGCGAGCCCATGCGCAGCATCGGGCCGAGGCGTTGTTTCATCGTCTTCCTCCTCGACGATGCCCCTCGGCCGGTTCTTCGCCGACGCGGGAGGTTCTCTTCATGCTATCACGAGCGCTTCCGGGCGCAAGAGAATATCCAACGGAATCAACGTGTTTAATGATACATGTCGATGAGCACGTTCTTCAGCGTCTTCATCTCCTCGAGGCAGCGCCCGGTGCCGAGCGCCACGCAGGAGAGCGGGTCGTCGGCGATCGAGACCGGCAGCCCGGTCGAATGACGCAACACATAGTCGAGATTGCCGAGCAGCGCGCCACCGCCGGTAAGCACGATGCCCTTGTCCACGATGTCCGCCGCGAGCTCGGGCGCCGTGTGCTCGAGGGCGACCTTGACCGCCTCGATGATGGCGCCGACCGGCTCGGCCAGGCTTTCCGCGATCTGGCGCTCGCTGATGACCAGCTCTTTCGGCACGCCGTTCATCAGGTCGCGGCCCTTGATCTCCATGACCCGGCCGTCGCCATCGTCCGGCGGACAGGCGGAGCCGATCTCCTTCTTGATCCGCTCGGCCGAGCCTTCGCCGACCAGGAGGTTATGGTTGCGGCGGATATAGGCGATGATCGCCTCGTCCATCTTGTCGCCGCCGACGCGCACCGAGCGCGAATAGACGATGCCGCCGAGCGAGATGACGGCGACCTCGGTCGTGCCGCCGCCGATATCCACCACCATGGATCCGGTCGGCTCGGTGACCGGCAGGCCGGCGCCGATCGCGGCCGCCATCGGCTCCTCGATCAGGAACACCCGGCGCGCGCCGGCGCTCTCCGCCGACTCCTGGATGGCGCGGCGCTCGACCGCCGTCGAGCCCGAGGGCACGCAGACGATGATCTGGGGCGAGGCGAAGCTGCGGCGGTTATGCACCTTGCGGATGAAGTGCTTGATCATCTCCTCGGCGACTTCGAAGTCGGCGATGACGCCGTCGCGCAAGGGCCGGATCGCCTGGATATAGCCGGGGGTGCGGCCGAGCATCATTTTGGCCTCGTCGCCCACCGCAAGGACCTTCTTCTTGCCCTTCTCGCTGGCGATGGCGACGACGGAGGGCTCGTTCAGCACGATCCCCCGGCCCTTGACATAGACCAGTGTGTTGGCTGTGCCGAGATCGATCGCCATGTCGGCGGACAGCATGCCCAGCAATCTACCCAGCATGAAACATCACCTGCTCTTGAGAAAAAACTGGCGGGAGATACCCAGCCCGATGAGAAGAATTCAAGACGAAACCCCGTGGCTCATGCCGAAAGTGCGGCCGGCGCGGTTTTTCGCCGCTTGGTGAGAAGCTTGTTCAGCGCGTGCAGATAGGCCTTGCAGGAAGCGACCAGCGTATCGGTGTCGGCCCCCTGGCCGTTCACCGTCTTGCCGTTCTCCTCGAGTCGGACCGTGACCTCGGCTTGCGCGTCGGTGCCCGCCGTGACCGCCTGCACCTGATAGAGCTGGAGATGCGCCTCGTGCGGGAAGAGCTGCTTGATCGCCTTGAAGGTGGCGTCCACCGGCCCGTCGCCGGTCGCCGTGGTGGATTTGGTCTCGCCGCCGATCTCGAGCTCGAGATCGGCGCGTTGCGGGCCTTTGGAGCCGGCGATGACCTGCAGCGAGACGAAGCGGATATGTTCGTTCGAACGCACCACCTGGTCGTCGACCAGCGCCACGAGATCCTCGTCGAACACGTCCTTCTTCTTGTCGGCGAGATCCTTGAAGCGGCGGAACGCCTCCTCGAGGGCATTGTCGCCGAGCTCGAAGCCGAGCTCCTTCAGCTTCGCCTTGAAGGCGTGCCGGCCGGAATGCTTGCCCATCACCAGGCTCGAACGGCCCAGGCCGATCGACTCCGGGGTCATGATCTCGTAGGTGCCGGCATGTTTCAGCATGCCGTCCTGATGGATGCCGGATTCGTGCGCGAAGGCGTTGGCGCCGACGATCGCCTTGTTGGGCTGCACCGGGAAACCGGTAATGGTCGAGACGAGACGCGAAGCCTTGGTGATGATCTCGGTCCTGATGCCGGTCTTCTGCGGCATCAGGTCCTGGCGCGTGCGAAGCGCCATCACGATCTCCTCGAGCGCCGCATTGCCGGCGCGCTCGCCGAGCCCGTTGATGGTGCATTCGACCTGCCGGGCCCCGGCGCCGACGGCGGCGAGGGAGTTCGCGACCGCAAGGCCGAGATCGTTGTGGCAATGGACCGAAACGACCGCCTTGTCGATGTTGGGCACGCGGTTCATCAGCATGCGGATCAGCGCGCCGAACTCCTCCGGCACGGCATAGCCGACGGTGTCGGGAATGTTGACGGTGCCGGCGCCGCACTTGATGGCGGTCTCGACGCAGCGGCAGAGGAAATCCTGTTCGGTACGCGAGCCGTCCTCGGCCGACCATTCGACGTCGTCGCAGAGCTTGCGCGCATGGGTCACGCTGTCCGCGATCGCCTGATGCACGGCCTCGGGCTCCATCTGGAGCTTGAACTTCATATGGAGCGGGCTGGTCGACAGGAAGGTATGGATGCGCGGCCGGCGCGCGCGGGAAAGCGCCTCCCAGGCGCGGTCGATATCCTTGCGCGAGGCGCGGGCGAGGCCGGCGATGGAGGCCTCCTTGGCCCTGCCCGCGATCGCCTTCACCGCCTCGAAATCGCCGTTCGACGCGATCGGAAAGCCGGCCTCGATCACGTCGACCCCGAGCTCTTCGAGGACGGCGGCGATGCGCAGTTTTTCTTCGAGATTCATCGAGGCGCCGGGCGATTGTTCGCCGTCGCGCATGGTCGTGTCGAAAATGATGACGCGATCCTGATCTCGACCCGGAATCATAGTCCCACTTCCTCGATAGCGTCGGAGTCGGACGGGTTTCGACGACAACCCCGACGGCCGGACCATAAGCCGACTCGGATTAAGGGCACGTAAGTCGAAAGGTCCGGCACTCCGGCGCCCGGGCGGAACGGCGATGGCTCCTCGACCGCCTCGTCACGTCCGGCACGTCGGACGTGCAGGCCGTGTGGTGCTGCAATGCAGCAAAGGCCCTGCATCGCCGACCGAATGGGTCCAAGAAACGCCGATCCGCTGCTTTGTAACCCTCTTGCATTAAGGTTAACAAGCTCTTTTCAACAAAGGAATTTCCAAGGGTTATCGACGAGTTTTCGCGCTCCGGCTGCCGGTTCTCGGCCCGCTGCGGCTGGCGCGCTTTCGGCTCCGGGTGCTACCGTTTCGGCATAAGCCGCAACTAAGGGAGGACGAAAACATGGCGGATATCACCCCGAAACAACTCGCGGATGCGCTCGCCACCGGTCGCATGAACCGTCGCCAGGCGCTCCAGGCGTTGGCGTCGGTCGGGATCGGCGTCGCCACCCTCCCCGTCCTCGGGCGCCGCGCCGCGGCCGCCCCGAACCTCATCTATTTCACCTGGTCGGGCTATGACGACCCGCAGTACCAGGCGGCTTTCGTCGAGAAATACGGCGGCCCGCCGGAATACGCGATCTTCGGCGAGGAGGAGGAAGGGCTGCAGCGGATCCGCAGCGGCTTCCGCGCCGACATCGCCCATGCCTGCACCAGCAACGTGCAGCGCTGGAAGGATGCGGCCGGGCTGAAGCCGATCGACGTCAGCCGCCTGCAGCACTGGCCCGACATCTATCCCGCCTTCCAGGAGCTGGACGGCGTGAAGATCGACGGCGAGATCTACAACGTGCCCTGGGAATGGGGAAACAGCTCCATCGCCTATCGCCCCGATCTCGTGGAACCGAAGGAGCAGAGCTTCAACCTGCTGCTCGACGAGCGCTACAAGGGCCGCATGGCCGCCTTCGACAATTCGGAGGAGGTGCCGGTCTATGCCGCGCTCATCGCCGGCGTCGCCGATCCCTTCCACATGAACGATGCGGATCTCGCGAAGGTCCGCGAGGTCATGGAGCGGATGAACGGCAACATGCGCTTCTACTGGACCGACTATACCCAGGCGAACCAGGCGTTCGCCTCCGGCGAGATCGTCGCGTCGATGGCCTGGAACGACATGGTCAAGACGATGCATGACGAGGGCGTGCCCATCGCCTACATGACGCCGAAGGAAGGCATCCTGACCTGGGTTTGCGGCCTGTCGCTGCTGAAGGACGGGCCCGGCGACGAGCAGCAGGCCTACGATTTCATCGATGCCATGATCGCGCCGGAAACCGGCGTGCTGGTGATGGAAAACTTCTATTACGGCCATTCCAACCGCAAGGCGCTCGAGGTAGCCGATCCGGAGCTCGTGGCCACGCTGGATCTCGCCGATGCCGAAGCGCGCATCGCCGACCCCAACACGCATTTCTTCTCGGCGATGTCGAGCGAGCAGCGCGAGAAGCTCAACGCCATGTTCGAGGAAGTGAAGGCTGGGCTCTAGAGTCTCCGGCCGGACAGGCGCGGGCGCCGTCCTTCCCCGGGCGGCGCCTATTCCTTTTGGGACGGACGCTACCGGCTTTCGGCCGCCGCCGCGCGCGCGCGGCGGCCGAAGAAGAGCGGATGGAGGCCGGTCGCCACCAGCGCCGAGAGAAGCCCTGCGAAGATCACGTCGCTGAAATAGTGCGCGCCCTGCAGGATGCGGATGCCTCCATAGAAGCTGCCGACCGCAAGCACGGTCGCGATCGCAAGCGGCCGCCAGCGGCGCGGCAGGATGAAGGCCGGCGCCAACAGCGCGAAGGCGGCCGCCGCATCGCCGGAGGGGAAGGAGCAGTTGCGCGGACAGGCGTCGGAGAGCACCAGCGGCGGCGTGAAGATATCGACCTCCGGGCTCGCCTCGACATGAATGGGCCGGGCACGGCCCCATTGATCCTTGAAGACGAGGTTGGTCAGCAGCACCGGGCCGATGAGGAAGACCGCCGCCACATAGCAGATCGCGCGAAGCCCGATCCCGTGCCAGGGCCCGGCGAGCGCCGTGCGGATCGCGAGGCCTCCCGCGACGAGCAGCACCGCCGCCATCAGCAGGTTGATGCTGCGATTGACGAGCGTCGCCCAGCGAACCTCGGCGAGGAGGAAACGCCCGTCCGCACCGACCACCCACTGCTGCACCCAACGATCGATGCCCGGGAAAATCAGGAAGATCGCGGCATAGAGCGCCGTCGCCGCGAGCAGCCAAAGGAAGGCGCGGATCACGGCGCGTAGCCCCGAAAGCCCTCGAGGCGTTGCAGATAGACCTTGCGTTTGCTGCCGTCCGCGAGGGTCGCCGCGATCTCTCGCCTTTCGCCGCGGGTTTCGAACCGGTCGGTAAGGGCCGCAGGCGCGGGCCAGGGCGTCACCAGAAGCCAGGGGCCCGCAGCACCGGCACGGAGGCTCGCAACCCGCTCCAACTCGTTGTCGATCGCGCCGTCCGGATTCCACATGGCGAACTGTCCCCGCTCCAGCCCGGCATAATAGATCACGCGCTGGGCGAAGGTGCGATCGGCGAAGAGCAGCGTCGCGTCGGGTTCGCGGCCTCGCTCGGCCGCGACGTCCGCGCCGATCTCGCGCCAGCCCGACATGCCCTTGAGCAGCGGCCCGGCGGCGGCGATATGCGGCGCCACCATGAGAAGTCCCGGCCCCAACACCGCGATGGCGAGGTTCAGCGCAAGCGCGAGCTTCAGCCAAAGCAGCTTGCCGCGCTGGAGCCAGTAGAGGACGCCGGCGATCGCCGCCGCGACGAAGGCGGGGGCGGTCCAGTTCGCATTGGACTGCGCGAAGAGCGCGATCGGCAGATAGACGACGAAGAACGGCAGCGCGAACGCCGCCATCAACGGCAGCGGCGGCAGCGCGGCGTCGGCGTGCCCCCAGCGCCGAAGCCCGGCGCCGAGCCCGCCCAGCATCGCGACCAGCAGGATCGGGCCGGCGATGGCGACCTGCCCGCCGAGAAAGGCACCGATCTTGCCGAGCCGTTGCGAAAGGCTCGCCTCGACCGCGGGAAGTCCCGTATGGCGCACGGTGATCCAGCCCTGGTCCAGATTCCAGAACAGGTTCGGCAGGAAGACGAGGAGGGCGACCCCGACCATGATCGCGAGCCGGGCGGCTCCGACACGTCGCGCGAGACCGGGCAGGAAGAGGAGCGCCAGCGCGACGCCTTGGAGGAAGAAGAACATGGCATATTTCGCGAGCGCCCCGAGCCCGACGGCGAGGCCGGTCCAGATCGCCCAGCCTGTCCCGCCCCCTTCCGCCATGCGGACGAAGCCATAGAGCGCAAGGCTCCAGGCGAGCAGTAGCGGCACGGCGGTCGTCATCAGCATCGCGGAGAAGGAGACGCCAGGCAGCGTCGCATAGGCGATCGCCGTCCAGAAGCCGGCGCGGGCATCGGCGAGACGCCCGGCCGCCGCGCCGACGAAGAGCGCCGCGATCCCGTGCATCACGGGGCTGAGCCAGCGGATACCGAACTCGGTATCGCCGAAGAGCGCGGTCGAGAGCCAGATCAGCCAGGCGATGAGCGGCGGCTTCGAGAAATAGCCCCAGGCCGGTTCCTGCGCCCAGAACCAGTACTGCGCCTCCTCGTAGTCGAGCTGGAGCGGCGTGAAGGCGAGGCAGAGGATGCGCCAGAGGGTGAGCAGCCCGATCGCGATCAGGGCCGCCCGGCGCCAATCGGCCGGCGATCGGCCGAGGGGGTCGATCGCCGGCACGGGTTGGGTCAGTTCTTCGCTTTGTCGACGAGCTTGTTCTTTGCGATCCAGGGCATCATGCCGCGGAGCTTGGCGCCCACTTCCTCGATCGGATGGTCGGCGCCGCGGCGGCGCATCGCCTTGAAGCTCGGCTGGCCGGCCTGGCACTCCGCCACCCAGTCGCGCGC
>CAZMUZ010000118.1:3600-11496 GCA_964569315.1 uncultured Rhodospirillaceae bacterium | reverse complement strand
CTCCGGGTCGAAGAGAAAGCGAAACTCCGTGATGTCGAGGGAGTCGAGCTCGGTCTCGAGCTCGGCGATCTTGCCGGCGAAGAACGGATCCTCGATCAGGGGCACCCCGCCGCCGGTCTCCTCCCGGGCCGCCTGTTTCAGCCGCGCGATCATGGCGCGGGTGCGCGCCACCTCCGCCGTGCCGAGCCGTTCGAGCCCCAGCAGATGCTTGGCGATGCCCCAGCCCTTGCCTTCCTCGCCGACCAGGTTCTCGACCGGCACCTTCACGTCATCGAAGAAGCATTGGCAGACCTCGACCGACCCGTCGATCAGGCGGATCGGCTGGCGGGTGAAGCCGGGCGAAGTCGTCGACATCACGAGGACGGTGATGCCTTCCTGCTTTTTCCCGCTGCTGTCGGTACGGAAAAGCCCGAACATCATGTCGCATTCGAGCCCGAGGCTGGTCCAGATCTTGGTGCCGTTCAGGACATAGTGGTCGCCCTCGCGCCTCGCGCGGCACTGCAGCGAGGCGAGGTCGGATCCGGCGCCCGGCTCCGAGAACCCCTGGCACCAGCGATCCTCGCCGGTGAGCGCGCGCGGCAGGAAGCGTTTGCGCTGCTCTTCCGTGCCGAACTCGATGAACATCGGCCCGACCATGTCGAAGTTGAAGATGAGGGGCCGCGGTGCGTCAGCGAGGGCGAACTCGCGCTCGAAGATGTAGTGCTTCTCGAGCGGCCATTCGCAGCCGCCATATTTCTTCGGCCAGCCGGGAGCGGCCCATCCCTGCTTCAGCAGGAGCGCATGCCATCTGCTGTGCATTTCCCGGTCGGGATACATGTTCTCGCGGACATTCCTGCGAACCTCGTCGGTCAGGTTCGCCGCGAGAAAGGCGCGCACTTCCTGCCGGAAAGCTTCGAGCTCGGGCGTATTCAGCAGTTCCATCGTTCCTTCTCCCGTGCGCTGGGGGTGCGACCTCGCTCGCATCCCGCCGCCTCGTTTCCGCCGCTGCCGGATTTCTCCGCGGAAGCTCTCACTTCGCGCGAGGCACCACCAGCGCATCGACCGCAACCACGCCCTTCGGTCCGACGATCACCGGATTGACGTCGAGCTCGCCGATCCGGTCGCCGAGATGCATCGCGAGGGAGGCGAGACCGGCAACCGCGCGGGCAAGCGCGCCGACATCGCCCTTGGGACGTCCGCGCACGCCTTCGAAGAGTTTCCGGATCTTGAGCCGGTCGAGGGCGCGTCGCGCGCGCGCTTCGTCCACCGGCGGCAGCAGGAAGAGGCGGTCCCCCAGCATCTCCACCAGAATGCCGCCCGCCGCGACCATCACCAGCGGCCCGAACTGATCGTCGATGACGAGCCCGAGCGCCACTTCCGTGCCGGGTTCCGCCATGCGCGCGATGAGCATGCGGGGCCCGAGCCGGGCCGCCATCTCGTCATAGGCGGCCGCCACGGCCGCTTCGTCGCCGAGGTCGAGCCTGACGCCGCCGACATCCGATTTATGCAGGATTCCCGGGGCCGCCGTCTTGAGCGCGACGGGAAAGCCCTTGGCCTTCGCCGCCGCCATGGCCGCGTCGCGCGTCGTCGCGATCTTGTGCGCGGGGGCCGGCACGCCGAAATCGGCAAGAAGCGCGAGGCTCTCGGCTTCGTCCAGCGCTCCCGGCCGGTCGAGCCGCTGGCGCCAGCGCTCGATCGTCTCGCGCGGCGGTGCCGGCGGGGGAACGAGCGGCGGAAGCGCCTGGAAATCGCGATGATCGATGGCGAGGCGCAGCGCCCGGATCATGTTGTTGGCGCCGTCCAGCATCGGAATGCCGTGCGCGATCAGGTCGAGCGCCGGCTCGGTATTGGTCACGCGGCTCCAGTTCAGCGCCGAAACGACCAGTTTGTCGGTCGCGTCGTAGGTTTCCTTGAGCGCCTTGACCATGGTCCAGGCGATCATGTCGTCCGAGGCGATGTCCGAGAACAGCACGACGGCGCCGCAATCGGGATCCTCGGCGAGCGCGCGCATGCAGGTGCCGAAGATGACGTCGGCATTCTGCCCGGTGCCCCAGGCATCGACCGGGTTCACCGCATCGAGGCCGTATTCCAGAACGCTCGCGAGCTTCGCGCGCGTGGTCTCGGAGATCTCGGCGAAGCGGACGCCGGCATCCCCGGCGAGATCGACGCACATGCCGCGAAGCCCGCCGGAATCGTGCAGCGAGCCGAGCCCGCCCTGGACGAAGCGGCGCGGCGCCGAGAGCAGGCTGGCGGCGGCTGCGAACTCGTCGAAATCGTACGTGCGATGCACGCCATAGTGATCGAACAGCGCCTCATAGGCCGCGTCGTTGCCGGCAAGCGCCCCGGAATGGGTAATGGCGAGCTTTGCGCTCTTCTCGGTGCGGCCGACTTTCAGCGCGATCACCGGGATGTCGGAGGCCTGCGCCCGCTCGAGGCAGGCCCGGAAACCGGCCGGGTCGCGGACCGTCTCCAGGAACAGCCCGAGCGCGCGCGTCGATTCCATGTCGAGCATGTAGTCCATGTAGTCGGCCGCCGTGAGCACGAGCTCCTGGCCGGAGGACACCATGACATTGAAGCCGAAGCGGGCATCGAGGCTGCAGAGACCGGTAAAGGCGCTGCCGGAATGGGTTACGATCGCGACATTGCCGAGGGGCGCTCGCGGGGTCGGGAACCAGGTCGCGCGCACGCCTTCGGCGCGATTGTGGAAGCCCATGCAGTTCGCCCCGCAGAGCAGGATGCCCGCACGCTTCGCCTTGGCCGCGAGGCGGCGGGTGAGGGGCGGGGCCTGGTCGTTCGGCACCTGCGCATTGGCGAACATGACGGCGGCACGCACGCCGCGCTCGATCGCCTGGTCGAGGGTCGCCTCGAGGCCGCCGCTCGGGATCGAGAAGATCGCGAGATCCGGCGCCTCGGGCAGGTCGAGCAGGCTCGGATAGCAGCGCTGCCCGAGGATCTCCTTGTAGTTCGGGTTGATCGGGTAGGCGACGCCCTTGAAGCCGCCGACCAGCAATTCCGAGAGCGTGTAGTTTCCGAACGAGCCCTCGCGCGCGGATGCCCCGATGACTGCGACCGAGCGCGGATTGAGCAGCGGCTGCAAACGATGCGGCTCGTCCGGCTCGGAAACCGATCGCGCGTTCTGAATGGCCATCGCAACGCGTCCCCGTGGTCGTCTCAACGCCCTTTATAGACGGGATCGCGCCCTTCCGAGAATGCGCGCGGTCCTTCGAGGTAGTCGTCGGACTGCTGCATCCGGTTATGCTCGGGGATCTCGCGCCGGCGGACCTTGGCGAACGCATCGGGGACGGGCAGGTGCGAGGTCTGCTGCCAGACCGCCTTGGTCGCCTGCACGGCCAGCGGCGCACCCTTTGCGATCAGATCGGCGAATTCGCGGGCCGTATCCATCAGCTTTTCCTTGGGCACGACCTTGTTGATCATGCCGTGCTGCGCCACCTCCGCGACCTCGACCCAGCGGCAGGTGAGGAGGATTTCCATGGCGAGGTAGTAGGGCAGGAGCCGCGGCAGCCGGATCACGCCGCCGCCGTCGGCGATGATGCCGCGCTGCACTTCCGGCATCCAGAACCGGACATGGTCGGCCGCGATCACGATATCGCAGGCGAGCGCCAGCTCCCAGCCGCCGCCGATGGTCATGCCGTTGAGCGCGGCGATGACCGGCTTGCGCATGGTCCACATCTCGGTGAGGCCGGCGAAGCCGCCCGGCCCGTAATCGACGTTCAGCTCGTCGAGCCCGAGCTCGGCGGCGACCTTGAGATCCCAGCCGCCGGAGAAGAATTTCTCGCCGGCGCCGGTGATGATCGCGCAGCGCAGCCCGTCGTCCTGCTGATAGGCGACCAGCGCCTCGCCGAGCGCCTTGCTGGTCGGTCCGTCGAAGGCGTTCGCCTTCGGACGGTCGATGGTAAGCTCGAGCACGGGGCCCCGGCGCTCGATCCTGATCAGCTTGCTCATGATTCCCCCGATGCGCGATTGGTCTGATAAATCGGAGCGCAAACATTCCCCAGCCGAGGATTTTCGGCAAGCGCCAGATTTGTTGGACAGCCATCCAAAATTATCTGGATCACGCTTGGCCTCGCTTGACGTCCGGCAATTCGCTAGGTTACCGCCGGTAACGCAATCCCCCGACGAAGCGCCGATGGACAGGGACGCCATACTTTTTGCCAACGAGGCTTTCTATCGCGCCTTCGCCGATCGCGACTACGCGGCGATGGACGGGCTGTGGGCGCGCAGCCTGCCGGTCGTCTGCGTCCATCCCGGCTCGGCGCCGCTCGCCGGCCGCGAAGACGTGATGGCAAGCTGGCGCGCGATCCTCGGCAGCGACATGTCGCCCGCCATCACCTGCCACGAGCCGGCCGTTTATCAATATGGCGATGCGGCCGCCGTGGTCTGCTTCGAGGCGATTGCGGAGAACTACCTGGTCGCGACCAATCTCTTCGTTCGTCAGAATGGACGATGGTGGATGGTGCATCATCAGGCAGGCCCGACCAACGACGCGCCGCAACCGGAGTCGGAAACCGAGCCCCCGAGGCCGAACTGAGGATGGATGTCGTCCGATTGCGCCGGTCGGGGAGCCGCGGCATAGTGAATCGATGCACTTAGCAACGACATCAAAGAGGCACCGCAAGCGTCGGATCGGCAAGGTATTTGCCGCTCTCTCGCTTGTCCTTCTCACCTTCCTGCTATGCCGGCCGGCGGACGCCGCTTCCTACGAGGAAGGTCTCGCCGCCTTCGACAAGCGCAACTACGCCGTGGCGCTGCAGGAATGGCAGCCGCTGGCCGAGACGGGCGACGCGCGCTCGCAGCACGGCATGGGGCTGCTCGCCGAAATCGGCGTACCGAAGCGCGACTACACGGCGGCAGCCATTTGGTACAAGAAAGCCGCGGATCAGGGCCTGCCGGCGGCGGTCACCAATCTCGGCATCCTCTATGCGGAGGGCCGGGGGGTCGAGAAGAGCCTGGACCAGGCGGCCGCACTGTGGAAAACCGCCGCCGATGCCGGCCATCCCGTAGCCCAGTTCAATTTGGCGCTGCTTTACTACCGCGGCGAGGGCGGGCTGGAGCAGAACTTCAACGACGCGGCCTGGTGGTTCGCCCAATCCGCCGCCCAAGGCTCGCCCGACGCGCAATATGCGCTGGCGGAGCTCTATCGCGCCGGCCGCGGCGTGCCGCGCAATTTCGCCGAGGCGAAGCGCTGGTACGAACAGGCGGCCAGCAACGGCTATCCGCAGGCACGCGAGCGACTGGCGAGCCTCGATCTCGAAATGCAGAACCAGGCGCCCGCACCCCTCGGCGCCGCTGAAACCGGCGAGCCGGCGCCGGCTCCTCTCGCATCCGCGCCGCTTCCCGAGACCCCGGCACCGGCGACGACATCGGAAGCCTCGGCCCCCGAAACACCAGCGCCGGCGGCGACATCGGAAGCCCCGGCGGCGGCACCCGCCGTCGAAGCCACCGCGCCGGCCGCGGCACCGGCGACCGCCACCGCCGTGGCCGCGCCCGTAATGGGGACGGACGACGCCTTCAACCCGACGCCGAAGCCGTTTGTGCCCACGGCGGAGGCCCTGGCGGCCGGGCAGGGCACATCTCCGCCCGCCGTGCCGCCGGCGCCCGAGGCGACGGCTCCGGTGCCTGCGGCGCCCCTGGCGGCGTCGCCGGAGCTGCAGCCCTCGAGCGAGATGGTGCCGACCGAGACGGCGCCGGCCGAGCCCTTGATCGCGTCGCCTGCCACCGTGCCGAGCGCGGCGGCATCGCCCCAGCCGCTCGTCGCATCGCCCGGCACGGAGCCGATCGGCGACGCGGCACCCGCCACGACGGAGGCGACCGCAGCGGTGACGCCTGCGGTTCCGGTCGAAGCGTCAACCGACCAGGCCGCTATGACGACGGAGGCGCCGGCTGAAGCGCCCGCCGACCAGGCCGCTGCGACCGCGGAAGCGCCGGCCGCCGAGCCGGTGCCGACGCTGAACGCACCGTCCGATGGGGTGATCCGCGTCTGGCTGAGCTCGGCCAAGACGGAATCGAGCGCCGCCACCTACTGGCAGAACCTGCAGCAGACCTTCCCGGATCTTCTGGGCACGCTGCAGCCGACGATCCGGCGCGTCGATCTGGGCGGCGATCTCGGCATCTGGTTCCGCGTGCTCGGCGGCCCGTTGCAGAACCGGGCGAGCGCCGACCAGCTCTGCCGCGAGCTGCTTTCGCGCTCGTCGCAGGAAAGCTGCATGGTGGTCGTCAATTGAACGACCGGGCCGCCGCGCCGCGCAGTGCCAAGCAGCGGCTTGCGGCCGGCGAGCCGCTCTATGGCTGTTTCCTCAACGCGGAAAGCCCGATCCTCGCCGAGCTTCTGGCTCGCGCCGGTTACGATTGTCTGATGATCGACCGCGAGCATAGCGCCGCCGATCTGCAAACCACGCGCGCGATGACCCAGGCGATCCGCACGACGGCTTGCAGCCCGCTCGTGCGCGTGCCGCTCAACGATGCGGCCGAGATCAAGCGCACGCTCGACATCGGCATCGACGGGGTAATGGCGCCGGCGGTGAACAGCCGCGCCGAAGCGGAGGCGTTCGTCGCCGCCTGCCGCTATCCGCCGGAGGGCATCCGCGGCGTCGCGGTGCCGATCATCCGCGCCTCGGGCTACGGGCTCGAGACGAAGCGCTACATCGCGGAAGCCAACGATGCGCTCCTCGCCATCGCCCAGATCGAGACGCGGGCGGCGGTCGAGGCCGTTTCGGAGATCGTCGCCGTGCCTGGTATCGACATGGTGTTCGTCGGTCCCTACGACCTCTCGGCGAGCCTCGGCCATCTCGGCGAGCCGGACCATCCCGAGGCGCGGACCCTGATCAGGCAGGTCGAGGCGGCGGCGAAACGCGCCGGGAAGTGGCTCGGGACCATCGCCACGGCGGCACGGCCCGCCGACCGGCTTTTTGCCGACGGCTACCAGCTCGTCTTGGGCAGCGCCGATGTGGGGCTGCTGCGCGAAGCGGCCTTGGCGCAGATCGACCGCTTCCGCCCGAAGCGTCCGGCGCGCGGCTGACCCATGCCCGGCGAACCGGTCGGAGCGCTGGCGCTGCTGACCAACGAGCAGATGCGCCGGGCGGATGCGGCGGCGATCGCCGCGGGGATTCCCGGCATCCAGCTCATGGAGCGTGCCGGCGCCGCGATCTTTCGCGCCATCGTCGCGCGCTGGCGCCGCCAGCCGGTGCTGGTGCTTTGCGGGCCGGGCAATAATGGCGGCGACGGCTATGTCACGGCGCGCCTTCTGCAGGAGCATGGGTGGCCGGTAACGCTCGCCGCGCTCGCCCCGCCGCTCGCCGATACCGATGCGGCGGCCGCGGCGGCGCAGTGGAGCGGGGAAACCCGCGACGCTTCGGAACATCTGCTCGACGACGCCTCGATCGTCGTCGATGCCATGTTCGGGGCCGGCCTCAGCCGCCCGCTCGAGGGTATGGCGCTCCGCCTGGTCGAGGCTCTGGCCGCGAAGCAGATTCCTGTCCTCGCGGTGGATGTGCCGAGCGGCGTCGATGGCGATACCGGCGCGATCCGGGGGGCCGCGCCTTCCGCGACCGTGACCGTCGGCTTCTTCCGCGCGAAGCCCGGCCACTGGCTGATGCCGGGTTGCGAGCGGTGCGGCGAGCTCGTGATCGCCGATATCGGCATCGCCGACGATGCGATCGACGTCGTGAAACCGGACGCCCATCTGAACGGGCCGGCGCATTGGCGGGCACGACTGCCGCGGCCCAGGCTCGGCGACCACAAATACAGCCGCGGCCATCTTCTGGTGCTGGCGGGCGCCCAGATGACGGGCGCGGGGCGGCTCGCCGTGCGGGGCGCCCGGCGCAGCGGGGCCGGCATGGTCACACTTGCCGCAGAGACCGAGGCGCTGCCGATCTATGCCCAGGATCAGCCGGGCATTCT
>CAZMUZ010000118.1:1747-3590 GCA_964569315.1 uncultured Rhodospirillaceae bacterium | reverse complement strand
CATCCGCTGCCGGCGCCCGAGCAATTGCCGACGTTTGTCGAGAAGCGGCGCATTGCGGCGATCTTGCTCGGGCCGGGCGCCGGCGTTGGCGGCGTGACGAAACGCCTCGCGCTCGCGGCCCTCAGCACCGGCATCCCGATCCTGTTCGATGCGGATGCGCTCACCGTTTTCTCGGGCGATGTGGACCGGCTGACCCAGGCGACGCGCGGGCCGCTCGTGCTCACGCCGCATGAAGGCGAGTTCCAGCGTCTCTTTCCGGATCTGGGGCCGGAACAGGGCAAGCTTGTCCGCGCGCGCATGGCCGCGCGGCGGACCGGTGCCGTGGTCGTCTTCAAGGGGATCGACAGCGTGATCGCGGATCCTGAGGGCCGGGCGCTCGTCAATAACAATGCGCCGGCCGACCTCGCCAGCGCCGGCACCGGCGATGTGCTGGCCGGCATCGTCGCAGGCTTGCTGGCGCAGCGGATGCCGGCTTTCGAGGCGGCCGCGGCCGGCGTCTGGCTGCATGGCGAAGCGGGCAGGGGCGCCGGCCCGGGCCTGATCGCCGAAGACCTGCCCGAGCAGCTCCCTGCGCTGTGGAAGCGGCTCCGCGGCGCGTGACGCCCCTCGTCATCCGGCGGGCCGAGCCGGCCGACAAGGCGCGGCTCATCGAGATCTGCGTCGCGGCGCAGGCGCAAGCCTTTCCCAACTGGACGTCCGACATGCGCACATCGGCGGAATTCGACGCGCAGACGCGGGGCGAGGAGATCTGGGCGACGCTCCGGGACGGCCGTGCGATCGGCATGGTCTCGATCTTCCGGCCACGCCGATTTCTGCATCACCTTTATGTAGATCCTGCCTTCCAGGGCGGCGGGGTCGGACGGGCGCTTCTGGCCCATGCGATCGCCGTCTCCGGCGGGCGTCTCGCGCTCAAATGCGACGTGGATAATCGGCGCGCCTGCCGCTTCTACCAGGCCATGGGAATGCGGCCGGCGGCCTGGGGCTGGGCGCCGACCGGACCCTGGATCCGCTTCGTCCGGTGAGGGGCGCTTTTCTGGTTGTCCGATTGTCGGCTGTGCTATACACCGCGCCCTGCGCTGGCTCGGGGTGGCCCTCGATGCTGCGTCCCGGCAGGCGGGCGTGGCGAAACTGGTAGACGCGCCAGATTTAGGTTCTGGTGACGCAAGTCGTGGGGGTTCGAGTCCCTCCGCCCGCACCAAGCTAACCCGGCCTCCCGACTGGCATTTGGGCCAAGCGGCGGGCTCGAACCGAACCAGCCGAAGCTTCGAAACGAACGGACGGATGCGATGCAGGTAACCGAGACCAATGCCGAAGGGCTGCGACGGCAGTTCAAAGTCACCATTCCGGCCAACGACGTCGAGAAGCGCGTCGAGACCGAGCTGCAGGAGATCGGGCGCAGCGCCCGGCTGCCCGGCTTCCGTCCCGGTAAGATTCCGATGCAGGTCCTGAAGCAGCGCTTCGGCCAGTCGGTACGCGGCCGCGTCGCGGAAACCGCCGTCAACGACAGCACGCATCAGCTCCTGAACGAGCGCGGCCTGCGCGCCGCCGGCCAGCCGCAGATCGAGATCACCTCCTTCAACGAGGGCGGCGACCTCGAATACGACCTCGCCTTCGACCTGATGCCCGAGATCAAGCCGATCGATTTCGGCGCCATCAAGCTCGAGCGGCAGGCGGTCGAAGTGAGCGACAAGGAGGTCGACGAAGCGCTGGAGCGGCTCGCTCAGGCGCAGAAGCGCTCGAGCCCGATCGCCGAGCCGCGCCCGGCGAAGACGGGCGACGTGGTGGTGGTCGATTTCGAAGGCCGCATCGACGGCGTGGCGTTCCCGGGCGGGAAGGCCGAGGG
>CAZMUZ010000118.1:0-1647 GCA_964569315.1 uncultured Rhodospirillaceae bacterium | reverse complement strand
CTCCGCGAACATATGAAGAGCCGCATCGAGCGCGACTATAACTCGCTTTCCCGCGGGAAACTGAAGCGCGCCCTTCTGGACTGGCTCGCGGAGAAGCACGACTTCACCGCGCCGGCGGGCCTTGTGGACGGCGAATTCGACGCCATCTGGCAGCAGATCGAGGCCGACCGCCAGCAGGGCCGGAAGGACCCGGACGACGAGGGCAAGAGCGACGAACAGCTCAAGAAGGAATATCGCGAGATCGCCGAGCGCCGCGTGAAGCTGGGCCTGCTCCTCTCGGAAGTCGGCCGCCTCAACAACATCGAGGTCGGCAACGACGAGATCAGCCGCCAGGTGGCGATGGAAGCCCAGCGCTACCCGGGCCGCGAGAAGGAGGTCGTCGAGTATTATCGCCGGACACCGGCCGCGCTCGCCCAGCTCCGGGCCCCCCTTTATGAAGAGAAGGTGGTAGACTACATCTTGGAGCAAGCCCAGGTCACCGAGCGCAAGGTCACGGCGGAAGAGCTCACCGGCGCGACGGAGGCCGCCGAACCGGCCAAGAGCTGATCGGTCCACCCGTTTCCGAGCCGGCGGCGACGCCGACGAAAGGTTTCCAGCGATGATCCGCGACCGCGACCCGATCGAGACCTATCACAGCCTGCTCGTCCCGATGGTGGTCGAGCAGACCAATCGCGGCGAGCGCGCGTTCGACATCTATTCGCGCCTGCTGAAGGAGCGGATCATCTTCCTGGTCGGACCGGTGAACGACGCGGTGTCGAGCCTGGTCTGCGCGCAGCTACTCTTCCTCGAGGCGGAGAATCCGAAGAAGGACATCTCGCTCTACGTGAACTCGCCGGGCGGTGTGGTGAGTTCGGGCCTCGCGATGTACGACACGATGCAATATATCCGGCCGGACGTATCGACCGTCTGCATCGGCATGGCGGCGTCGATGGGCTCGCTGCTGCTGACGGCGGGCGCCGCGAACAAGCGCTACTCGTTGCCCAACTCCCGGATCATGATCCATCAGCCCTCCGGCGGCTATCAGGGCCAGGCGACGGACATCGAGATCCATGCGCGCGAGGTGCTGGCGATCAAGGCGCGGCTCAACGCGATCTACGCCCGGCATACCGGTCAGCCGCTCAATGTGATCGAGGAGTCCATGGAGCGCGACAACTTCATGACGCCTGAGAAAGCCAAGGAATTCGGGATCATCGACCAGGTCGTCGAGAAGCGGCCGGCAAGCGACGATCCGACGGATACGGCCGGTTCCAGCGCTGCGGGAAACTGACCGGTTAACGCCTTCTTGATGCGGCCGGATGTAGTATCTGCGGCGCGACCGGCGGCACGGAACCGAGGCTCCGCCGGAATACGCCGTCACTTCGAGTGACCGGACGCACCGGAAATCGCGGCGGAATTTGCCGTTGTGCGGCGGTTGAGGCACCGGTTAAGATTCGAGTCTAGTTGACGTATCGGGTTTTCGAACGGTCGAGTGATGAACAAATCCACCGGCGGCGACAGCAAGAGCACTCTCTATTGCTCCTTCTGCGGCAAGAGCCAGCACGAAGTCCGCAAGCTCATTGCCGGCCCGACGGTCTTCATCTGCGACGAGTGCGTCGAGCTCTGCATGGACATCATCCGTGAAGAGCACAAGACCACCCTGGTCAAGTC
>CAZMUZ010000117.1:0-11505 GCA_964569315.1 uncultured Rhodospirillaceae bacterium | reverse complement strand
AACTGTCGACCTCTCCCTTACCAAGGGAGTGCTCTACCACTGAGCTACGGCAGCCCGAAGCGGGCGGGAAAGTGCCACAGCGAGCGGCACCGGGGCAATAGCGCTTTACCACCCAAGAATTAACTTGGAACCCTTACCTATCAGTGACCTAGCTTTCAAAGACGCCGCCTCTTGCGTGGACGCACGCGATGCAGGGAGGCTTATTTGTTCGGAAGCAGGAAGCCTACGACCACCTTGCTATTTTCAGCGCTTCCTAAAGCACAAAAGATCATCTTCTCATCGATAAGCGCAATTGCATGCAATTCCAGCAAGCGGCTCAACTGCTTTGCCGCGGTCGCCATCTTCAGAGCAGCACCAGGTTCCCTTGGGGCTTGCGAGAATTTCATCAAACTACCGCGATGCAGCACGTCACCGCATCGTCCATAGATCGCAATAAGATCGGCCTTGTTCAGAAACTCTCCTTTCATGTAGTCATAATCTTTCCCACCATCTTGCTTCTGAACCAGAGATTTTGGATAGAAATCGAGGTGCAGTTGCTCAAGCCGCTTCAATATTTTGTCGGCAGCGTACTCTTTCTGCAGCTTCATCTCATGGGTTGCCTCGATCTCACCATGTGCAACCAGACATCCGAGCGCAACCAACTCGCATATCATTCGTATCTGCAGTACATGGAACTCACCAAGGAAAACCGCGGGGAGTCCGATCTGCCTTCTTGAAATCAGTTGAATGAGCGAGAGGCGAGCTTTTGCCTCCATCATGATCGCTCGATAAATTTTGATAGCCTCGTTTTGACGAGCTTTCGACATCTACTACTTCCCAGGATTCGAAGAGGCCGGAACCTGATCTGCACGGGCCGAGCGAACCAACTGCGCTGCGCGCGTCTCCCCCGTTCAACGCGGTCTTTCATTCCAACAGCGGTTTTGCGACTAGTCGCGCCACACGCATTTGAAGCCAGGCGGAGCGGGCGGCTTGGGAGGCCGAGGCGCCGTGCGCGCTTTAAGTCTCGCGGAGTGCGCCGGGCTTTTGGACCTTTCGGAGGAAAGAGTTGGCTGCTGGGGCCTCAAATAGGACGCCTAGGCATCGGTCATCTCCAATTTGGCCCGCCTGCTTCCGCAGCGCTTCCGCAGTTCAAAAAGATGTGCGCTGAACTAGTCTAAGTTGTTGATTTAATGGCGCACCCGGCGAGATTCGAACTCACGACCTCTGCCTTCGGAGGGCAGCGCTCTATCCAGCTGAGCTACGGGTGCGTCGCGGGCGGCTTTGGCCGCCGGCGCGGAACATACTCGATGGCCTCCGGAGGGTAAAGCCGCCCAGGCGTGCTTTCCGAGGGACGCGCTTTCCGGGCGGCGCCTCGGGCCTTGCCCCCGGCGCCGCCCGGGCGCAAAAGTGCGCCATGGCGAAGGACGTGACGCCCGATTTCCGGGTCAAGGCGACCGACCTCCCCGACGCGCCGACGGTAGGCCTGCTGGCGCTCGCCTATCTCGCGGCGGACGAGGACCGGCTGCAGCGTTTCCTCGCCCTCTCCGGCCTCGATCTCGGGGTGGTGCGGGAACGCGCCGCCGATCCGGCGCTGCTGGGCGGGGTGCTGGATCATCTCCTCGGCGACGAGACTTTGCTGCTCGCCTTTGCGGCCGAGCAGAATCTCAAGCCGGAATGGATCCGGCGGCTGCGCCGCGATCTGCCCGGCGCGCCGGTCGAGAGCTAGGCCCGCGCGGGCTCATTCCGCCGCCTTGCCGAGCGCCAGATCCTCCGCCTCGCTGTCGAGCACGCGCCGCGCCACGTCGTCGGCGCGCGACGGCAGCGGCAGGTCCGGATGATGGACCCAGGCGGCGATATCCTGCCGCACCACCGCCGACGCCAGGTCGCGCAGCAGCATATGATAGCCCTTCGCATAGAGCGCCGTGCGCGGTCCCGCGGGCGCCGGCGTCAGGCGATGCAGCATCGCGGCGGCGGCCTCGCCCGGGATCACCTCCTCCCGCGCGCCATAGAGCACGAGGGCCGGCGCGCGGAGCTTCGGCGCGGCGGCGAGGCTGCGATCCATCAGGCCGACGAGCCCGTAGATCGCATCGATGCGCGTCTCCTTGATGACGAGCGGGTCCTTCCCCAGCGCGCGCAGCATGGCGATGTTGTCGGAGGGCTGGACCTGGAGCTGGGCGCCGCTCATCTTGAGCCAGGGCATGGTGTGGGCGAAGAACCAGAGCGCGCTGTTGGCGACCGCCCCCTGCAGCTCGCGGCCCCAGATGGCGGGGGCCGCCAGGATGAGGCCGTCGGCCGTCGGCGGATCGGGCTCGGTCGCGGCGGTCATCGCCACCGCCCCGCCCATGCTCTCGCCGAGGATATAGAGCGGCGTGGTCGGATAGGCCTCGCGCAGCAGCCGCGCCGCGGTGCGCAGATCGTCGATGAGCGCCTCCGTCCCCGGCCAGAAACCCGGATTCGGCGCACGGCCAAAGCCGCGCTGGTCGTAGGCATAGGTCGCGATGCCGGCGGCGGCCCAGTCCTTCGCCGGATCGGCGAAGGCCTCGGAATAGTCGTTGAAGCCGTGCAGCGCGAGCAGGATCGCCTGCGGCGGCTCGGTCTCCGGCATCCAGTGGCGGAGCGGCAGCGCCGCGCCGTCCGCCATGACGAGCCGGTCTGTCTCGAGCCGCGCTTCCGTCACCGGCGCACCCGGCCCCTTGACGACGGGCGCGCAGCCCGCGGCCGCGACCCCCAGCAGGAGGAGAAGCAGGAACGGCAGGATCGCCGGGCGCGGGAAGCCGGGGCGGCGTGCCGCGGGAAGGGCGATGCCGGTTGCGCCATGGCTCACCGGCGCGTGTCCTGCCGGGCGGCCGCCTCGCGGGCGGCGCGGGTGAGCTGCAGGAAGATGTCCTCGAGATCGGTTTCGAGCGTCGAGAGATCGGCGATCTGAAGGTCAGCACTCTGCACGGCGCTCAGGATCTCGCCCATCTGGGTGCGGCTCGGATGGTAGTGCAGCTTGAGCCGCCGCGGCCCCTGCAGCTCGGGATTGAAGGGGGAGAGGGCCGCCGGCGGCGTCGCGAGGTCGGCCGCGAGGGTGAAGATGATCTCCTTGTGGTCGAGCCGCGCCAGCAGCGCCTCGGTCGTGTCGCAGGCGACGAGCCGGCCGTCGCCGATGATGGCGATGCGGTCGCAAAGCTCCTCGGCCTCCTCGAGATAATGGGTCGTCAGGAGGACCGTGGTGCCGGCGCGGTTGAGCGCGCGCACATTGGCCCAGAGCTGCTGCCGGAGCTCGACATCGACGCCGGCGGTCGGCTCGTCCAGCACCAGCACCGGCGGGCTGTGCACCATCGCCTTCGCCACCATGAGCCGGCGCCGCATGCCGCCCGAGAGCTGCCGCGCATAGACCTCGCGCTGCTCGGCGAGGCCCACGGCGGCGAGCAGCTCGTCGATGCGGCGCTCCTTGCGCGGCACGCCATAGAGCCCGGATTGCAGATCCAGCAGCTCGTAGGGCGTGAAGAAGGGATCGATGTTGAGCTCCTGCGGCACCACCCCGATCGCGGCCGCCACCTGGCGCGGCTCGCGGTCGAGATCGAAGCCCCAGACCTTGACGTTGCCGCTCGTCTTGTTGACGAGCTGCGCGAGGATGTTGATGAGCGTCGACTTGCCGGCGCCGTTCGGCCCGAGCAGGCCGAAGAGCTCGCCGCGGCGGATCGTCAGGTCGAAATCGACGAGGGCGTGCTTGTCGGCGCCCTTCCTGCGCTTGTAGGTCTTGTTGAGGCCGCTCACCGCCACCGCGGCATCGGGCAGCGGATGGGCGTCGGGCGCGGTTTTGGCAAGGCTCATGCGGGCATTCGGACCGTCGGGGTCGGCGGATGAGGCGGCCCGGGGCTCGCCTTGATCTCCGTCGGGCGGCATGGGTATCATCCGCGCCGCTCGGCGGTCAACGGGCCCGCCCTGCGACCCGCCGGCGCCCGATTTCCCCCTTGTTTCCCGAGGCATCCATGCAGCCCTTCGAGACCATCGAGGTCGAGACCCCCACCGTCGGATGCGATGGCGGCGACGGGCCGCTCGGCCATCCGCTGGTCTATCTCGACGTGGCCAAGACGGGCTCGGTCGAATGCCCCTATTGCAGCCGGCATTTCGTGCTGAAGGCCGGCGCCCCCGCCGCCGCGCATTGAGGCGCCCTCCGGCGCCTGCGCGTCATTGAGGCGCCGTCCATCCGTCTGAAATTCGACGCACCGCCCATTCGCTTCGTTCTCGATGCCATGCCTGCGAAAGCGGGTATCCCTGGTTGTCCGAGGTCCCGGCGTCGGCCCGATGGATTCCCCGCTTTCGCGGGGAATGACGACAATGGGAAACTGGACGCAACGGCGGTCGGGCGGTTCTCGATGTCATGCCCGCGCAGGCGGGCATCCATGGTTGCTCCAGGCTCCGGCCCTGACGCCGAAGGCTCGAGCGTCGGCCCGATGGATTCCCCGTTTTCGCGGGGAATGACATATTGTTTTGACCTTCGACGCATGAGCGGCACGGTTCCATGAGCGACATGACGAAGAAACCCGACGATCTCTTCCTGATCGACGGCTCCGGCTACATCTTCCGCGCCTTCCACGCGCTGCCGCCGCTGACCCGTGCGGACGGCACGCCGGTCAATGCGGTGCTCGGCTTCACCAACATGCTGCTGAAGCTGATCGCCGACGCGGAGGCCGAGTATCTCGTCGTGCTGTTCGATACGGCGCGGGCCACGTTCCGCAACGACATCTATCCCCAGTACAAGGCGCATCGCCCGCCGCCGCCGCCGGAGCTCGTCCCGCAATTCTCCCTCATCCGCGACGCGACCCGCGCCTGCAACGTGCCGCAGCTCGAGATGGCCGGCTTCGAGGCAGACGACCTGATCGCGACCTATGCGCGCCAGGCCGTGGCGGCCGGGCTCAACGTCACCATCGTCTCCTCCGACAAGGACCTGATGCAGCTCGTCGGCCCGCAGGTGAAGATGCTGGACCCGATCAAGAACCGCGCGATCGGCCCGGCCGAGGTCGAGGAGAAATTCGGCGTCGGGCCCGAGCTGGTGGTGGAGGTGCAGGCGCTTTGCGGCGACAGCTCGGACAACGTGCCGGGGGTGCCGGGCATCGGCGTCAAGACCGCGGCCGAGCTCATCAAGACCTTCGGCTCGCTCGACGCGCTGCTGGAGCGCGCGGGCGAGATCAAGCAGCCGAAGCGGCGCGAGACGCTGATCGCCAATGCCGAGCTCGCCCGCATCAGCCGAGAGCTGGTGCGGCTCAAGGCCGACGTGGCGGTGCCGGAGCCCTATACCGCATTCGCGCGGCGCGACCCCGAGGCGGAGACGCTGCTCCCCTTCCTGCGCGAGAACCAGTTCCGCTCGCTGCTCGCCAAGGCCGAAGGACGCTTCCAGTCCGGCGCAGGAATGGCGGGCGACAGGACGGCGAACGGCGGTGCCGTGGGGGCAAGGACGGCGGGGGCAGGGACTCCCGCGGCGCGGGCCGCGTCCGCGCAGGATAACCTCCCGACCCGCTACGACCTCGTGATGGATCTCGCCACACTCAAGGGCTGGATCGTGCGGGCGCAAGCGGCGGGCGTGGTGGCGTTCGATACCGAGACCACCTCGCTCGATGCGAATCTCGCCGAGCTGGTCGGGTTCTCGCTCGCGGTGGAGCCGGGCCATGCCGCCTATGTGCCGCTCGGCCATCGCGCCCCGGCGGCTTCGATGGAGCTCGATCTCGGCGACGGCGGCGCGAAGCCGGAGAAGGGGAAGAAGAAACCCACGTTGGGCAATGGCGCCGCGAACGGCAAGGGAGCCCTGCTGCCGGGGCAGATCCCGCTCGAGGCGGCGCTCGCGACGCTGCGGCCGCTGCTGGAGGACGAGTCGGTCCTCAAGATCGGCCAGAACATCAAATACGACATGGTGGTGCTGGCGCAGCACGGCATCCGGATCGCGCCGATCGAGGATTCGATGCTGATCTCCTACGTGCTGGAGGGCGGCAAGCACGGCCATGGCATGGACGAGCTGGCCAAGCTCCATCTCGGCCAGGACACCATCACCTTCGAATCCGTCTGCGGCAGCGGCAAGTCGCAGATCGGCTTCGCGCAAGTGCCGATCGAGAAGGCGCGCGATTATGCGGCCGAGGATGCCGAGGTGACGCTCCGCCTCCAGCAGGCGCTGCGGCCGATGCTGCTCGCCGAGCGCATGGTGACGGTCTATGAGACGATCGAGCGGCCGCTCGTGCCGGTGGTGGCGGCAATGGAAGCGGCCGGCGTCAAGGTCGACCGCAAGGTGCTGGCCGAGCTCTCGGCCGACTTCGCCGGCCGCATCGCGGCGCTCGAAAAGCAGATCCACAAGCTCGCCGGCCGCGAGTTCAATATCGGCTCGCCGAAGCAGCTCGGCGAGATCCTGTTCGACGAGATGGGGCTCGAGGGCGGCTCGAAGGGCAAGACCGGCGCCTATGCGACCGGCGCCGACGTGCTGGAGGAGCTGGCGGCGATGGGCCACGACCTGCCGGCCCGCGTGCTCGACTGGCGACAGCTCTCCAAGCTGAAGAGCACCTACACCGACGCGCTGCAGGAACAGATCAATCCGCGCACCGGCCGCATCCATACCTGCTTCGCGCTTGCCGCGACCTCGACCGGGCGGCTCTCCTCGACCGATCCCAATCTGCAGAACATCCCGATCCGCACCGAGGAGGGGCGCAAGATCCGCCGCGCCTTCGTGGCCGAGCCCGGCATGACGTTGCTGTCGGTCGACTACTCGCAGATCGAGCTCCGGCTCGCCGCCCATATCGCCGAGATCCCCGCGCTGGCGGACGCCTTCCGCAAGGGGCAGGACATCCACGCTTTGACCGCGAGCCAGGTGTTCGGCGTGCCGGTCGAGGGCATGGACCCGATGATCCGCCGCCGCGCCAAGGCGATCAATTTCGGCATCATCTACGGCATCAGCCCCTTCGGCCTCGCGGCGCAGCTCGGCATTCCGCAAGCCGAGGCGCGCGCCTATATCGACGCCTATTTCAAGCGCTATCCCGGCATCCGCGAATATATGGAGCGCACCAAGAAGGTCGCGCGCGAGCAGGGCTATGTGACGACGCTCTTCGGCCGGCGCTGCCATGTGCCCGGCATCGCCGACAAGAACCCGGCCCGCCGCAGCTTCATGGAGCGCGCCGCGATCAACGCGCCCCTGCAGGGCACCGCCGCCGACATCATCAAGCGCGCCATGATCCGCGTGCCGGCAGCGCTGGCGGAAGCCGGCCTCAAGGCCCGCATGCTGCTGCAGGTGCATGACGAGCTGCTGTTCGAGGTGCCGGCGAAGGAGGCGGACGCGACCGCCGCCCTCGTCAAAACGGTGATGGAAGGCGCCTGCGCGCCGGCGCTAGAGCTATCGGTGCCGCTGGTGGCGGAGACGGGCGTGGGGAAGAACTGGGCGGAGGCGCATTAGGGGCGGCTGCCGTCACCCGAACGACGCCCGTGCGGCGGGATCTCGCGGGCCTCGCTCGGGAGGCCGTTTCAGGCCCGGAGCGGGGCGGGGCCGCTGAAAAGCAATTTCCGCAGCTCCCCCTTCCCGAGATGCCGGTTGATCTCGTTCCCCGTCACATAGGTCAGAAACAGCACGACGATCCAGAGCTGCGTCGCGATGAAGGGGTTCCAGTGGAACTCGCCGAACAGGTCGTGGAGGAACCCGCCCTCGCCGAGCACGCCGCTGTCGATGAGATAGCGGATCAGCGCCTCGATCAGCCGCACCAGCCCCACCATGAGGCTGTAGACGATCGTCTTGAAGAGGATCGGCCGGATCAGCGGCGGGTGGTCGTAGCGCCGGACGAAGGGCATCAGGTTGGTGATCAGCACCGTCTTGCCGACGATCAGCGCCGAGGTCGTCGCCAGCAGGATCCCGCTCGGCGCGAAGAGCGGATCGTTCAAAAACAGCCGCTTGGTGAAGAGCACCAGGTTGAAGCCGATGAAGAAGAACACCGTAGGCGGCAGCAGTTCCCGCATCTCATGCAGCAGCCAGCCGCCCGCTTTCTTCGCGCCGCTCGCCGCCTTGCCCGTCTGACCGCTCATAATCTCCCCTTCCGCGGATAGTCCGCTGCGCCCTGCTGCCGGTCGCCCGCGGCCGAAGCCGCGGCGCCCATCGGGTGAGAGTGAACGCGGAGGGCCGGGGCCGGCAAGGGGAGGATCGGCCGCCGCGTCGAGGCGCCGGGCGTTTCGTTCTCTAGCGTTTCGTTCCCGGGCGTTTCGTTCCCGGGCGTTTCGTTCCCGGGCGTTTCGTTCCAGGGCGTTTCGTTCTCCGGCGTTTCGTTCTCGCGCGCGTCGTTTCCGCACAGTCATTGCCGGAGGCTCGTCGAGGCACCATATAAGGTCGAGCGACGGGTCGGCTGCAATTCTTCCGTCATGCGTGGGGCGTGCCTACGGTTTCCCGCCGCTGTCTCGAGCCGGACAGCGGCATTCGAAACGCCTTCCCTATCAACTCGCTACGAGACCGTCCCGGGAGCGGCGGTGTGGCAGAACTGTCGCGGCTCTCGAGGATAGTGGCGGAGCGGTGCAGGCCCGGCGGAACTTGCCCGGGCGGCGCCGGTTCATGCCATGGCGCGGGAGAGGGGCGCTTCTCTTTCCCGAAACCCTTCCCGCTCGCTGCCTTCGGCGCGGGTGCGGGTGCTGCGGCCGGTGGATCGTCGGTCTGTCGAACCGGAAACGGGACGGCGCGGCGATCGGGCCTCGCGGATTTTCTGCGCGAGGCTTTCATCGGCCCCGGTGCTCCCCGCGTCGGGACGGCCCTGCCGCGATCGGCTCACGCCGGACCGCGCGCGGGGCCGTCCAAACTCCGGGGATCGCGTTCCGATTTCTTCCTGGATGCCTCAGCGGCGCGCCTTCGACGCACGGCGCAGCGGCTCGCCTTCGATCCATTCGATACGGCCGAAGCCGGCGACGAGATGGGCCCGCTCGATCTCGAAGCGGTAGCAGCGGAAATCGCGGAAGCCGGCATAGATGCGCGCCGTCGAATGGCGCACGATGAAGCGTTCGAGCGCTTCCGCATCGGCGGTCGGCGAGACGCGGCCGAGCAGCGTGGCGCGGGCGCCAGTCAGCGGGTTCTCGAGGCCGCCCGTGCCGTCGACCAGGAGGCTCGCGCGCGGATCCTTCGCGAGGTTGCGGGTGTGCTCGGCAAGCTCGGAGAGCAGCAGCAGGGGCGCGCCGTCGCGGTCGGTCGCGATCAGCACCAGCGAGGCGTAGGGCCAGTTGCCGGAATCGGCGAGCGAGGTCGCGAGCGTGGCGCGATCGCCGTTGGCGATGAGCTCCGCCACCAGGAGCGCGGGATCGGTCGCGGGCGTGTCGGTGATGTGCTTGTCCATGAGATCAGTCGAGGCCATTCCACTGTCAGAGGTTCGCCCGGCGGGAGGCGGCGAGCGTCGTCGTCGACTCCATTAGGCGGCGACCGCCGCCCGGCATCTTTGGCGAAGGCGTCCTGCATTGTCGCCCCGGCGCTGTTCGGCGCCGGCGAACGCGGCCCGCGGGCGCCCTTCGAGCGGGGCCTCCGCCGCGCCCTCTCCGCTTGACGCCTTCCATTTGTAAATCCCCGCTTCCGACGCGATTTCTCCACCGTTGCGCCATATTCGCGACCGAAAGTCGCAGGCGGCCGCAGGGGGTCCGGACGGCCGGGCTGGCGGCGCTGGGTCAAAGCTTCTAAACTCTTGTCGGAGAGGGAAAAATTCATGGCGCAGACAATCGCGCTGGTCGACGACGACCGCAACATCCTGGCCTCGGTCTCGATGACGCTCGAGGCCGAGGGTTTCGCGGTCCGCACCTATACGGACGGAGCCGAGGCGCTGAAGGCGCTGACCGCCCAGCCGGTCGATCTCGCCATCCTCGACATCAAGATGCCCCGCATGGACGGCATGGAGCTCCTGGAGCGGCTGCGCCGCTCCACGCAGCTCCCGGTGATCTTCCTGACCTCGAAGGACGACGAGGTGGACGAGATCATGGGTTTGCGCATGGGCGCCGACGACTACATCAAGAAGCCCTTCTCGCAACGCCTGCTGATCGAGCGCATCCGCACGCTGCTGCGCCGCGAGGCGGCCGGCAAGGAGGACGGCGTTCCCCAGGCCGGCGGCGAATCCATCGTGCGCGGCGAGCTGGTGATGGACCCGCTGCGCCATGCCTGCAGCTGGAAGGGCGGGGCCGTGCAGCTCACCGTCACCGAGTTCCTGCTGCTGAAGGCGCTCGCCACGCGCCCGGGCCATGTGAAGAGCCGCGATCAGCTCATGGACGCGGCCTATGGCGAGCATATCTATGTCGATGACCGCACCATCGACAGCCACGTCAAGCGGCTGCGCAAGAAATTCAAGGCGGCGGACTCCGAATTCGCGATGATCGAGACGCTCTACGGCGTCGGATATCGCTACCGCGAAGCCTGAACCTTGCCCGGCGGCCTCCCGACAGTTCTGGGGCGACCGTGAACCGGGAGATCCGACCGGCCTCGCTCGATCGCCGCTCACCGCCGCCGCTCACCGCAACGCGACCGGCGGCAGAGGAGCCGGAGGCGCCCGCCCGGCCGGCACGAGCCCGGCGGCAAGCGCGGCTGCGTGTCGCCCGCCGTCGCCGGCGCCGCGGCTCGCCGCTCACCCGCCGGATCCTGACGCTCAACATCCTCGCGATCATGATTCCGATCGCAGGGCTGCTCTATCTCGACGACTACCGGAACAATCTCGTCGATTCGCGGCTGAGCGCGCTGCGCACCCAGGCGGAGCTCTTCGCCGGCGCGCTCGGCACGATCGGCGTCTCCACCGGCTCGCTCGGCGACGAGCATCTGGTGCCGGAGACGGTGCGCCACACGGTGCGGCGGCTGGTCGATGTCTCCAAGGTGCGGGCGCGCCTCTTCGACGCCGAAGGCAGGCTGCTCGCCGACAGCTTCAAGATGACGGGCTCGGCCGGGAACATCGAGATCGAGGTGCTGGCGCCGAAGACGCAGCAGAACCTGGTCGGCAATCTGGTGACCGACATCTACGAATGGGTGGTGAACAAGCTGCCCGGCGGCCGTTCCCTGCCGATCTACCGCGAACCGGCGGACCAGGAGGCGGCGGACTATCCCGAGGCGAAGCGCGCGCTTGTGGGCGAAACCGTCACCATGGTCCGCAGCGACGGCGAGGGCGGGATGGTGCTCTCGGTCGCCGTGCCGGTGCAGCGCTATCGCCAGGTGCTGGGCGCGCTCATGGTCTCGACCGACGGGCGCGAGATCGAGGATTCGGTCCGCGGCGTGCGGCTCGCCATCCTCCGCGTCTTCGGCATCGCGCTCGCCATCACCATCGTGCTCTCGCTCTATTTCGCCGGCACGATCGCGCGCCCGATCCACCGCCTCGCCGAGGCGGCCGAGCGGGTGCGGCGGGGCCAGGGGCGAAAGACGACGATTCCGGACTTCACGCACCGCCATGACGAGATCGGCGACCTCTCCGGCGCGCTCCGCGACATGACCCAGACGCTGCTCGAGCGCATGGACGCGATCGAGCGCTTCGCCGCCGACGTCGCGCACGAGATCAAGAACCCGCTCACCTCGCTGCG
>CAZMUZ010000116.1:0-11590 GCA_964569315.1 uncultured Rhodospirillaceae bacterium | reverse complement strand
AGCACGCCGTTCATCGGCGTGCGGATCTCGTGGCTCATCATGGCGAGGAATTCGGATTTCGCGCGCGCCGACGCTTCGGCCCGCGCCATCGCCTTGGCGAGGTCCTCGGTGAGGCTGACCAGTTCCGAGCCTTGCTCCTCGAGCCGCGTCTTGGTGGCTTGCAGCTCTGCCACATAGCGCTGCAGCCGCGCTTCCTCGGCCTTCAGCGCTTCCTGCTGCTCGCGGAAACCGGTGATGTTCTGGGTGATGCCCAGGATGCGCACGATGCGCCCGGTTTCGTCGCGCTTGTATTCGCCGGCGTCCCGCACCCAGGCGACCGACCCGTCCGGGCGCTGGATCCGGATCTCGAGGTCGTAGGGCTCGCCGCGCTCGCGGCAGCGGCGGAGGGTATCCTTGAAATGCTCGCGGTCCTCAGGATGGATCATCTCGGCATAGCGATCGAGCGAGCCGAGGCGCGAGACGTAGTCCTCGACCGTAAGGCCGTGCAGCGTCGCCACCTCCTCCGAGCAGAAGACGCAGCGCTCGTCGATCTCGTCCCACACCCAGTAGCCGAGCTGGGCGAGCTTCGCGCCCTGCTGCAGCAGCGCCTCGCGCTCGACGAACGCATTTTCGCGGCGCATATGCTCGGTAATGTCCTGGATCGCGCCGACCGAGCGGGTGACGCGGCCGTCGGCGTCCTTCTGGTAATGCGCGATCTCGCGCACATGCAGCATGTTGCCGTCGCGGCGGAAGATGCGGAATTCGAGATCGTAGCCTTCGCCCCTCTCGCGGCCGCGGCGCGAGGCTTCGGCGTAGCGGGCGCGATCGTCCGGATGGATGCGGGCGAGCAGCGCATCGATGTCGGGAGCGCTCGCGTAATACTCCTCGACGGTCATGCCGTCGATCGCGGCCGCCGCCTCGGTCTGCAGCAGGATCCGGTCCTCGACCTCGTCCCAGATCCAGTAGCCGAGCTTCGCCATCGCCGCGCCCTGGCGCAGCATATGCTCGCGCTCGACGATCGCCTGCTCGCGGCGCTTCTGGTCGGTGATGTTCTGCGCGATGCCGAACGACCGGACGATACGGCCGCGTTCGTCCCGCACATACTGGCCGATCTCGCGCAGATAGGCGACGTTGCCGTCGGGATCGAGCATCCGGTATTCGACGTCGTAAGGCGCCCCCTCGGCGCGGCAGGCGGCGACGGTCTCGTGATAGCGCTCGCGGTCGTCCGGATGCACCGCGTCGAGATGCGAGTTCGTGGTGGCATAGCGCGCGGTGAATTCCTCGACGGTGAGACCGGCGAGCCTGGCCGCTTCCTCGGAGGCTTGCAGGCTGCGGTCGTTGATCTCGTCCCACACCCAATAGCCGAGGCTCGCGAGCCGCGAGCTCTGCTGCAGCATGGCCTCGCGTTCGACGAGCGCCGCCTCGCGCTCTTTTTCCAGCGTGATGTCCTGCGCGCTGCCGATATGGCGGCAGACATTGCCGGCCTCGTCATGCTCGTATTCGGCGATCTCGCGCACATGGACCACCGCGCCGTCGCGGCGCAGCAGACGGTAGTCGATCTCGTAGCCCGGCGCCCCGTTGAGCCGCGCCTCGCGCAGCGTCCTCGAGTAGCGGTCCCGGTCCTCCGGATGGACGGCGGTCAGGAAGACCTCGGCATTCTCGTATTTGAGCGAGCAATCGAGCGGCGTCAGCCCATGCAGCCGCGCGACTTCCTCGGAGCAGGTGAAGACGGGCGCGGCCTGCGGGTCCCAGATCCAGTAGCCGAGCTTCGCGAGCTTGGCGCCCTGCTGCAGGAAGGCGCTCTGCTTGCGCAGCGCCTCCTCGCGCCGCTTCTGCTCGCTCATGTCCTGCACCACGCCGACCGAGCGCAGGACGCGGCCCTGGTCGTCGCGGATGTAGCTGCCGATCTCGCGGGCCTCGGTAAAGCTGCCGTCGGGCTGTTTGATCCGGATGTCGATGGAATAGGGCGCGCCCGCGGCCGCGGCCTGCTTCAGCGTCGCGAGATAGCGCTCGCCGTCGTCGGGGTGGAGGCGCGTCGCGATCGCGACGTTGCTGGCGCGGTCCGCGAGGAACTGGGCCACGCTGATGCCGTGGATCTGGGCGAGCTCCTCGGAGCAATAGAGACAGCGGTCCTCGGCCTCGTCCCAGATCCAGTAGCCGATCCCGGCGAGCTTGGCGCCCTGATGCAGCAGCGCCTCGCGCTCGGCGAGCTGCTGCTCGCGCCGCTTCGCGTCGGTCACGTCCTGGGTGATGCCGATGCAATGCTCGACGCGGCCGTCGCGACGGCGGCCGAACTGGCCGATCTCGCGCACATGGACCGTCTCGCCGTCGGCGCGGCGGATGCGGTAGCCGGTGTCGTAGCTGCCGCCGAGCCCCTGCGCCTCGGCCACGGTGCGGCGGTAATGCTCGCGGTCGTCGGGATGGATCGCGTCGAGGAGCTGGGCGCGGCTGCGGAAGCGCTCGCGGTACTCGCCCATGCCGAGACCATGGAGCCGGGCGACTTCCTCGGTGTTGTAGATGCCGAGATCGGCATCGACGTCCCAGACCCAGTAGCCGAGCTTCGCGAGCTTCGAGCCCTGCCGCAGCAGCGCGTCGCGCTCGAGCAGCTCCTGTTCCCGCTGCTTGAGCTCGGTGATGTCGGTATGGGCGCCGACCATGCGGATCGCGCGGCCGGCGGAATCGCGCTTCACCTTTCCGCGGCACAGCATGTGGCGGATCGAGCCGTCCTTGTGCCGATACCGCTGGATCATCGTGAAGGACGGAACCTCGCCGCGCAGATAGGTGTCGAGCAGCGAGTTCGCGGCGTCGCGGTCCTCGGGCAGGATCAGCTTCGTCCAGGTGGTGCGGTCCGAGGCGAGCTCTTCCTCGCGATAGCCAAGCTGCTCCTTCCAGCGCGGCGAGAGCCAGACCTCGTCGCTCAGCAGGTTCAGGTCCCAGATGCCGTCGCTGCTGCCCTCGAGGGCGAGCTCGAGCCGCTCGCGGCTCTCGCGGAGCTGCTCCTCGAGCTCGCGGGTCCGCGTCATGTCGACGCCGACGCTCTGGAACTCGACGACCTCGCCATGCGAGTTGAAGATCGCCCGGTCGCGCCAGAGGATCCAGCGGCGCTCGCCCTGGCCGTCGAGCCGGCGCTGGATGTGCTCGGAGGTCGGGCGCTGGGCGGTGGCGGCGGCGAGCGAAGCGCGGATCGCCGCATGCTCCTCCGGCGCAATCCGCTCGAGGAAGGAGCGGCCGAGCACCCGCGCCGCCTGCAGATCGAAGAAGCGGCAATAGCGCTCGTTCACGTAGGTGACGGTGCAATCCGGCCGGAACCGGCAGATCAGGTCGCTCTGGTCCGCGGCGCTGGAGGCGACCACCGCTTCGAGCCGCTGCAGCCGCTCCTCGGCGTATTTGCGGCCGGTGATGTCGGTAAGCGAGCCCCAGAGCCGGGCAACCCGCTTGTCCTTGTCGAAAATCGGGGTCAGCACCCGCTGCCACCAGCGGGCCTCCTGCCTGCCATAGTCGACGCGCTGCTCGGAATTGACGACCTTGCCGGCGGCGACGCAGCGCCGATAGTCGGCGAGAAGCGGCGCCGCGGCCTCGACGCCGAACGCCTCGGCCGGGGTGCGGCCGATCAGCCGCTCCCGCGAGATGCCGCTAACCCTCAGATCGGCGTTGTTCGAGGCCAGGTAGCGGAACTCGCCGTCCGGCGCGACCTCGACGACGAACACCGGCGATCCGATCGCGTCGATCGCTTCCTGCAGTTCGGCGGCGGAGAGATGGGCCAGCATGGCGTCGGACGAACCCCAAGACCGCTCCTCCTGAGCGGCCGACGCCCGGAACCTACGGGAACGCGCTTAACTTTAGGTTATTTCGGGCGGATGGCCGGAGGATCGCGTTAGGACTCGTCGCGCGCCGGGTTCCCGATCTTAAGAATGAGGTAACCGACGACGCCCGAAAGCAGCGAGCCGAGCAGGACCCCGAGCCTGAGCGGTGCGGCCTGGTCCGGCTCGTCCCAGGCGAGCATGCCGATGAAGAGGCTCATGGTGAAACCGATGCCGGCAAGCGTGCAGGCGCCATAGAGCCCGCTCCGGCTCGCGCCTTCCGGCCAGCGCCCGATCCCGAGCCTGACGGCGAGCAGCGCCGCCCCGAAGGCGCCGACCTGCTTGCCGATGAAGAGCCCGGCCGCGATCCCGAGGGTGACGCCCCCGGAGAGCACGCCGAGCCCGACGCCGGCGAGCGACACGCCCGCATTGGCGAACCCGAAGAGCGGCATGACGAGGAATGCGACCCAGGGATGGAGCGAGGTTTCGAGCGACCGCGCGGGCGAAGGTTTGTCGCCGGCTGCGGCGATCGGCACGGCGAAGGCGGTGATGACGCCGGCGAGCGTCGCATGCACGCCCGATTTGAGCACGCAGACCCAGAGGCAGATACCGACCAGCACATAGGGTGCAACCCGGCGCACGCCGAAGCGGTTGAGGGCGACGAGCAGGAGCGTCGCGATGCCGCCCGCCAGCAATGCGGGCCAGGAGAGATCGCCCGAATAGAAGATCGCGATGATGACGATCGCGCCGACATCGTCGATGATGGCGAGTGCCAGCAGGAATATCTTGAGGCTCGAGGGCACGCGGTCGCCGGCAAGCGTCAGCACGCCGAGCGCGAAGGCGATGTCGGTAGCGGTGGGAACCGCCCAGCCGCGCGCCGCCACCGGATCGTCGCCGTTGAAGGCGAGGAAGATTGCCGCCGGCACCACCATCCCGCCGAGCGCCGCGATGGCGGGCAGCGCCGCCTGGGCCGGGGTCGAGAGCTCGCCTTCGAGGAGCTCGCGCTTGATCTCGAGCCCGACCACCAGGAAAAAGACCGCCATCAGCCCGTCATTGATCCAGAGCAGCAGCGGTTTGGCGAGATGCAGCGAGCCGACCTGGACCTCGACCGGCAGGGCGAGGAAGGCCTCGTAATAGGGCAGGGCGCCGGTGTTGGCCGCCAGCATCGCGAGCAGTGCTGCGGCGAGCAGCAGCACGCCCGAGCTCGACTCCAGATGCAGGAATTCGCGAATCTCGGTGAGCAGGCGGCTATGGTAGGGTGACGACAAGGGCGGCCTCGCGGGGCGGGGGTCTTCCCCGGGAGACTCCATCTACCGCATGATGCGGTGCGAAAGAAGCAAAAGCGAACGGGGCGAAGTTCCGGTGACACAATCCGAAGAGTTGATCAGGCTGACCGCGCGCGAGGCGGTGAGCCGCCTGAAGCGTCGCGAAATCCATCCGCGCGAGCTGGTCGAGGCCGCCCTGGCGCGGATCGCCGAGACCGACCCCGCGATCAACGCCATGCCGACGCTCTGCCCCGAGCGCGCGCTCGCCGCGGCCGGGCGCGCCTCGCCCGATGCGCTGCTCGCCGGCCTGCCTTTCGCGGTCAAGGATTTGACCGACGTTGCCGGCGTGCGATCGACGCAAGGCTCGCCGATCTTCGCGAACAATATCCCCGATCGTTCCGACCTCATGGTCGAGCGGATCGAGGCGCATGGCGGCGTCGTCCTCGGGAAGTCGAACACGCCCGAATTCGGCGCCGGCGCCAACACCTTCAACGACGTGTTCGGCGAAACGCGGAACCCGTGGAACACGGCGCTCACCTGCGCCGGTTCCTCGGGCGGCTCGGCGGCGGCGCTGGCGGCAGGCCAGGTCTGGCTCGCGACCGGCTCCGATCTCGGCGGCTCGCTGCGCACGCCTGCGAGCTTCTGCGGCGTGGTCGGCATCCGTCCGAGCCCCGGCCGGGTGGCGAGCGGGCCCGCGGCGCTGCCCTTCGGCACGCTCGCGGTCGAGGGGCCGATGGGCCGCAATGTCGGCGATGCGGCGCTGCTGCTGGATGCGATGGTCGGCGAGCATCCCGAGGATCCGCTGTCGCTTGCCGCACCCGCCGGTTCTTACCGCGCGCAGGCCGAGCGGCCGACGCTGCCGCGACGCGTGGGCTTCAGTCCCGATCTCGGCATCTGCCCGATGGAGCCGGAGGTGGTCGAGATCGCGGGGCGCGCGGTCGCGCGGCTTGCGCGCGAAGGCGTCGACGTGACCGATGCCTGCCCGGATTTCAGCGAGGCGCCCGCCGCCTTCAAGACGCTGCGCGCGCTCGGATTCTCGACCTCGATGAAGGAGCTCTACGACACTCGCCGCGGCGAACTGAAGCCGGACGTGATCTGGAACATCGAGCATGGGATGAAGCTCGACGCCGCCGTTATTGGCGAGGCGGAGCGCGCGCGGGGCCGGCTCTATTATCGTCTGGTCGCCTTCTTCCGCGACCACGACTTCCTGATCTGCCCGGCGGCGCAGGTGGCGCCCTTCCCGGTCGAGACGCGCTGGGTCCGCGAGATCGCCGGCCTGTCGCTCGACAACTACGTCGAATGGATCCGCATCACCTATGCGGTGACGCTGACGAGCCTGCCGGTGGTGGCGCTGCCCTGCGGCGTCACGGCGGATGGCCGGCCGGTGGGGCTGCAGCTCATCGGCCGCCCGCGCGGCGAGGCGGCGCTGATCGCCGCCGCGGCGGCGCTGGAAGCGCTCTGGGGCCTTGCGGCCGCGGTCCCGATCCTGCCGCGAACGGCCGCGAAAACCGCCAGCGCAGCCCGCTGACCCGGGCCGCCGGCCTTGCCCGGCAAAGCCTCACGCGCTAAGCCCTAGCGGCGTTGCGGCGGATCGGATGGCCGCCGGCCCGGCGGCGGGGGGCGGACGGCCTCCGGTGAGGCGGAGGCGGACGGCGTTCGGCCGCGACGGTCTTGCGGGGCCTTGCCGTCTCGCTAAGCCATTCGCAAGAAAGGTTCGTCAGCATGCCCCCGGTTGGATCGGAGCCGTCGATGAATGAAGCCGTCAACAAGCGCCGCCTGCTCCCGGGCGACGCGGTGCCCTGGTTCCGCGTCCGCGCGACCAGCAGCGAGAATTTCACCTTCGCGACCATCGCCGGCCGCTACATCGTGCTCTGCTTTTTCGGCAGCGCGGGCAGCGACGCGACGCGCGGGCCGCTCGAGTCGCTGCTGAAGCATGGCGAGCTCTTCGACGACCAGCGGGCGCATTTCTTCGGGGTGAGCTGCGATCCGAAGGACGAAAGCGAGAAGCGCGTCGAGCCGCGGATTCCCGGCATCCGGTATTTCTGGGATTTCAACGGCAGTGTGAGCGAGATGTTCGGCGCGCTCGAGCGCGCCACCGGCCGCTACCATCCCTTCACGCTGGTGATCGATCCGAACCTTCGGGTGTTGACCGTCATTCCCTTCCGCGCCGGCGCGGACCATGGCGATGCGGTCGCGAATTTCCTGAAGGCTCTGCCGCCGCCCGGGCTCCATGCCGGGCTGGCGACGCCGGCACCGGTGCTCGTCATGCCGCGCATCTTCGAGCCCGAGTTCTGCCGCGATCTCATCCAGTACTACCAGGCGCAGGGCGGGCAGGATTCGGGCTTCATGCGCGAGGTCGAGGGCCGCACGGTCGGCGTCATCGACTATTCGCACAAGCGCCGTTCCGACTGCCTCATCGCCGATCCGGCCCTGAAGGCGGGCGCCCTGCAGCGCATCGTCCGGCGCCTCATCCCTGAGATCCAGAAGGCGTTCCAGTTCCGCGCGACCCGGCTCGAGCGCTATATCGTCGCCTGCTACGAGACCGAGCCCGGCGGCTATTTCCGGCCGCATCGCGACAACACGACGAAGGGCACCGCCCATCGCCGTTTCGCCGTCACCATCAACCTCAATGCCGGGGACTATGAAGGCGGCGATCTGCGCTTCCCGGAGTTCGGCCCGCAGACCTACCGCGCGCCGACCGGCGGGGCGGTCGTGTTCTCCTGCAGCCTGCTGCATGAGGCGATGCCGATGACGCGCGGCACGCGCTACGCCTTCCTGCCGTTCCTCTATGACGATGCGGCCGCCAGGCAGCGCGAGGAGAACGCCCAGTTCCTGGCCGAGGGGCTGCCGAAATACCGGGCGGATGCCGGCGTCCCGGCGCCGGCACCGCAGGACGGGCCCGGGGAACCGGCTTAAGGCTTTCCTCGTTATTGCTCTGCAAACTCCCCTTCGCTCAAGCTTGCCGGGGCCTTTCGGCTCCTGTATATTGCGGTGCAACAAAGACTTGGCGATAAGGCCGACGGTGCGGGCCCGCGCGGCGGGCAGATCGGCCACGAGGTCCTGGGCTCCATGAACGAAGCGAACGGCTACTATCTCGAGGATCTGTCGGTGGGCATGAGCGCGAGCTATGCCAAGACCATCACCGATGCCGACATCGTCCTGTTCGCCGGGGTCTCCGGCGACATGAACCCGGTGCATCTCGACGCGGACTACGCCAATGCGACCATGTTCAAGGGCCGCATCGCGCACGGCATGCTGACCGCGAGCGTGATCTCGGCGGTGCTCGGCACCAAGCTCCCGGGGCCGGGCTGCATCTATCTCAGCCAGAATCTGAAGTTCAAGGCGCCGGTCCGGATCGGCGACACGGTCAAGGCGCGCGTGACGGTGACCGCGATCGACGAAGCGCGGGGACGAATTACCGTCGCCACCCTCTGCACCGTGGGCGACACGGTGGTGGTCGATGGCGAGGCGCAGATCATGGTCCCGCGCCGTCCGGTCTCGCAGGCGGCCGAGTAGCGCCGCGCCGCCGGTCCGGCCCGCTGCCGGCTTCCTGCCGGCCCACGAAAGCCCCGGGTTTCCGCCGCTTTTCCGACGGTGAAACGCTACCCTCGGCCGGGCGCCTGCGCTATGGTCCAGCCCGCTTCGCCCGGCCCTGCCGGGCAATTCGGTTGACGGAAACGATGCGGCTCATTCGACATCACACCGAGGTTCCGGTCGAGGCGCGCGGCGCTGTGGTGGCGCTCGGCAATTTCGACGGCGTGCATCGCGGCCACCAGGCGGTCATCGCCGAGGCGGCGCGGATCGCGCGCGGCCTCGGCACGAGCTTCGGCGTCGTCACCTTCGAACCGCATCCGCGGCAGTATTTCCAGCCGGACCAGCCGCCCTTCGCGCTGACCCCGCTGCGCATCAAGCTGCGCATGCTGGAGGCGACGGGCTGCGACTACGTCTTCCTGCTCTCCTTCAACCGCGCGCTCGCCGGCATGAGCGCCGAGGCCTTCGCGACCGAGGTGCTGGGCGAAGGGCTGGCCCCGGCCCATGTCGTGATCGGCTACGATTTCCTCTTCGGCAAGGGCCGCAAGGGCGATGCCGCGGTGCTGGCGGATTTCGGCCGGATGCACGGCTTCGCCGTCACCTCGGTCGAGCCGGCGAGCGAGGCTGGCGGCGAGGTGTTTTCCTCGACCCGGATCCGCGAGCATCTGAAGGCGGGCCGGCCGGATCTGGCGGCCCGGCTGCTCGGCCGCCCTTTCGAGATTTCCGGCCATGTGCGCCACGGCCGCAAGCAGGGGCGCGAGCTCGGCTTCCCCACCGCCAACATCCAGCCCGGCGCCTATCTCGAGCCCGCCCACGGCATCTATGCGGTGAAGGCGGGAATCGACCACGGCATGGGAACGGCCTGGGAGGACGGGGTCGCGAGCCTCGGCGTGCGTCCGACCGTGGAGAGCGGCGGCGAGCCCTTGCTCGAGGTGCATCTCTTCCACACCAAGCGCGACCTTTATGGCTGCATCCTGCGCGTCGCGTTCCTCGATTTCATCCGCCCGGAATACAAGTTCGCCAGCCTCGACGCGCTCGTGAAGCAGATGAAGTCGGACTGCAAATGGGCGAAGCGCAAGATCCGCGCCTATCGGGGCCCCTCGCCCGGCGCCCTGCCGCCGCCGCTCAAGCTCCCCGAATCGCATTTCCACCGGCCGGACGTGTACGAGCGCGCGCTGCGGCCGCGCCATTCCGGCATTTCCTGAATTTCGCGCGATGGCTTTTCCAGAGGATTTCGGCCTTGGATTATAAATCGACCGTGTTTCTGCCGCGCACCGAGTTCCCGATGCGCGCCAACCTGCCGGAGCGCGAGCCCGCGATCCTGAAGCAGTGGCAGGCGCTCGACCTCTATGCCCGGTTGCGCGAGAGCGCGAAGGGCCGGCCGAAATTCGTGCTGCATGACGGTCCGCCCTATGCGAACGGCGCCATCCATATCGGCACCGCGCTCAACAAGATCCTGAAGGATGTCGTGGTGCGCGCCCAGCAGATGCTGGGCAAGGACGCGCCCTATGTGCCGGGCTGGGACTGCCACGGCCTGCCGATCGAATGGAAGATCGAGGAGAAGTACCGGGCGGCCGGCAAGGACAAGGACGCGGTGCCGGTCATCGAGTTCCGGCGCGAATGTCGCGAGTTCGCCGAGCACTGGATCGGCGTGCAGCGCGCCGACTTCAAGCGGCTCGGCGTGAGCGGCGACTGGGAACGGCCCTACACCACCATGGCCTATCCCGCCGAGGCGCAGATCGTGCGCGAGATCGGCAAGTTCCTGATGAATGGCGGGCTCTATCGCGGCTCGAAGCCGGTGCTCTGGTCGGTGGTCGAGAAGACCGCCCTCGCCGAGGCCGAGGTCGAGTATCACGACCACGTCTCGAACGCCGTCTGGGTCGCTTTCCCGGTGCGGCAGGGGCGCGCCGCGTTCCAGAACGCATCGCTGGTGATCTGGACCACCACGCCCTGGACCCTGCCCGGCAACCGCGCCATCGCCTACGGCCCCGACCTCACCTATGTCGGGCTGCAGATCGACAGCGTCGCCGAGGGCAGCCTCGCGAAGCCGGGGACGCGCGTGATCGTCGCCACCGACGGGATGCTGCTCGCCGAATTCATCAAGTCGGTCGGCATCGAGGGCCATACGATCTTCTGGGAAGGCAAGGGGCGCGAGCTCGAAGGTACGGTCTGCGCCCATCCATTGGCGGGCGAAGGCTACGACTTCGCCGTCCCGGCGCTCGCGGCGGGCTTCGTCACGGTCGAGCAGGGCACCGGCCTCGTCCATATCGCCCCCGGCCACGGCGCGGACGATTTCGAGCTGGGCTCCGCGCATGGCATCGAGGTGCCGGAAACGGTCGCGGCCGACGGCACCTATTTCCCGCATGTGCCGCTCTTCGCCGGCAGGAAGGTGCTGACCGCCGAAGGCAAGAAGGGCGATGCCGATCCTGCCGTCATCGCGGCGCTCGAAGCCAGGGGCGCGCTCCTTGCGAAAGGCCGCCTCACCCATTCCTATCCGCATAGCTGGCGGTCGAAGGCGCCGCTCATCTTCCGCAACACCGCGCAATGGTTCATCTCGATGGAGACGAACGACCTGCGCGAGAAGGCGCTGACGGCGATCGACGAGACGCGCTTCGTGCCGCCGCAGGGGCGCAACCGCATCCGGGCGATGATCGAGGGGCGGCCCGACTGGTGCATCTCGCGCCAGCGCGCCTGGGGCGTGCCGATCGCCGTCTTCGTCGATCGCCGCACCGGCGAGCCGCTGCGCGACCAGGCGGTGATCGACCGGGTGGCCGAGGTGTTCGAGACGGAAGGCGCCGACGCCTGGTTCTCCAGCGACCCGGCGCGCTTCCTCGGGCCCGGCCGCGATCCGAAGGACTACGAGCAGGTCACCGACATCGTCGAGGTCTGGTTCGAATCGGGCTCGACCCATGCCTTCGTGCTCGAGCCGCGCAAGGACACGGATCTCGCCTGGCCGGCCTCGCTCTATCTCGAGGGCTCCGACCAGCATCGCGGCTGGTTCCATTCCTCGCTGCT
>CAZMUZ010000115.1:0-11726 GCA_964569315.1 uncultured Rhodospirillaceae bacterium | reverse complement strand
CCCTACATCTTCCGCGGCGCGCTCGATGTGCGCGCCTCGACGATCAACGAGCAGATGAAGATCGCCGCGGCCGAGGCGCTGGCGGCGCTCGCCCGCGAGGACGTGCCGGACGAGGTGGATGCCGCCTATGCCGGGCGGCGCTTGCGCTACGGGCCGGAATACATCATTCCCGTCCCGTTCGACCCGCGCCTCATCTCGGCCGTGCCGACCGCGGTCGCCAAGGCGGCCATGGAGACCGGCGTCGCGCGGAAGCCGATCATCGACATCGACGGCTATCGTGCCGAGCTTTCGGCGCGGCTCGACCCGACGGCGGCCAGCCTGCATTTCGTGTTCGAGCGGCTGCACAACAATCCGCGCCGCATCGTCTTCGCCGAGGGCGAGGAGGAAAAAGTCATCCGCGCGGCGCTCGCCTTCCGCAATTCCGGCTACGGCACGCCGGTGCTGATCGGCCGCGAGGAGCGGATCCACGAAACCATGAAGAGCGCCGGGCTCGGCGACGCGGACGGCCTCGAGATCCACAACGCGCGCATCAGCCGCAACAATGCGCGCTATGCCGAGCTGCTTTATCGGCGCATGCAGCGCAACGGCCTGCTCTATCGCGACTGCCTGCGGCTGGTGAACCAGGACCGCAACGTGTTCGCCGCCTGCATGGTCCAGGAGGGCGACGCCGAAGCCATGGTGACCGGGCTCACCCGCACCTTCTTCAACTCGCTCGAGGATGTGCGCCGGGTTATCGACCCGACGCCGAACTCGCGGGTCTTCGCCTTCTCGATCGTGGTCGCGCGCGGCCGCACGGTGTTCATCGCCGACACCTCGGTGCACGAGCTGCCGACCCCGGAAGAGCTCGCCGACATCGCGACCCAGATGGCGGCGAAGGCGCGCCAGCTCGGCCACGAGCCGCGGGTGGCGCTGCTCTCCTTCTCGAATTTCGGCAACCCGCCGCGCGAGAAGGCGGAGCGCATCCGGGAAGCGGTCGAGGTGCTGAACGACCGCCGCATCGATTTCGAGTACGAAGGCGAGATGCAGGCGAACGTGGCGCTCGATTTCGAGCTGATGCGCCAGGTCTATCCCTTCTCGCGGCTCAAGGGCCCGGCCAACATCCTGATCATGCCGGCGCTCCACAGCGCCAACATCTCGGCCAAGCTCCTGCAGCAGCTCGGCGGCGGCACGGTGATCGGGCCGATCCTGACCGGCCTCACCAAGCCGGTGCAGATCGTGCAGGTCGGCGCCACCGTCTCCGACCTGCTGACCGCCGCGGGCTTCGCCGGCATCGACGCGATGCGCTAGATCGGGGCGTCGCCCGCCTCGGGCATGCCCCTTGCGAGCGCCAGACCCCGGTCGCACCCGGATAGCGGCGACGCGCCTCAGCCGTTCGCTTCGGCGGCGGCGGTCGCCGAGAAGCGGCGGCGATATTGCGAGGGGGTGATCTGCAGGCTGCGCAGGAAGGCGCGGCGCATCCGCTCGATGTCGCGGAAGCCGCAGCGATCGGCGATCTCGGCGAGCGAGGCCTCCTCGAGCTCGAGCAGCCGCCGGGCGCCGTCGACGCGAAGCTGCTCGACCGCCTTCGCCGGCGTGGTGCCCATGCGCGCGGCATAGATGCGCGCGAAGCTGCGCGGGCTCATGGCGGTGCGCTCGGCGAGCCGTTCGACCCGGAGGTCCGCCGCGAGATTGCCGGCGACCCAGCCATGGAGCGCGTCGAAGAGGCCGTCCTTGTCGGCGATCTGCGCCTTGAGCGAGGCGCTGAACTGCGACTGGCCGCCCGGCCGCTTCAGGAACACCACGAGGTTCTGCGCCACCTTGAGGGCGAGCTCGAAGCCGTGATCCTCCTCCACCATGGCGAGCGCCATGTCGATCCCGGCGGTGACGCCGCCGGCCGACCAGAGACCGTTGTCCTTGAGGAAGATCGGATCGTCCACCACCTCGGCATCGGGATGGCGTGCACGCAGGCGCTCGCACCATTGCCAGTGGGTGGTGACGCGATGGCGGCCGAGCAGCCCCGCGGCCCCGACGAGGAAGGCGCCGGTGCAGGTCGAGCCGCGCCGCCGCGCGGCCGGCGCCTGGCGCGCGATCCAGCGGGTGAGCGCCGCGTCCGCGCAGGCCTCGAGCACGTCGTTGCCGCCGGCGACGATGAGGGTGTCGATCGGCCGCGAGGCCGCCTGCTTCAGCGAGACGGCGGCGAGCGCGATCCCGGTATCGGTCATCACTGACGGGCCGGCATTCGAGGCGAGCAGGATCTCGTAGGGCGCCGCAGCCCCGCCGATCTCGCGCGCGGTCGAGAAGACCTGCGCCGGCCCCGTCGCATCGAGGAGCGTCACGCCGGGATAGATCACGATCGCCACGCGCCGCGCGGCGCCCCGGCCGCGCGGCGGTTCTCCGGCGGGCATCGCCGGGGCGGCCGCGTGGCCGTTGGTCCGGGTGCCGGGGGCGGGTTTGGCAGAAATCGATGTCATATTGTCATTTATGCCAGTTTCGGCATGGCTAGGCTAGCGGCCTCGGCATCTGGCCAGCCGCGCCGGGGGCGGGTTCCCGCTTCGCGCGTTTCCCTTGGATCGAAAGCCGGTGTTTCGCCTAAGGTCTGGCCCGCCATTCGCATGACATCGGCAATTGCATGAAGGAGAGGGAGGCGATGGGCAGCAAGTACGTCGTCGCGCTGAGCTCGAGTCCGCGGCGCAAGGGAAATTCGCGCATCCTGGCGGAGGCGGTGCTGGAAGGCGCGGCCGAGGCCGGCCACCGCACCGAGCTCGTGCATCTGGCGGACCACGTCACCGGGCTGCTCCGCAACTGCCGCGAATGCCGCAAGCCGGACGGCACCTGCTCGATCGGCGACGGTTTCGACGACGTATTCTTCAACAAGATGCTGAAGGCCGACGGGCTCGTCCTCGCCACACCGATCTGGTGGTACGGCATGTCGGCCCATCTCAAGAACTTCTTCGATCGCATGTTCTGCTATTTCGCCGCCTCCTACCCGCAGAGCGCCGAGGTCGTGCATGCGCAGATCTATCGCAAGCGCGTGGCGATCGCGTTCAGCGCGGAGGAAAACAACCTCTCCGCCCGGCTCGGCGCCCTCACCTCGCTGCTCGAGCTTTCGCGCTACCTGCACTGGACCATGGCCGGCGTCGTGACCGGCATCGGCAACACCACCGGGGAGGCGCGCATCGATCCCCTGAACCCGCTCGCCGAGGCGCGCGCGCTCGGGCGGCGCATGTTCGACGTGGTCGAGACCGATTACAAGGGCGACACGCCGCGTGGCCCGCGCGTCTGGACCGAGGACAACCGGAGCATGCCCACGAGCTGGCGCTGAAATCTCGGCCGCCGGCAGGGGCGCCGGCAGCCGCATCCATGCGGTTTCTGCGTCGCTGTCAGGCGTCCGGATGACGGGTTTGGCGTTGCCGGCGCCGGGCCAGGCTTTAGGGTAGCGACACCTCTCCGCAAGCGCGGCTGCGACCGAAGGAACGACCACCGCCATGTCCACCGCCGCCGCGGCGCGCCCGCTCCAGCCCGTCCTCATCATCTCCTTCGGCTTCACCGCACTCGCCATCGTCTGCGCGGCGCGGGCGGCGGTCGGGCTGATGATGCCGGTCTGGGAGGCCGAGCTCGGCTGGTCGCGGAGTTTTATCTCCGCTGGCATCGCCATCGCGCTCGTCATGATGGCGCTGCTCGCGCCCTTCGCCGGCCGGCTCGTCGACCGGCAGGGATCGCGCAACGTCCTGGTGGCGGGATTGCTGATCCTCGCGGCCGGCTGCGCCATGCTCGCCGTCACCAACAGCAGCTGGGTTTTCATCATCGCGCTTTGCGGCCTCTCCGGCATCGGCTTCGGCCTGGTGGCGACGCATGTCGTCTCGACCGCGGTCGAGCAGCAGATGGACCGCAACCAGGGGCTCGGCATCGGCATCGCCACCTCGGGCTCGACGGCGGGCCAGTTCCTGATCCTGCCGCTCGTCGCCGTGATGATGACCACCCTCTCCTGGCGCTGGTCCTATGTGGCGCTGGCGCTGCTCAGCATCGCGCTCGCCGCGGCGATCTTCTGGCTGCTGCCGCGCGCGACGCCGAAGACCGCGGCGCAGGCGGCGGTCCGCAAGATCGATATCCGTGCCGATCTCGGCCTCGTGCTGCGCAAGCCCGCCTTCCATATCCTCTTCTGGAGCTACTTCATCTGCGGCTACACCACGAGCGGCGTGATCGAGGTGCATTTCATTCCCTATGCCTCCTTCTGCGGCTTCACCCCGGTGGCCTCGGCGACCGCCTTCGGCGTCCTCTCGGCCGCGAGCGGCCTCGGCATGATCTTCGCCGGCTGGCTCACCGACCGGATGAACCGCCCGCTGCTGCTCGGCATGATCTATCTCTTACGCGCCGTCACCTTCGTCCTGCTGGTCTATGTCGGCGCCGACTACCAGATGCTGCTGCTTTTCTCGGTGCTGTTCGGGATCGTCGATTATTCGACCGTGCCGGTGACGGCAAGCCTGGTGGCGAGCCATATCGGGCTCCGCGTCATGGGCCTCGCCTTCGGCCTGATCTCGGCCGGCCATCAGATCGGCGGCGCGCTCGGCGCCTATATGGGCGGCTATCTCTTCGACCTCCAGGCGCAATATGCCTGGGTCTGGTGGTCATCGCTGGCGCTCGCCGTGCTGGCGGGCCTGATGTGCTTCACGATCCGGGAGCGTCGGGCCGCCGATCTCGCCACGGCGCCGGCCTGAGCTTTCATCGGCGCCCCTGCAGGCGTCTTCCGTTCAGGCGCCCCCGTAGAGACGCCCCCAGACAGACAAAGGGCGGCCCTGCCGGGGCCGCCCTGCCGTTTCGCCGCCGCAAGGAGCCGCCCTACTTGCCGCCCTCGACCGTGATCGTCTTGAAGATGTAGCGGCCGCCGCTGTTGATGAAGAGGAGCCCGTTGAAGGGCTGCTTGATCGAATTGTCGGTGGCCTGGATCAGCGCCTTGCCGTCGACCGAGACCGTCATGGCGCCGCCCGGCAGGCGGGTGAACTCGATCACATGCCGCTTGTCGTCCTCGAGCGTGAGCGGCTGCTTGTAGCTGCCGAGCGTCGCGGTGCCTTGCGAGGTGACGCGCAGCAGGGCGAGGCCCGTCGCCGCGTTCGGCATGTAGGTGACGCGATAGGCGACGTTGCCCGAGGAGCCCTGATAGGGACCGAAATCGAGCCGGCCGAACCGCTCGAGCGAGGCGAACTCGACCTTCATACGGAAGGCGTTGCTGATCGCGACCGGCGTGTAGATCGACGCATATTGCGCGCTGGTCTGCTGGCCGGGCAGCAGGATCGCGCCCAGAATGTCGCCGATCTTGACGTTGCTGCCGCTGCCGGGCGTGGCGCCGGGCGGGATGATCGTGCTGGTGAGGCCGGTATTGGCGCCCTTGCGATCGACGCTCCACTGCCCCGCCGAAACGGTCCAGATCGGGTTCTGGGTATAGTTGCCGTCGGCGAAATTGTCGGAGAAGAGCACCGTGTTGATCGGGTTCTGATAGCTCGCGACGAGCGCCCGCAGGTCCTGGATGAAGAGCGGGTCGGCGGCCTTCGCGGCGGCCGCCTCGTCGATCATCGCGTTCAACTGCTGGAGGAACCCCTGAATATCGCCGGTGGCGGGTTGCGCCCCCGTCCATTCGGTGTAACGAGTCTCCGCGATGGCCCGCCCGCCCGCGATCGCGAGGAGAACGAGGCCGATGGCAACTGCCCTGCGCACGGCTTTCATGGCATGAATTATAACCTTGCTCCGGGAAAGTGCTGGCCGAATCGGAACCTCGCTTCCGCGGCGGGCCCGTCCCGGCCGAAGCCCATGTCCGGACCCTGCCCGAAGCCCGATTTCCGATGCCCGCTGATTTGAACCCTCCTGCCGGAAGGCGGCTCCTCGCCGCGGTTGCGGCCCTCACCGGGATTGTCTTCCTGGGGCTGGCGCTGGGCGGCTGGATCGCCCCGATGCCGGCCCTGGTGGCGGGCCTCGGGCTCGTCGCGGGGCTGGGAGTTCTCGCCTGGCGCCTCGGCCGCCCTGCCGGGCGGAGCGAGGGCGGCGGCGTCTCCGAAAGCCAGGGGAGCCCGCAGGCGGCGCGGCTCGAGGCGCTGGAGGCCCTCCTCGCGGGCCTCCCCCTCCCGGTGCTGCAGGTCGATCAGGGGCGGCGGGTCACCCTCGCCAATCCGGCGGCCGATGCGCTCTTCGGCCGGGTGCAGATCGAGCGCGACCTGGTTGCGACGGTGCGCCATCCGCTGCTGAACGAGGCGGTGGACCGCGTGCTTGCGGGCGAGACCGGCGAGGAAACGGAGTTCGTGCTGGCCGGCGCCAGCGAGCGGGTGCTGGCCGCGCGGATCGAGCCTGTGCCGGCATCCGGCGGCGGGCGCCGGGGCGCCGTCGTCGCCTTTTACGACATGACCCGCGTCAAGCAGGCCGACCGCATGCGGGCCGATTTCGTCGCCAATGCAAGCCACGAGCTGCGCACGCCGCTCGCGAGCCTGATCGGCTTCATCGAGACGCTGCAGGGTCCCGCCCGCGACGACCCCGACGCGCGCGAGCGCTTTCTCGGCATCATGCAGGAGCAGGCGCAGCGCATGGCGCGACTCATCGCCGACCTGCTGTCGCTCTCGCGCATCGAGCTCAACGAGCACCGGCCGCCGACCGGCGCGGTCGATCTCGGTGCGGTGCTGAAGGGGCTCGCCGCCGCGCTCGCCTTCCGCGCGACGGAACGGCAGATGACGATCGAGCTCGGCGTGCCCTCGCCGCTTCCGGGCATGGGCGGGATCTCCGAGATGAACGAGCTGCCGCCGGTGCAGGGCGACCGCGACGAACTCACTCAGCTCTTCCAGAACCTGATCGACAACGCGGTCAAATATGGCCGGCCCGGAACGCCCGTGTCGGTCGCCTGCTGGCGGGTGCCGCAGACCCGGCTGCAGCGCAGCATGCTGGCGATCGCCGTGATCGACCGCGGGGAGGGCATCCCGCGCGAGGATCTGCCGCGGCTGACCGAGCGCTTCTATCGCGTGGACAAGGCGCGCTCGCGCGATCTCGGCGGGACCGGCCTCGGCCTCGCCATCGTGAAGCACATCCTCAACCGGCATCGCGGGCGCCTCGCCATCGACAGCACGCCCGGCGAGGGCAGTCGCTTCATCGTCTACCTCCCGCTTGCCTCCTGACTGTCACAATTATCCCGCATATCGGCGTTTATATATAAATATCAAATAGTTATATTGTAACAAAACTGTCCCTTTCGTGTATTATGCTGGTCTTATGGGACCTGTAGCTTCGCTTGCGATGATCGCGGCCCCGGGCGCCGACCGGGCGCTTCGGGCGGGTCATTCCCGACCTTTCTCGCAATGGAGCGAAGACCCCATGAAAAAGCATCATCCTTTTGCAGCCGCCGTGGCGCTTGCGCTGCTCGGCTTCGCCTGCACCGCCGAAGCCCGCGACGAGATCCGCATCGTCGGATCCAGCACCGTGTTCCCTTTCTCGACCGCCGTCGCCGAGCAGTTCGGCAAGACCGGCGGCTTCAAGACCCCGGTCGTGGAATCGACCGGCACGGGCGGCGGCTTCAAGCTGTTCTGCGCCGGCGCCGGCGAGGACACGCCCGACATCTCCAACGCCTCGCGCGCGATCAAGGCGAGCGAGGTCGAGGCCTGCGCGCAGAACGGCGTCACCGAGATCACCGAGGTGAAGATCGGCTATGACGGCATCGTGCTCGCCAACTCCAAGAACCACGGCCAGTTCTCGCTGACCGTGAAGCAGATCTGGCTGGCGCTCGCCAAGACCGTGCCGGTCGACGGCAAGATGGTGCCGAATCCCTATCAGACCTGGGCGGGCATCGACCCGTCGCTTCCGGCCGAGAAGATCGAGGTGCTCGGGCCGCCACCGACCTCCGGCACGCGCGACGCCTTCGTCGAGCTCGTGATGGACAAGGCCTGCGAAGAGTTCCCGGAGGTCGAGGCGCTCGAGGGCGACGCCCGGAAGGAAGCCTGCCAGGCCATCCGCGAGGACGGCGCCTATATCGAGGCCGGCGAAAACGACAACCTGATCGTCCAGAAGCTCGAAGCCAACCCGAAGGCGCTCGGCATCTTCGGCTACAGCTTCCTCGAGCAGAACGCCGACAAGCTGCAGGGCAGCCGGATGGACGGCGTCGCGCCGACCTTCGAGACCATCGCCGACGGCTCCTACGAGGTGTCGCGGCCGCTCTTCTTCTATGTGAAGAACGCCCATGTCGGCGTCGTGCCGGGCATCAAGGAGTTCGTCGCGGAGTTCATGAGCGAGAAGGCGATCGGCGAGGAAGGCTACCTCGCGGACAAGGGCCTCATTCCGATGCCCGATTCCGAGCGCGACGGCATGATCTCGTCGGCCGTGGCGCTGACCCCGCTCAGCATGTAGCGCGCGAATGCGACCCGGCGGCCGAACCCGACGGCCGCCGGGCGCACTTTACCGGAAGATCCAACGCTCGGGGCAGACCGGGGACGATCGATGCCGAACGTAACCTTCCTTGCCGCGACATTGCTGCTGGCGACCGTGGCCTTCGTGATCGGCCGCCGACGCGCCGTCGCCGTGGGAGGCCCGCGGCGACGCGATCTCCACTCCCTGCCCAACTATTACGGTCTCTATGTCGCGCTCTGGTGCGGGATCCCCGCGCTTGCGGTCGGCGCCCTCTGGATGATGTTCGAGCCCGGCATCGTCGATTCGCTGGTCCTCGGCGCCTTGCCGGCGGGCATGGTCCCGGCCGACCCGCATCAGGTGAGCTTCCTGCAGACGGCGATCCGTCGGCTCGCCGACGCGGCCGTCGTTCCGGCCGACGCCGACCCTGCCCTGATCGCGGCCGCCGCCCACTACAACAGCCTGCAGCAGACCGCGTCGCTGGCGCTGGCAGCCGTGCTGCTCGCCGTCGGCATCGTGGGCCTCGTCTGGGCCCGCAGCCACATTCGTCCCGCGATGCGCGCGCGCAACCGGGTCGAGAAGCTGATCATGATCGCGCTCTTCGTCTGCTCCTGCCTTTCGGTGCTGACCACGATCGCGATCGTGCTGTCGCTGATCTTCGAATCGATCCGCTTCTTCCAGGCGGTGCCGATCACCGACTTCCTGTTCGGCCTCGAATGGAGCCCGCAGACGGCGATGCGCTCCGACCAGGTCGGCAGCTCCGGCGCCTTCGGCGCCGTGCCGCTCTTCCTCGGCACCGCCCTCATCACCGCGATCTCGATCGTGGTCGCCGTGCCGATCGGCCTCTTCGTCGCGATCTACCTTGCCGACTATGCGAGCCCGCGCGCGCGCGCCGTGGTGAAGCCGCTGCTCGAGATCCTGGCCGGTATCCCGACCGTGGTGTTCGGCTTTTTCGCGGCCCTGACGGTCGCTCCCTTCCTGCGCGGCCTCGGCGGATCGATCGGGCTCGACGTCGCCTCGGAAAGCGCGCTCGCCGCCGGCGTCGTGATGGGCATCATGATCGTGCCCTTCGTCTCGTCCCTCTCGGACGACGTGATGAACGCGGTGCCGCAATCGCTTCGCGACGGCTCCGCCGCGCTCGGCGCCACCAAGTCCGAGACGATCCGGCAGGTGGTCGTGCCGGCTGCCCTTCCCGGCATCGTCGGCGGCGTGTTGCTCGCCGTCTCGCGCGCGATCGGGGAAACCATGATCGTGGTGATGGCCGCGGGCCTCGCCGCCAACCTGACGGTCAATCCGCTCGAGGCGGTGACTACCGTCACCGTGCAGATCGCGACCCTGCTCGTCGGCGACCAGGAGTTCGACAGCCCGAAGACGCTCGCCGCCTTCGCGCTCGGCCTCCTCCTCTTCTGCGTGACGCTGGTGCTCAATCTCGTGGCGCTCCATGTCGTCCGGAAATATCGGGAAAAATATGACTGATCTCGCGGTCCGACCCATGGCGCTTCGCCGTCCCGACCTTTCCGCCACGCGGCTCCGCCGCCGCTATGCGGCCGAGCGCCGGTTCCGCTTCTACGGCATCCTCGCCGTCGCGGTCGCGGCCGGTATGCTCGGGCTGCTGCTCGGCTCGATCCTCTACAAGGGCTACAGCGCCTTCTACCGGACCGAGATCGCGCTTCCGGTGAATTTCGATCCGGCCGTCATCGATCCGGCGGGCACCCGCGATCCGGCGACGATCGCCGCCGCCGACTACGCGAAGATCGCGCGCGACTCCCTGAACGCGCGCTTCCCGGAGGTCAGCAGCCGGCCGGACCGCCGCGCGCTCTCGCAGCTTCTCGCGGCCGGCACGGATCTTCGGCTTCGCGCCCTGGCGATGGAGAACCCGGCCATCATCGGCACCACCGCCACGGTCTCGCTCGCCGCCTCGGACGATGTCGACATGCTGATGAAGGGCCGCATCTCGCGCGACGTCGGCGAGGCGGATCGGACCCTGACCGACAAGCAGCTTGCCTGGATGGACGAGCTCGAGGCGGACGGGCTCGTCACCTATTCGCTCAACACCACCTTCTTCACCGCCGGCGACAGCCGCGAACCCGAGGAAGCGGGCGTGCTCGGCGCCTTCATCGGCTCGATCCTGACCATGCTCGTGACCCTCGCGCTCGCCTTTCCGCTCGCGGTCGCGACCGCGGTCTATCTCGAGGAGTTCGCGCCGAAGAACCGCTGGACCGACCTCATCGAGGTCAACATCAACAACCTCGCAGCCGTGCCCTCGATCGTCTTCGGCCTGCTCGGCCTCGCCATCTTCCTCGGATTCTTCGGGCTGCCGCGCTCGGCGCCCGTGGTCGGCGGGTTCGTGCTGGCGCTGATGACGCTGCCCACCATCATCATCGCGACCCGCGCGTCGCTGAAGGCGGTGCCGCCGTCGATCCGCGAGGCCGCCTACGGCGTCGGCGCCTCCTCGCTCCAGGTCGTCACCCATCACGTCGTGCCGCTCGCCCTCCCCGGCATCCTGACCGGCACGATCATCGGCATGGCGCGCGCACTGGGCGAGACGGCGCCGCTGCTGATGATCGGCATGGTCGCCTTCATCGTCGACGTGCCGAAGAGCTTCACCGACGCCGCGACGGTCCTGCCGGTACAGGTCTATCTCTGGGCGGACAGTCCCGAGCGCGGCTTCGTCGAGAAGACCAGCGGCGCGATCATCGTCCTCCTCGTCACGCTCATCCTGATGAACGGCATCGCGGTCTTCCTCCGCCGCCGCTTCGAACGCCGCTGGTAGAAGGAGAAACCATGGCTGCCATCGAAACCCTCGCGCCGCCGGCCAAGGCCGCCGCCGCAGGCGCCAGCGCCCCGGTGACGGTCGAGGCGCGCGACGTCAATGTCTATTACGGCGAGAAGCACGCCCTGAAGCATGTCGATCTCGACGTCCGCCGGCACGAGGTGACCGCGCTCATCGGTCCCTCCGGCTGCGGAAAATCGACCTTCCTGCGCTGCATCAACCGGATGAACGACGTGATCGAGGGCTGCCGCGTGACCGGCCGCATCTCGCTCGACGGCGAAGACATCTATGACAGCGCCCTCGACGTGGTGGCGCTGCGCGCGCGGGTCGGCATGGTGTTCCAGAAGCCGAACCCGTTCCCGAAATCGGTCTACGACAATGTCGCCTACGGGCCGCGCATCCACGGCATGGCGTCGAACCGGAGCGAGCTCGACGAGATCGTGACGAACAGCCTGGAGCGCGCCGGCCTCCTCAAGGAGGTCAGGGACCGGCTCAATGACCCCGGCACCGGCCTGTCAGGCGGCCAGCAGCAGCGGCTCTGCATCGCCCGCGCGATCGCGGTCAGCCCGGAGGTCATCCTGATGGACGAGCCCTGCTCGGCGCTCGA
>CAZMUZ010000114.1:0-11775 GCA_964569315.1 uncultured Rhodospirillaceae bacterium | reverse complement strand
GGTCTCGCGCCAGCTCTGCGTAGCGAAGGCGCCGCAGGCGGGGCAGCGCGCTCTCCATTCCGCCTTGCCCGAATTGCAGCGCGCGCAGATCCAGGCCGGATCGCCCGGCGCCTCGGTCGCCTGCAGGAGCCAGCGGCGTGCGGCCGCGAGATCGTTGCGCTCGCCCTCCTCGAGCCGCGCCATCAGCCGGTAGAGCCGCGCCGAGCCCGCCGTGCCGCCGGCGAGCAGCGCATCGAGCTCGTGGCGCGCCTGGCCCCAGAGCCCGGCGGCGAGCGCCGTCTCGGCCAGAGCGAGCCGGCTCTCCGCCGCCTCCGGCCGGGTCGCGGCGAGCTTCTCGAAACGGCGCGCGCGATCGACCGGCGACTCGTCCGGCTTGAGGCTCGCATAGATCGCGGCGAGGTTCGGATGGGCGAGGCCGCGCGCCCAGGCCTTCTCGATCAATTTCTCCGCATCGCGCAGGCGGCCGCCGCGGAACGCGGCCTTCGCCTCGATCGCGACCGCCGGCACGAAATCCGGCAGCAGCTTCGCCGCCTCCTTCGCGAGGCCGAAGGCACGCACCGCCTCGCGCTCGGCTTCGGCCTCGGCGAGGAGCGTCACCGCCTCGATGCGGCGCGCCGATTCCGGCGTGATCGCCTTCAGCTTCGCCGCGGCGCGGGCGGTCTTGCGGGCCGGCGCCCAGCGGCCTTCCTCGAGCTCGAGATCGAGCAGCGCCTTCGCGGCCCAGCCCGCCTCCGGCCGGTCCGCATGGGCCTCGCCCGCGAGTCGCAGCGCCTCGGTGCGGTCGCCGCGCGCCAGCGCCTGGTTGAGGAGGCCGCGCATGCCGAGGAAGGCGGTCTCCGGGTTCTTCAGCATGGCCGTGAAATAGCGCGCGGCCGCCGTTTCGTCGCCGTTGAGCTGCGCCGCCTGGGCCGCCAGCAGCAGGGTCAGCGGCGGGGCCGAGAGCATGCCGTGCGCGATGCGCGCCTGGCGCTTCGCCTCCTCGGCATCGCCGGCCGCGACGGCGACCATGCCCTGCGTCAGGGCGCGATAGCCCTTGAGGCGCCGCTTCTCCTCGCGCGCCCGCGCCATGGCGCGGGGGCCGCGCGCGATGAAGCCCCAGAAGCGGTAGATCAGCGCCGCCAGCACCATCAGGATCAGCACGGCCGCAAGCAGCACGCCGAGCTTGGTCTCGACATGCCAGCCCTGCCAGTCGAACGCGACCGTGCCGGGGTTGTTCGCGATCCACACCGCCGCGGCGACGAGGATCGCGAGCTTCACGAGGAAGAAGATGGTGCGGGCCATGCGTGTCGGCGCCCGCCTATCCGCCGGAAGCGTCGCCGGGCGCGTTCGTGCCGGGCGTCGCCTGGCCGAGCCGCGCGACCGCAAGCGCCTCGAGCGCGTCGAGCGCGGGCGCGACCGCGGCACGCGCGCGGGCCGAGGCGACCCAGCCGGCCGCCGCCGGCAGCCCGTCGAGCTCCTTCGCCGCCCTCTCGAGATCGCCCGTCTTCACCGCCGCCTCCGCGCGGGCGACCCGGGCGCCCACCGTGTCGCCTTCGACGTCGGCGCCGGTCGGCCGCACCGTGACGAGGTCGGCGAGCGAGGCCATCAGCCGGCGGAACCAGCCTTCGGATTCGGCGCCGGCCGCATCGGCGACCGCCTCGCCGGTGTCGCTCCGGGCGAGCGCATCGGCGAGATCGGGGAAGGAATCGCGCAGATCGCCGAAGGTCGCGATGCCGTTCTCGGCATGGGGCGCGATCGGCGCGGCCGCCTGCTTCACCGCCCCGGCAAGGGACGGATCCTTGGCGGCGAGCTCGTTCAGGGTCGCGAGTTCCGAGGGGAAGGGCCGCGGCCCGTTGAGCGCCGAGGAAAGCCGCGCGACCGCGAGCAGCAGCGCGACATTGCCGCTCTCGGCGACATTCTTCGCAGCACTCGCCTCCAGCGCCTCGACCCGCCCGGCGAGCGGCCGGAGCTCGGCGATCTCGGTCCGCGCCTCGTCGAGGGCGGCGGTCAGCGCGCTGTTCTGGTCGCGCAGCGCCTCGACCGCATAGCCGAGCTCGGGCGAGGCCGCCGGCGCCGGGTTTTCGACCGTCGTTCCCGGATTCGCCGCGGGGTTCGCCGCCGGGCGCTCTTCGAGCGCCTCGATGCGGGCCGCCTGCTGCCCGACGAGCTTGCGAAGCTCCTCGACGGCGCCCTCGCGATCGGCGCTGCCGAGCGCGGTCACGTCCTGTTCCAGCCGGTCGAGCTTCTCGTGATGCTCGGCGACGAGCGTGCCGAGCTCCGCCACGGCCTTCTGCCAGTCCTGCGCGACCGCCTCGCCGGTGCGCGATTCGAGATCGGCAAGGGCCGCCTTCATCGCGCCGAGATCGGATTCGAGCTCGCCGATGCGTTGCGCCAGCCCTTCCGCGGCCGCCGTCGTCTCGCCGGCCGCGGGCACGGTTGTCGTCTCGCCCGTGCCGGTGCCGGCGTCCGTGCCGTCGGCGGTATCGATCGCGATGCCGCGATCCAGCATCGCCATCAAGGGCGGCTGCCAGCTCGCGCGGGTGAAATAGGCGACGGCGCCGATCGCCAGAAGAACGAGCAACGCAATCACAAAGCCGCCGGAACGGCGCTTCGGCGTCATGCGCTTCAGCGCCGCCTCGATCTCGGCCGGGTTCGGCACCGTCTCGGGTTCGAGATCGAGGATCGGGCCCGGCCCGTCGCCTTGCGGCCGCAGCTCCGCCGACGCGACATCGACCAGCGCCAGCATGGCCGGCAGCTCGGGCCGCTCGGCCGTCTTCACGGCGCGCCATTGTAAAGGCTCGATGGCGCGCGCGACCGCCGGGCTGAGACAGAGGGCGATCGCCTTCCCGACGCCGGCCGTGACCTCGGGCCCGGCGTCGCGGACGAGACGGAGGAAGGTCTCGGCGGTGCGCGGCGAGAACAGCAGCACCAGCCCGATTTCGCCCGCCGCGAGCTTTTCCCGGGTCTCCGCCGAGAGCGCATGGGCGGTCTCGGCCTCGTAGAGCACGACGCGGCGCAGCTCGAACCCGTCCTTGCCGAGCAGCCCGGCGAGATCGCCGGCGACCGCCGAGCCCGCGGCATGGAAGAGCGGGCCGCCGCGCGGATCGAGCTTGCGCGTCGCCAGCGCCGCCAGATCCTCGACCGCGCCGCCGGCGCTCTCCACTTTCTGGAATCCCGCATCCTTCAGCGTCTTCGCCGTGGCGTCGCCGACCGCAAGGGCCGGCAGATCGCGCCGCGAGGACAGGCTCGCGAAGGCGCGCACGCCGTTGGCGCTGGTGAAGAGCAGCGCCTGGACGCCGGCGAGATCGAGATGGGCGTTCGCCACCGGCCGGATCGTCAGCAGCGGCTCGCGCAGCACCTCGATGCCACGCGCGATCAGCGCGGCCGCAAGCGGTTCGGCATCCTCGTCGGGTCGGGTGATGAGTGCGATCGGCGCCATGGCCCTATCCTAATGCTTCATCGCGGCGAAGAAAGCCGGCTCCGCCTTGCCCCGGAGCGCCTCGCCGGCCGCGCGGCCGAGAGCCGCCGAATCCCTGGCGTCGCCGGTCCTGTCGTCGCGATGGACCTTGCTGCCGTCGGGCAAAGCGAGGAGCGAGCGAAGCCGGAGCCGGCCCGATTCGACCGGTTCGGCGAAAGCCGCGATCGGGGTGCGGCAGGAGCCGTCGAGGGCCGCGAGGCAGGCGCGCTCGGCCGCGACCGCGATCCGCGTCGGCGCGTGATCGATCGCGGCGAGCCAGTCGCGGCATCGGGGATCGTCGGCGCGGATCTCGACGCCGATGGCGCCCTGCCCGGCCGCCGGCAGCATCTCCTCGGGTGCCAGGACCGCCGTCGCGCGGTCGGCCATGCCGAGACGCTTCAGGCCCGCAATGGCGAGGATCGTCGCATCGACGGCGCCGGTGGCGAGCTTCTCGAGCCTGGTGCCGACATTGCCGCGGAGCATCACCACCGAGAGATCGGGCCGGGCGGCCAGAATCTGCGCGCGGCGGCGGAGCGAGGCGCTGCCTACCACGGCGCCTCGCGGCAGCGTGGCGATGCTGCGGCCCGCGCGCGCGAGGAGGGCGTCGCGCGGATCCTCGCGCTCCAGCATCGCCGCGATGGCGAGGCCGGGCCGCAGGACGGTCTCCATGTCCTTCATGGAATGGACGGCAAGATCGATCCGCCCGTCGAGCAGCGCCTCCTCGAGCTCCTTGGAGAAGAGCCCCTTGCCGCCGATCTCGGCGAGCGGACGGTCCTGCACCTTGTCGCCGGTGGTGCGGATCGCCTCGATGCGGATCGCATCCGGCGCGGCGAGGGCGGGATGGGCGGCGACGAGCCGATCGCGCACCAGCGCCGCCTGCGTCAGGGCAAGCGGACTGCCGCGGGTGCCGATCCGGAGCGGAAGCGCGCCTGCGTTCATGGGCGAAGCTTTAGGCGGTCGCCGCCGGGCTGGCAAGGCGGCGGATCGAGGCCACAGAAATGCGTCAGCGCCTGCGCCATCGGCCCGCCGCGGAAGATTCTCCGAGTCGCCGATGGCGCGCTCGTCTGGACCGCAACGCCAACTGGCGAAGCCCGCGGCGCGGCCCTAGAGTGCCGGCACCATGCGGGTCCTCGGCCTCGAAACCAGTTGCGACGAGACGGCGGCGGCCATCGTCGATGGCGAGCGGCGCATCCTCGTCGATCTCGTGCTGTCGCAGCTCGACGAGCACCGGCCCTATGGCGGGGTGGTGCCGGAGATCGCCGCGCGCAGCCATCTCGATCATCTCGACCGGCTGACCGCGGAAGCGCTGCGCCAGGGCGGCATGACGCTGGGCGAGGTCGATGCCATCGCCGCCACGGCGGGCCCCGGCCTGATCGGCGGGCTCCTCGTCGGCGTCACCTTCGGCAAGGCGCTGGCGCTCGCGAGCGGCAAGCGCTTCCTCGCCATCAATCATCTCGAAGGCCATGCGCTGAGCCCGCGTCTTTCCGACGGGATTGCGTTCCCCTATCTGCTGCTGCTGGTCTCCGGCGGCCATTGCCAGACGCTGCTGGTCGAGGGCGTCGGCCGCTATCGCCGGCTCGGCACGACCGTCGACGATGCGGCGGGCGAGGCTTTCGACAAGGGCGCAAAGCTGCTGGGCCTCGGCTATCCGGGCGGGCCGGCGATCGAGGCGGCGGCGGCGCGCGCCGAGGCCGCCGGCGCCGATGCGGCGCGATTCGCCCTGCCGCGGCCGATGCTCGGCCGGCCGGGCTGCGATTTCTCCTTCTCCGGCCTCAAGACCGCGCTTCGCGAGCGGGTCATCGCCGAGGGTGGCATCGGCAGGCTCGCGGGGACGGATCGCGACGCGCTCGCGCTCGCGCTGCAGAGCTCGATCGCGGCCTCGCTCGCCGATCGCACCGCGCGCGCCCTCGCCCGGGCGCGAGGCGAAGGCGCCGCACCCACCGCGCTGGTGGTGGCGGGCGGTGTCGCCGCCAATCGCCGCATCCGCGCGAGCCTCGCCGAGGTCGCGCGATCGGCCGGGCTGCCGCTGGTGGCGCCGCCGGCCGCGCTCTGCACCGACAATGCCGCGATGATCGCCTGGGCCGGCATCGAGCGGCTCCGGGCCGGCGCCGAGGACGAGAGCATGGTCGCGGCGCGGCCGCGCTGGCCGCTCGATCCGGACGCCCCCAAGGCGGTCGGTGCCGGGGTCAAGGCATGAGCGGCTTCCGCCGCTGGGGCATCGTCGGCGCGGGCGCCTGGGGCACGGCGCTCGCGACCGCCGCGGCGCGGGCCGGCGGCGAGGCGCTGCTCTGGGCGCACCGGCAGGAGACGGCGAGCCGCATCAACGAAACCCGGCATAACCCCGACTATCTGCCTGATATCCAGCTTCCGGACCCGGTGATCGCCACGGCGCGGCTTTCCGATCTCGCCGGTCGCGATGCGCTGTTGCTGGCGGTGCCGGCGCAGACCCTGCGCGAGGTCGCGCAGCAGATGGCCTCCTACCTGCCGCGCGAGACGCCCCTCGTCGTCTGCTGCAAGGGGATCGAGCAGCAGACCGCGAAACCGATGAGCGTCGTGCTCGCCGAGACGCTGCCGGACCGGCCGATCGCGGTGCTGAGCGGCCCCACCTTCGCGGCCGAGGTGGCGGCCGGCCTGCCGAGCGCGGCCACGGTCGGCGCCGCCGATGCCGGGCTCGGCCAATCGCTCGCCGCCTCGCTCGGCTCCTCCCATTTCCGGCTCTACTGGACCGACGATCTCACCGGCGTCGAGCTCGGCGGCGCGGTGAAGAACGTGCTCGCCATCCCCTGCGGTATCGCGATCGGCCGCAAGCTCGGCGACAATGCACGCGCGGCGCTGGTCGCGCGCGGGCTCGCCGAGATGATGCGGTTCGGCGCCGCCACCGGCGCGCGGGCCGCGACGCTGATGGGGCTTTCCGGCCTCGGCGATCTCGTCCTCACCTGCACGAGCCGGCAATCGCGCAACCTCTCGCTCGGGATCGCGCTCGGCGAAGGCCGGACGCTCGCCGAATATCTCGCCGGCCGGCGCACCGTGGCCGAGGGGCTCTACAGCGCCGCCGCGGTCTGCCGCATGGCGGCGGCGGCCGGGGTCGAGATGCCGATCGCAACCGCGGTCGATGCGATCCTCAATCGCGGCGCCGCGATCGAGACCGCGCTGGAAGCGCTGCTGCAACGGCCGCCGCGCAGCGAGCCGGACGCGGCGGCGCCATCGACTCGCTAGAGGGGCCCGACCAAAGCCGCGCTTCCTCGAAGTTGACTCGGAACGCGCTCCGGATTCCTTGGTCCGGTCGCATTTTCTGCCGCGAACCGGTGCCCACTTCGCGGGAAAATGCTCTAGGATCGCCCGCTCACGCCGGACCCATCGGCAGGGAAGCGAAGGGGAATCGCCATCATGCATTTCGTGCTGCATTGCATCGACAAGCCGGGCGCGGCCGCGCTCCGCGCCGCCAACCGGCCCGCGCATCTGGAATATCTGAAGGCCAACGACGCGAAGATCCAGATGGCGGGACCGATCCTGAGCGATGATGGCGGGGCGATGGTGGCGAGTCTGCTGATCCTGAACGTGCCCGCCAAGGCCGACGCCGAAGCCTTCGTCGCGGGCGATCCCTACACCAAGGCCGGCCTCTTCGCCTCCGTCGCCATCGCGCCCTGGAAGCAGGTCATCTGGAAGGGTTGAGGAGCGAGCACGCCATGGCCTACTGGCTCGTCAAATCCGAACCCGCCTCCTATTCCTGGGAGAAGCTCGTCCAGGAGAAACGGACGCACTGGAACGGCGTGCGCAACCATCAGGCCGCCGCCAACCTCAAGGGCATGAAGCTCGGCGACCGGGTGTTCTTCTATCATTCGGTCGAGGGGCTCGCGATCGTCGGCATCGCCGAGGTCGCCAAGACCTACTACCCCGACCCCTCGGACAAGACCGGCCGCTTCGGCATGGTCGATCTGAAGGCGGTCGAGCCGCTGAAGCGCCCGGTGACGCTGGCCGAGATCAAGGCCGAGCCGAAGCTCGCCGAGCTCGGCCTCGTGCGCCAATCGCGGCTCTCGGTCATGCCGGTCGATGCCGCCGCCTGGAAGCTGCTCAGCAAGATGGGCGGCATGAAGGCGTGAGCGGCCCCGCGCCGACCGGCGGATCGCCTGACGGGGTGTCGCCGATCCGGCTCTGCCGGCTGGAGGCGCTGCCGGAGGGTGCCGCGCGCGGCTTCGTGATCGGCGAGGGCGGTGCGCGCCGCGAAGTCTTCCTGCATCGCGACGCCGATCGGGTCCGGGCCTGGCGCAATGCCTGCCCGCATGTCGGCACGCCGCTCGACATGGCGCCCGACCGCTTCCTCACCGAGGACGGCGCCTACTTCCTCTGCCAGAGCCACGGCGCGCTCTTCCGCGTCGCCGACGGGTTCTGCATCGCCGGCCCCTGCCAGGGCAAAAGCCTCACGCCCGAAGCGATCCGCCTCGAGGCAGGCTGGGTTCTGCTGACGGGCTGAACCGCCCCTCAAATGCCCCGAAAATGCCCCGCGGCCGGGCCGCTTCCGCCATGGCTTGCGTCTATCCCGGGTGCTGCCGGAAGCGCCGGACGGCCTTGGCCGGTCCGCCGCGCGGGGCAGAAGAGGGGAACCGATGATCGGAGCGTTGCTCAAGGGCGATCCGCAGGCGCGGGCGGGATTCGCGGCCACCGGGCGCATTCTCATGCTGGGGCTGCTGACGCTGATATTGATGGCGCCGCTGGAGATGATCCGCGGGCTGCTCTGGGAGCGCCAGAGCCGCGGCTACGACGTCGAGAACGAGATCGCCGGGCAATGGGGCGGGGCGCAGCGGCTCGCCGGCCCCTATCTGGCACTGCCCTACCAGGTCCGCATCCCGCAGCCGAACGCGAACCCGCGCATCGAGAAACGCTTCCTCTACATCCTGCCGGAGACGCTCGTCATCGACGGCCGGCTTGCGACCGAACGCCGCCATCGCTCGGTCTACGAGGTGCTGGTCTATGACGCGGTGCTGACCCTGACCGGGACGCTGCCGGCGCCGGACCCCGCCGCCGCGATCGACCCGGCCGACATCCTCTGGTCCGAGGCGAGCCTCGGGCTCGGCATCGCCGACATGGGCGGGGTGCGCGACCTCGCCTTCACGCTCGACGGCAAGTCGCTCGCGCCGGTGCCGGGGCTGCCGCAGGGGCGCCTCTTCGAGAGCGGCGCTCATGCGAAGCTCCCCGGCCTCGCGCCCGGCCGTGGCCCCAGCGCCTTCACCATCACGCTCGCGATCAACGGCACACGGGCGATCGACCTGCTCCCGATGGGGCGCACGACGACACTGAAGCTCGCCGGCGACTGGCCGCATCCGAACTTCATCGGCAGCTTCCTGCCGGAGGCGCGAACCATCACCGACCGGGGGTTCGAGGGGCTCTGGCGTGTCTCCGCGCTGGCGCGGAACTATCCGCAGGCCTGGCGCAGCGACGAACTCGATTTTCCGACGCTCGAGCAGGATGCCTTCGGCGTGTCGCTCGTCGAGCCGGGCGACGTCTATCAGCAGACCGACCGCATCGGCAAATACGGCATCCTCGTCATCGCCCTCAGCTTCGCGACCATCTTCGTATTCGGCGTGATGCGCGCAACCCGCACCCATTTCGTGCAGTATCTGATGGTCGGCGCCGCGATCGCGGTCTTCTATCTGCTGCTGCTGGCGCTGGCCGAGCAGATGGGATTCGGCCTCGCCTATCTCCTCGCCTCGGTCGCGGTGATCGCGCTCAACGGCCTCTATATCGCGGGCACGGTCGGCAGGGCCGCGGGCGGGGCGATCGCCGCGCTCCTCGGCCTGCTGCACGGCTTTCTCTATCTGCTGCTGCAGGCCGAGACCTACGGCCTGCTGATGGGCGCCGTCGGGCTCTTCGTCGCCCTCGCGATCGCCATGTATGCGACGCGGAAGGTGGATTGGTATGCGCTCGGCGCCAAACCGCTGTCGGCGACGGAGAGCGGGTCGATCAAGTAGAGCTGTCGAGACGAAGGAGGCGGCGGGAGGCTGCCTTTCAGGCCGCCTTCACTTCCTCGAGGAAGCGGCCGATCACGCCGCCAAGGCCGGTCGAGCGTTCGGCGAGCGCCTGAATCGATCCCAGCATCTGCTGCGCCGCGCGGCCCGTCTCGTCGGCCGCGGCATCGACGGTCGCGATATTGCCGGAGACGGCGGCGGTGCCGCCCGAGGCCTGCTGCACGTTGCGCGCGATCTCGCGCGTTGCCGCCGACTGTTCTTCGACCGCGCTCGCGATCTCGGTCGCGATCTCGGCGAGCTGGCCGATGGTGCGGCCGATCCCGTCGATCGCCGCCACGGCGCGGGCGCTGACGGACTGCACGTCGGCGATCTGCGCCGCGATCTCCTGCGTCGCCTTGCCGGTCTGGGTCGCGAGCGACTTGACCTCGGCCGCGACCACCGCGAAGCCGCGGCCCGCCTCGCCGGCGCGCGCCGCCTCGATGGTGGCGTTGAGGGCGAGCAGGTTGGTCTGGCTCGCGATCTCGCCGATGAGGCCGACGATCTTGCCGATCCGCTCGGCGGCGGTCGCGAGGCCCTGCATGGTCTCGTTGGTGCGGCCGACCTCGGCCACGGCCTGGCCGGCGATCTCGGTCGAGCGCTGCACGCGCTGGCCGATCTCGGTGACGGAGCTCGCGAGCTCCTCGGTCGCGGCGGCGACCGTGCCGACATTGGCGGAGGCGCCGGCGGCGGCGGCGGCGACGGTGCGCGAGCGGGCGCCGGTATCGAGCGCCGTCGCCGCCATCGTCTCGGCCATGGTTTCCATCTCGCCCGTCGCCTGCAGCACCTCGCGCAGCAGGCCGCTCACCCGCTCGTCGAAACTCCGGCTCAGCCGGTCGAGCCGGCGGGCATGCTCGTCGCGCGCCTGCTGCTCGCGGGCCTGCGCGACAGCGAAGGCGTCGGCGACGGCGGCATTTTCCTTGAAGACCTGAAGCGCGGCCGCCATGCGGCCGATCTCGTCGGTGCGGTCCCGCTCCGGAATGACGGCGTCGCGTTCGCCCGCGGCGAGCGCGCCCATCGTCCGGGTGAGGCGATCGAGCGGATGGACGATCTGGCGGCCGAGGCGCGTCGCCAGCAGGGCCAGCAGAAGAAAGGCGGCGAGCGCGGTCAGGACGATGCCTGCGGTCGCGACCGACGCCTTCTCGTCCGCCGCCTCGCGCGCGGCCGCGGCGGAGGCGGCGAGGCGCTCGGTCACCGACGCCATCGCCTGGGCGAGCGCGGCGAAGCGTTCCATGAGAGGCGCGAGCCTCGATTCGGCGGTCGCCGGATTCTGGCCCGCGAGCGAGACGAGCGAAGTGACGGCGGCGATGTGGGCGGCGAGCTGCGGCATGAGCTGCGCTTCGGCGGCTTTGATCCCGGGGTCGAAGGGAAGGGCGGCATTGGCGTCGAAGCGCGCGCGAAGCGTTGCGGCATGGGCGGCGAGCTCGGCCTCGATCCGGGCGAGCCCGGCGCGATCGCCCGCTTTCGCGGCCTGCAGCGCGGCCAGCAGGTCGCCGCGCAGCGCGTTCTGCATCATGCCGGCTTCGAGGTGATTGCGGAGCGCTGCCGTCGCCACCAGCACATTGTCGAGCGCGGCGGATTGCCGCGCCGCGATCCAGGTGCCGGTCGCCCCCATCGCGACCAGGAAGAGCCCGGCGATGGCGGCAAAGCGACGGAAGGTCGCCTTGATCGACGCATTGCGGGAGAAGGTCAAGGACGCGGGCTCCGGTGCCGAAAAGGGTATCCTCCAGCTTATGCCCGGAACTGGTTAAGCTTCCCTTGCGCGGCCGCGGGCGGCTCGCTTGTTCCGCCCGGATTTCTGTCGATAATCGAGATGTCGCGGTCGCGATTTCCGGATCACGCCCGTCCGTCGGGACGCCGACATTTCTTGGGAGGCATGGCATCGATGAGCAGCGCAACCCTTTTCCCGGTTCCGGCGGCCCTGGCGAAATCGGCATGGATCGACGAGGCGGGCTATTTCCGCCTCTACGAGCAATCGATCGCCGATCCCGAGGGGTTCTGGCGCGAGCAGGGCAAGCGCATCGACTGGATCAAGCCCTACAGCAAGGTGAAGGACACCGACTTCACCGGCGATATCCGCATCCGCTGGTACTATGACGGCTCGCTCAACGCCTCGGCCAACTGCATCGACCGCCACCTCGCCAAGCGCGCCGACCAGACGGCGATCATCTGGGAAGGCGACGATCCGAAGGACAGCCGCCGCATCACCTATGCCGAGCTGCACGAGAACGTTTGCCGGCTCGCCAACGTGCTGAAGAAACACGGCGTCAAGAAGGGCGACCGCGTCACCATCTACATGCCGATGATCCCGGAAGCGGCCTATGCGATGCTGGCCTGCAC
>CAZMUZ010000113.1:0-11806 GCA_964569315.1 uncultured Rhodospirillaceae bacterium | reverse complement strand
GAAGATCGCCAACCGGTTGTTCTCGGTCAGCTTCGCGCTGCGCCCGAAAGCCCCGGGCCGCGGCGCAAGGTTTTGCATTATTCGGAGCCTCGCCGTGGCGCTGGCCGCTGCGTTCACGATTCTTGCCGGCGCCGCCGCGACGGCCGATCCGATCGGTCTCGCCGACGGCCGCGACCGCATCGCGCTGCTGCCGTTCGACGGCGCGGGTTCGGAGCAGGGCGGCAAGCTGGCGCTCGAGGGCGCCGCGTTCGATGGCGCCGGCCTCTCGGGCGGGGCGCTCCGTTTCGGGTCGGGGAGCGCCGCATCGCTCCAGCTCGAAAAACGCCTCTCGACGCGCGCGGGCACGATCGCATTCTGGGTGAAGCCGGACGGCGGTACGAGCGGATCGCAAACCTATCTGACCGGCCGCTGGGCCGGTCCGACGAGCAGCTATCTGGCGGTTTCGGCCGGGTGGTGGGAACCGACGGGGTCGGATCGGCTTTATTTCATCCTGAGTAACCAGCAGCAAATTCATTGCTCCGCGAAATATCGTCCGGTATCCGGAAAATGGTCTTTCATCACCGCCACCTGGTCGAGCGGCGAACGCGGCTATTGCCGGCTCTTCGTGAATGGCGAACGGGTCGCCGAGTTCCAGGGCAATTTCTCGGGCGCCGAGGCCTCGGAGGGGCCGCTGGCGCTGGGATCGGATGCGGCGGCGACGGATCGCCGCAACCGCTTCTTCGCCGGCGCCCTGGACGAGCTGACGCTGCTCGGCCGCGCCGTGTCGGATAGGGAGGTGCATGACGCCTATGAGGCGGGTCGTGCCGCCCCTGCGGGCGCCGAGGCGGTTGCGGGCGGCTGGGTCGAGGAAGCGCTTGCCGATCAGAGCTCGCCCGCGGCGCTTGCCGCACCCGAGTTCGAAGCGCGCATGATCTTCCACGAGAACATCGACTGGGCGCTGTCGCGCGAGAAGGCCGATGCCATCATCGCGAAGGTCAAGGCCGCAGGCTTCAATGTCTTCATGCCTTGCGTCTGGTACGGGCCGGGAGCCCGCTTTCCGAGCGCCGTGGCGCCGATGGACCGCCGGTTGATCGACCGGGTTTCGGACAAGTTCGATCCGCTCGCCTATCTCGTCGAGCAGGCGCACAACGCCGGTGTCGAGGTCCATGCCTGCATCACCGTGGCGCTTCGCGAATCGACGCTTTTCCCCGAGTTCGCGCCGGACGGCACGCCGACGAACGCGTACGACATCCACGATCCCGCCTTTCGTCGCTTCATCGTCGAGCTCGCGGCCGAGGTGGCGCAACGCTATCCCGTGGACGGGATCAATCTCGATTACATCCGCAGCATGGGAATCTGCACCAGCGCGCGATGCGAGGCGGACTATCGAAGCCGATTCGACCGCTCGCTCGCTCTTGACGTCGCCAAGACCAGGCTGCCGGGGGTAAGGGTCGAAAGCATCGAGCAGTGGAACTACGAGGCGGTCACCGACGTGGTGAAGCAGGTCGCCGCGCGGCTGCACGACATCCGACCCGATATCCTGCTCAGCGTCGACGCGCATCCGCTCGATCCGGCGCTGATGCTGCAGGGGCAGGACAGCGTGCGCTGGGCGCAGGAAGGGCTGATCGATCTGGTGGTGGACATGCGCTACAACCGCGTTCTCGATCGCGCGACCATGGACAGGGTCTATGAGGCGATCGGCACCCCCAATCGTCTCGCCATCATGCTCGCCGATTACGACAAGATCGGCGACGAGATCGTGGCGCGCGATCCGGCGTTGCTCGTCAAGTATGTCGAGCTGGTGCGCGCGAAATGGCCCGGCGCCGGCATCGGCATGTACAATTTACAGAACCTGTCGCCAGGGCAAAGCGACGCCTTCCGGAGCGGTGTCTTCCGGCAGGACGTGCGGCCGAATTTTGGGCAACCCGCCCAGTAGAGCCGGACGGGAACGAGCCGCAGCCGACGCCGATGCGCGATAGCCAACCCTCCGACAGTGCCGCGCCCGATCTCGGCAGGGCCGCCAAATCGACCGCCTTCGCCCTCGGCATGACGGCGATCGGCCTCGGGGCGAACTATTTCTTCAACATCGCCGTGGCGCACTGGTTCGGCCCTGCCGATTTCGGCCTCTTCGCCGCGGGTTACGCGCTGCTCAACGCGCTCGCCATCGTGGTGGTGTTGGGGCTCGACGCGATCGTGCTGCGTGAAGCGGCGGGTGCGCGGGCGCGCGGCGACATGGCGGGCGCCCGGGCGATCCTGCGGCGTGCCGCCTTTCTCGTGCTGCTGGCGGGCTGCGCCGTCGGAGCCGGGCTGGCGCTCGCGGCCCGCCCCATCACCGCCAGCTTCTTCGCGGCGACGCCGGGGATCGCGCCCGTGCTGCAGGCCTTCGCGCCGGCGTTGCCGGCGATCGCCGTCGGCACCGTGCTGCTGGCGGGCCTCCAGGCCATCCAGGACGTTCGGGTCCGCATGCTGCTCCGTTACGGCCTCGATCCGCTGCTTCGCTTCGGCTTCGGCGCGCTCGCCTATGGGCTCGGCGCGTCGATCCTCGGCGCTGTCGCGGCCGTCGCGGCGGCCAGCGCCACCACGGCGCTCGGTGCGCTCGCGGCCTTCCATCGGATGGCGGCGCGGCAGGCAACCGCCGTCGCGGCATCGGGCGCGGCGATCGGCTGGCTCGGCCTCCTCGGCGCCTCCTGGCCGCTGACCGGCGCCGCGCTCTTCAATCTGGCGGCGATGCGATCCGACACGCTCATCCTGCTGTCCTTGACCGGCGCCCATGAGGTCGGGCTTTACAGTGCCGCATTGATGACGGCGGCGATGATCACGATCCTGCTCATGGTGGTGGAAACCATCATGTCGCCGCTCTTCGCCGACCGTATCGCGCGGACCGGGATCGGCTCGATCGAGCCGCTCTTCCGGCTGAGCCTGCGCTGGGTAACGCTGCTGGCAGTACCGGCTTTCCTCTTCTTCGCGATCGCAGCGCCGGAGATCATGGGGTTTTTCGGTGCCGAGTTCCGCGCCGCGGCGCCCGCTTTCGTTCTGCTTTCCGCCGCCGCTCTGGTCAACTGCCTGACCGGCTCGGCAAACTATGTGCTCATCCTCTCGGGAAAGACGAAGCTCGTCCTCGCCAACAGCGTCGTCTATGCCGCGGCGGTCATCGTCGCGAACTATGTGGCGATTCGAGAATGGGACATTCTCGGCGCGGCGGCGGCGATGCTCGCGACGACGATCGCGCTCAACCTCGCGCGGCTCGTCGAGGTGTCGGTCTTGTTCCGCGTCCATCCCTTCAGCCGCGCCAGCGCCTGGCCGGTGGGGATCGGTGCGGCGCTATGGGCGGGTGCCGCGTTACTGCAAGATCGGCTCTCCGAAGCCGCGACCTGGCCGATCGCCGCCGCGGCGATCTTGATCTATGCCGCGGTCCTGCTCGCGGTCGGCCTCGATCCGGCGGATCGCCAGCTACTTGGTCGCGCCCTCGCCACGGTGCGCCGGTGAACTTTGTGGGCCGCCAGCCGCGCCGCCGCGTCGTCATTCTGCAGCGCGTCATGCCGCACTACCGGCTGGCCTTCTTCCGACGGCTGCATGAGGAACTTGCGGCGCGTGGCATCGACCTTGCCGTGCTCTATGGCGACGAGCGGCCCGGCACCATCCCGAAGACGGTGCCCCTCGAAGAATCCTGGGCGAGGCGCATTCGCAACCGCTACCTCGCGATCGGCCGACGCGAGCTGATCTGGCAGCCAGCGCCGGAAGAGCTGCGCCACAGCGACCTCGTCATCCTCGAGCAGTCGAGCCGGTTGCTGCTGAACTACCGGGTGATGATGCGTGGCCTGCGGAATCGCCCGAAGATCGCCTATTGGGGTCACGGCGAGAACTTCCAGGCTGCCCGCGGGTTTCTAGAGCGCACGCATCAGCGCTGGAAAGGGTTCGTCACCCGCCGTGCCGATTGGTTCTTCGCCTATAGCGACCGCAGTCTCGAGCCGCTTCGCCACGCTGGCTTTCCGTCGGAGCGGGTGACGGTGGTCGATAACAGCATCGATTCGACGAGACTTCGCGCGGCGCGCGATGCCCTCACCCTGGGCGCGCTGGAGAAGCTGCGGGGCGAGCTCGGGCTCGAAGGCGGCACGGTCGCGCTTTATTGCGGCGCCATCTACCGGGAGAAGCGGATCGGCTTCCTGATCGAGGCCTGCGAGGAGGTCCGGCGGCGCGTCCCGGATTTCCGGATGATCTTCGTCGGGGCCGGGCCGGACCAGCATCTGGTGGAGGCCGCCGCCGCCCGGCACGGCTGGATCCGTTATGTGGGCCCGAAGTTTGCCACGGAGGCGGTGCCCTATTTCGCGCTCAGCAAGGCGCTTCTGATGCCGGGCGGTGTCGGGCTCGCGATCAACGACGCGCTGGCGCTCGGGCTGCCGCTCTTCACCACCAGCCTGCCCGGGCATGGGCCCGAGATCGCCTATCTCGAGCCGGGCCGCAACGGGGAGATGACCGATCCCGATCTCCATGCCTATGCCGAAGCCGTCGCTCGCTATCTCCTCAGCCCCGATCGGCAGGCGCGTTATGCCGATGCCTGTCGCGCAAGGGCGGCGCATCTCACCGTGGAGGCCATGGCGGAACGCTTCGCCGCGGGGATCGTGACCTGCCTCGGCCATGGGCGGCCCGCAGGAAGTCACCCTGCTGTCGCGTCCCGGAAGGGATAATCCCCACGGGTCCGATGTTCCTCTCAACTTCCCTGCCAAACGGATGATGACAAACCAGAACCTTTCGGAAAGAGCGACGGGCGCGGGAGACGGATACCGCTTGCTTCTCCTGCCGCTGCTGCTCGTCATCCTCCTGGCGCTGGGGTTCCTCTTCCGCGACGGCCTTGCCGAGATGGCGCGGATGTGGGAGACGGCCGAATACAGCCACGGCTATCTCATTCCGATCGTTGCGATCCTGCTGGCGCTACAGCAGCGCGACCGGCTTGCCGCGGCGCCCCTCCGGCCGAGCTGGAGCGGGGCGGCGATCCTCTTCGCGGGGCTGCTCCTCTTCGCGGTCGGCGAGCTCGCGACAATCTACACGGTCGTGCAATACGCCATGCTGGTGGCGCTGCTCGGCCTCGTCGTGGCCGGTATCGGCTGGCGCGGCGCCGCCATCCTCTGGGCACCGCTCGTCTATCTCGTCTTCATGATCCCGCTGCCGAACTTTCTCTACGTGGCGCTGTCGGCGAAGCTGCAGCTTCTCTCCTCGCTGCTCGGCGTCGCCGTCATCCGGCTCGCCGGGATCAGCGTGTTCCTCGAGGGGAACGTCATCGACCTGGGGATCTACAAGCTCCAGGTCGCCGAAGCCTGCAGCGGGCTCCGCTACCTCTTCCCGTTGCTGAGCTTCGGGTTCCTCGTCGCCTATCTCTATCGCGGTCCCTTCTGGCAGCGGGCGGTGCTGTTCCTCTCCGCCATTCCCATCACCATCCTGATGAACAGCCTCCGGATCGGCTTCATCGGCGTGCTAGTGGATGGCTGGGGCATCGCCGCGGCCGAAGGCTTTATGCACCTCTTCGAGGGCTGGGTCGTCTTCATCCTCTGCCTGGCGCTGCTGCTGGGCGAGGCGGCGCTCCTGTTACGGTGGGGCGGGCCGGATTTGCGGATTCGCGATGCCTTCGCCCTCGATTTCCGCCGGTCCGCCAACGCGCCGCCGCGGGTACGTGCGGCGACCGACCGACCTTTGCGTCTCGGCGGGCCGCTGCTCGCCGGCCTCGGGCTCGTGGCGATCGCCCTCGTCGGTAGCACCTTGGTCCAGCAGCGTGCAGAGGTCGTGCCGGAGCGGCAATCCTTCCTGCTGTTCCCGACGCAGATCGGCGAGTGGGAAGGCACCGAGGCGCCGCTCGATCTCTCCGTGCTCGGCGCCCTTCAGCTCGACGACTATTTCAATGCCGATTTCCGCAGCAGCATTTCCGGCAACGCGGTCAATCTCTACATCGCCTATTACGCCTCGCAGCGGAAAGGCGCCTCCGCCCACTCGCCGCGCTCCTGCATCCCCGGCGGCGGATGGGAAATCGTGGACATCGAGCCGGTCGCGCTCGATCTGGCCGGCCCGGACAGCCCGGCGGTCTCCGCGAACCGCGTGGTGATAAGCCGCGGCCTCGATCGTCAGGTCGTCTATTACTGGTTCCAGCAGCGTGGCCGCATGATCACCAACGAGTATCTCGTGAAGTGGTTCATCCTGCAGGACTCGATCCTCCGGCATCGGACCGACGGCGCCATGGTCCGGCTGGTAACCGCCCTCGGTCGGGACGAGCCGGAAGCGGCCGCCGATGCGCGGCTGTTGCGCTTCGCGCACGCGATCTATCCAGAGCTTCCCGCCTATATCCCCGACTGAGGTTTTCGCCGTGCCGTCGTCATCTGACCGATCGGGAGCGTCCGGCGATCGCCTGCGGAGGGCGCGCATGGCCTTCCGGTCGCCGGCGCGCGAACGCCAGGAGGTCGCATGACCGCGATCTATCTGGGTCTCCTGCTGGCGCTCTTCATCAGCATGCTGTTGACCCCGCAGCTCGTTCGCTATGCGCATCGGCTGCGGCTGATGGATGCCCCGGATCCGCGCAAGAGCCACGCGACCCTCATCCCGCGCGTCGGCGGGATCGCCATCGCCATCGGCGCGGCGCTGCCCTGCCTCGTCTGGCTCAGGGTCTATGACGGGATCGGCATCTATCTCGCCGGCGCGGCGGTCATCGTCGTCTTCGGCATCTGGGACGACCGCGTTCAGCTCGACTACCGCATGAAGCTGCTGGGACAGCTCGGCGCCGTGCTGCTCGTGGTGGCGGGGGGCGTGCGGATCGCCCATCTGCCGCTCGCCGGGTTCGATCCGATCCCGATATGGGCGAGTCTGCCGATTACGGTCGTCTTTCTCGTCGCCGTCACCAACGCCTTCAACCTTCTCGACGGGCTGGACGGCCTCGCGGCGGGCTGCGCCATCCTCAGCGTCGGCACCATCGGCCTGCTCGCCTTCCTCGGCGGCAGCAATCCGGCGATCCTCGTCATCGCGGCGGCGGTAATCGGCGGGGTACTCGGCTTCCTGCGCTACAACACCCATCCGGCCACCGTCTTCATGGGGGATTCGGGCAGCCAGCTCCTCGGCTTCACCATCGGCGTGCTCGCGATCATGCTGATGGAGCAGCCGCCGAACGCGATGAGCGCCGCGATACCGCTGCTGCTGCTGGGGCTTCCGGTGCTCGACACCGCCATGGTCATGCTGTTGCGGCTTCGCGACGGGCGCTCGCCCTTCAGTCCGGATCGCAATCACATCCATCACAAGCTGCTCTCGCTCGGCTTCCGGCACCACGAGGCGGTCGCGATCATCTATGCCGTCCAGGCGCTGATCGTCTTCTCGGCCTTCCTTTTCCGCTATCAGCGGGACTGGATTGTGCTCGCCTGGTACATCGGCATCTGCGCGCTGGCGGTCGCGGCCTATCTTCTGGTGCGCCGCAGCGGCTTCCGGCCGCATGAGCCGAACGGCACCGGCCGCGTCCGGCGGGTCGTCGATCCCGCCCTTCGCTGGCCCTGGCTCGGGCGGGCGGCCCTCGTTTTCGTCGAAGCCGGCGTCGCCGCCTATCTCATGGCGGGCGCCATCGCCGTGGGGCGGCTATCGGCTGACCTCGCGGCGGCGTCGCTCCTGATGGCCCTCGTCATGCTGGCGGCGCTGCTGCTGCACCGGCCCTGGTTTATCTATCTGGTGCGCGCGGCCGCCTATCTGGCGGTGCTCATCGTGACCTACTACTCGATCTTCGAGATGAGCAGCGACTGGTTCGCGGGCGAATGGGTCAACGGCCTCGTCGCCCTCATCGCGATCGGGATCGGCATCGCCATCTACTTCCGCGGCGAGGGCGAGTTCCAGGTCACGACGCTCGACCTGCTGATGGCGTTGGTCGCGATCGCGGCCCTGACGGCGCCGATGGACCGCGAGTTCCAGCTCAGTCTCGCCGAGATGCTGGTGCGCTGCTTCGTCATCTTCTATGCGATCGAGCTCCTGCTGGGCCGCCGGCCGCCGCGACTTCGGGCGCTGGCGACGGCGACCGTAGCGACCCTGGCCCTCGTTTCGCTGGCGTTGATCGGAGTCTGAGCGGCCCGAAACCGGCGGATTCCCGGCAATTGCGGCCGGCGCCCGGACAGTCCCGCAGATGCGTCGCCCGGAATTGACTCGGCGGTCGACTGGACCCAGCATCGCGGCTAGAAATCTCGACCCCACCCCCAGCTCTTGCCGGAGACATTTCCATGAACGATTCCTCCCCGCGCTACCAGCCGCTCGATGCTTCGATCGTCCCGCGCTTCGCGGAGGCCCCGACCTTCATGCGTTGCCCCCGGGTCGCCGCCCCTCAAGGGGTCGATGTCGGGCTCGTCGGCGTGCCGTTCGATCTCGGTACCGGCTTCCGAACCGGCGCACGCCAGGGTCCGGCGCAGATCCGGGAGATGTCCCGCATCATCCGGCGCGTCAATGCGACGAGCCGCATTGCGCCCTTCCGGCTCTGCAGCGTCGCCGACATGGGCGACGCGCCGGTCAATCCCTTCGATCTGCTGGTGAGCATCGATCAGATCACGGCCTTCTTTCGCAAGCTGACCGAAGGCGGGGTCGCGCCGATCACGGCAGGCGGCGACCACACCGTCACCCTTCCGATCCTCCGCGGCATGTACACGGGCAAGCCCTTCAGCGTCGTCCATTTCGACGCCCATGCCGACACGCTCGACGACTATCTCGGGACCAAGATCAACCATGCGACGCCGTTCCGCCGCGCGGTGGAGGAAGGGATCATCGACCCGAAGCGGACGATCCAGATCGGCCTTCGCGGCACGCGCTTCGGCGACGACGACATCCAATATGGCCACGACGTCGGCATGCGCATCGTCACCATGGATGATTTCGAGGAGATGGGCCGCAAGAAGGTGATCGAGGAGGCGCGTCGCGTCTGCGGCGACGGCCCGACCTACATCACCTTCGACATCGACGGCCTCGACCCGGTCTATTGCATCGGCACCGGCGTGCCGGAGCCGGGCGGGCTCAGCATGCGCGATGCACAGGTCATCATCCGTGGCCTGCAGGGGCTCGATATCGTCGGCGGCGACGTCTGCGAAGTGCTGCCGCTCGCCGATCCGTCGGGCCACACCGCGCTCAATGCCGCCAATCTCATGTTCGAGATGCTTTGCGTGCTGGCGGATTCGATCGACCGGCGCCGCAAGAAGGCCTGATTGCCGGGCGCGCCGGCGCCGCCATGGCATAGCGGCGCCGGCGCCGTTCTCTCGAGAGGCGATTGAGGAAAGCGCAGGCGGGTCGATCGGGATGGAGCTTTTCGTCGCCGGCTTCCTGCTGTCGCTCTCGCTCTGCTTCGACCTCGGCATCGTCAATCTGGCGATGGTGCGCGCCGGTCTGCAGAGCGGCGGCATGGCCGCCTTCCTGATCGGGCTCGGCTCCTGTTTCGGCGACCTTCTCTATGCGGTGGCGTCGCTCTTCGCGGTGTCGCTGCTGCTGGAGCATGCGATCGTCCGCTGGACGCTCTGGATCGGCGGCACGGCGGCACTGCTGTTCCTCGCCTGGCGGATGCTGTGCGAGAGTTTCGGCCGTAACCGTGCCGCGACGGAGATCCTCGACGGGCCCGCTTTCTCTCGCGCGGCCGGCGCCACCCATTTCCGGATGGGCTTCGTGCTGGCTCTCGCTTCGCCCTCGGCCATTCTCTGGTTTGCCGCGGTCGGCGGCAGCCTGATCGCCGCCTACGCGGATGCCGGCAACGCGCTCTTGCCCTTCTTCGCCGGGTTCTTCGCGGCGGGTCTGCTCTGGTCGCTCGGGATCGCGCTGCTGGCGGGACAGGCGGGGCGCGCGCTGGGACCGCGCCTGACCCGGATCCTCGCGCTGCTCTCTGCCCTGCTCTTCCTCTATTTCGCCTTCCGCATATTCAGCGACGGCTATGAAAGCCTGATCGCGCGCAGTTAACCAATTTGCGCCGCGTTGGATCGCTGCGCGGAAAGGCAGAGAGCGTTCACCCGACGCGCGCGACCGGTTATAAGGTGCATCGACGCCGGCGCGTTCCGATCCGGCGTCGGTCGAGCCGGACTGTCTCTTGCCGCGGCAAGTCGACCTCGAAGGATCGGGGAGAAGACGCATGGTGCAGCGTTGGCTTGCCGCCGCAGCCGCTCTCGCGGTCGCCGGCGTGCTCCTGACGCCGGATAAAGCGCAGGCGAGCGACAGGATCGTGGCGTTGTTCCCTCCCTGGCCCGGCGTGGCGCCCGCCCTCGTTGCGCAGGATCTCGGCTATTTCGCGGAGGAGGGACTCGATTTCGTCTGGCGGTTCGAAGCCGAGCGGTCCGTCGTGAGCGCCGCCATGGCGCGCGGCGATATCGACATCGACATGCGGTCCATCGGCGAGTACCAGAGCTCGCCGCGCAGCGCGAGAATGCCGGGCCTCATCATCGGCACGACCGACGTTTCCGTCGGCGGCGATGGCGTGGTGGTCGACCAATCGATCACCGCGGCGACCGACCTCAAGGGCAGGACGGTCGCTTTCGAGCCCAATATCCCGGCCAGATTGCTGCTGCAGCTCGAGCTTCAGAAGGCGGGGCTCACCCTCGGCGACGTCAAGGTCAAGGAGATAGGAAGCGCCGATTCGGTCGCCGTCTTCCAGGATCCGTCCGTGGCGGCGATCGCGACCTACGAACCCTATCTCTCGCAGGTTCTGAACCCGACGATGCGGCCGGGGGCGAAACTGCTGGTTTCTTCGCAGGACTATCCGGGAATCGTGCTCGACGTCGTCATCGCGCGCAACGCGGCTCTTGCCGAAAATCCCGAGAAATTCCGCAAGTTCCTCCGCGGCTTCTACCGTGCGGTCGATCTCTATCTGAAGGATCCGCAGGCCTTCGCCGAGCGCGCGGCGCCGCATTTCGATATGGCACCGGATGCCTTTCGGATCATGATCGAAAGCAGCCTCCGCTTCACAGCCTATGAGGAGGCGGTGGAATATCTCGGCAGCCGCGACGAGGTCGGCAAGCTGCCGCCGCTTTTCGCACAGGTCATGTCGCTCAATCTCAATTTCGGATCGGCGGAGGCGCGGCTCGATCCCGCTTTGCAAATCGACCCCTCGATGCTGACGGGATTGTTCGACGGCAAAACCCGCTAGACTGACGCCGGTCGCCGGTTCCGGCCCCCGCCCGAAGACAGGAGCAACGATGACCGATTTTGGCCTTGCCGGCGCGCGCGTCCTGGTGACCGGCGCCAGCCGTGGGATCGGGGAAGCCCTGGCGCGCGGCTTCGCCGCGGCCGGCGCGCACCTGCATGTGCTCGCCGAGGACGCAGGCATCGAGGCGGTCGCAGAGACGCTCTCCGACATCGCCGCCCAGCCGGTGAAGGCCTGGCGCTGCGACATTACGGACGAAGCGCGGCTCGGTTCGGTGATGGCGCAGATCGGTCCGCTCGACGTGCTCATCAACAATGCCGGGCTCGAGCTGCTGACGCCGATCCGCGACGAGAGCCCCGAGGTGCTCGCGAACTTCCGCCGCATCGTCGATATCAACGTGACCGGCACCTTCCTCGTCACCCGCTACGCCGTGCGGCAGATGGCCGACGGCGGGCGCATCGTCAATACGAGTTCGCTCTGGGGCCGGTCCGCCGAAGCGGAGTTCGCCGCCTATGTCGCCTCGAAACACGCGGTGATCGGCCTCACCCGCACGCTCGCCAAGGAGCTCGGGCGCTCGGGCATCCGCGTCAATGCGGTCTGCCCCGGCTGGACCCGCACCGAAGCGGCGCTGCGCTCGGCCAGTACCATGGCGGCGCTTCACGACACGACGGAGCAGGCGGTCATCGACTCCGTCCTGGCGGCGCAGTCGATGGA
>CAZMUZ010000112.1:0-11819 GCA_964569315.1 uncultured Rhodospirillaceae bacterium | reverse complement strand
CCGAAGGGCGGCTTCTTCGTGGCGCTGAGGTCGCTGTGCCACATGTCGTTCTCGGGCGGGCTGTCCTTCTTGTCGGTGATGACGGCGATGGGTCCATGACCCTCGATCGAGGGATAGAAGGGATGGAACGGCACGACCGGCCCGATGCTGTCGGCGAAGGCGATATGCGCTTCCGGCGTCAGGGCCTGTTTCCGGAAGACGAGCGCGTGATGCTTCATCAGCGCTTCGTAGAGCGCGTCCGCGACGGCCGCGGTCAGGTCCTTGTTGAGGTCGATTCCTTCCACCGTCGCACCGATCGCCTTGGTGATCGGCTGGATACGCATCGCGCCCATCGTCGTCTCCCTCCAATGTGCCCCGACCGGGCTCCGGCTCTATTGTTATAAACTGTAATGATTTCTATAAAATGAGACAATAGTGAAATTTTACCGCCGAATTCCGCCTTTGGCGCCATCGCCTCTCAATAGGTCGGCGGGGTATGGGTCCAGACCACGACCGTCTTCCGCCGGCCCGGGTTGCCGTAGCGATGCTGCAGCGAGCCCGGAAAGCCGAAGCTGTCTCCCGCCTTCAGGAGGAAGCGTTTCCCGTTCAGCATGAGCTCGAACTCGCCTTCGAGCACGAGGCCGGCATGTTCGCTGTTCGGCGCGATCTTGGCGTCGCCGCTAAAGGCGCCGGGCGGAAACTCGATGACGAAGAGCGCCAGCGCGCCGTTGAGGTGCGGCACCAGAAGCTGATCCAGCATGCCCGTGCCATAGCGAAGCTGCCGCCGCCGATCCGCGCGCACGATGTAATGGCGCTCGCCCATGAGGTCGCCGTCGCCGGCGTGGAAGAACCAGGTAAGATTGACGCCGAGCGCCTTGCCGATCTTGTAGAGCGCCGCGACCGAAAGATTGGAGGCGTCGCGCTCCACCTGGCTGAGGAAACTGACCGACAGCCCGCATGCCTTGGCGAGTTCGGCGAGCGTCATGCCGCGCTGCTTGCGCAGCGTCCGGATCTCGGTGCCGAACCTCGGCATCCCCTCCGGCGGGACGGATTCCTCGGCGAGCGCGGCCCGGGGCTCGCGGCGCCGGAGGTCGGAACGTTTCGGCTTCGGTTTTGGCAGTTTCGTCATGATCGGGTCCGGCCGGGAGAAACGGGGAAGGCGCGTCGGTCGCCTTCCGAACGCCCGATGCCAGCGAGAATACAGGGAATCCCGGGCAATCCAATGGCGATCCCCGCGCGTGCCGGTCCCCCTGCCGGCGGCAGGTTCTTTCAATCCGATTCCTTCGCCAGCAGCATCGCGCGGAACTTGCGGTCGCGCTTGATGTGCCACTCCCGGCTCATCGCCTCGCCCCGCGTATCGAACCGCTCGGCGTAAAGCAGGCTCCAGCCGCGCCCGCGCGTCGATCTGGCGCCGAGGCCGGCATTGTGCTGCGCAAGCCGCTTCTCGAGATCGACGGTCCAGCCGACATAGGTGCGATGGTCGTGCCCGCGCCGGCTCCCCAGCACATAGACGAAGCAGCTCATCGGTCCCCTTTCGCCGGCGATCAGATCCCCTCGAGCTCCTCGCGCTTGAGCTCGAGGGCGAGCCATTCCTCCTCGGCGGCGGCGAGCGCGGATTGGGACTGGCGCAGGCCGGCCGCGGCCCTGTCGAAGCCGGCCCGGTCGCGGCCATAGAGCGCGGGGTCCGCCAGCGCCGCCTGAAGCGCCGCGATCTCCGCCTGGAGCGCATCGATGCGGTCGGGCAGCGTCTTCAGCGCATGCTCCTCCTTGAAGGAAAGCCTGCGGCGCACCGCGCCCGGGCGCGGCGGCCCGGCGGGTTTCGTGCGGCGCGGCCGCTCGGGAGCCGCTACCGCCCGGTCGCCGCGCTGCAGCGCCATGTCGCTGTAGCCGCCCGCATATTCGCGCCACCGCCCCTGTCCTTCGGCGGCAATCACGGAGGTGACGACGCGATCGAGGAAATCGCGATCGTGGCTCACCAGCAGAACCGTGCCGGCATAGTCCGACAGCATCTCCTGCAGCAGATCGAGCGTCTCGAGATCGAGATCGTTGGTGGGCTCGTCCAGCACCAGCAGATTGGAGGGCCGCGCCAGCAGGCGCGCGAGGGCCAGCCGGCCGCGCTCGCCGCCGGAAAGCGCGCCGACCGGCGTGCTGGCCTGTTCCGGCAGGAAGAGGAAGTCCTTCATGTAGCTGATGACGTGAACCGGCGTTTCGCCGACGAAGACCGTATCGCCGCGGCCCGCAGTGAGGGTCGCGCTCAGGCTCCGGGCCGGATCGAGGCTGTCGCGCCCCTGCTCGAGCGCGGCGATCTGGAGATTGGTGCCGCGCCTGACGCTGCCGCCGTCCGGCGCCAGTTCCCCGAGGAGGAGCTTCAGCAGCGTGGTCTTGCCGGCGCCGTTCGGCCCGATGATGCCGATGCGGTCGCCGCGCTTGATGCGCGTGGAGAAGTCGGCGACGACCGGGGTCGCGCCGTAGGATTTCGCGATCGCCTTCGCCTCGATCACCATCTGGCCCGAAATGTCGCCGGCGCTCGCGACGAGATTGACCTCGCCCACGGCCCGTCGCTCCTCCCGGCGCCGGGCACGGAGCTCGAAGAGCGCGCGGAGCCGGCCCTGATTGCGCTTGCGCCTCGCCGTCACGCCCTTGTGCAGCCAGTCGGTTTCCGCCGCGATCTTTCGATCGAGCTTGTGCCGCGCCACCTCCTCCTGGGCGACGATCTCGTCGCGCCAGGCCTCGAAGCCGGCGAAGCCCTGCTCCAGCCGGCGCGTCCGACCCTGGGAGAGCCAGACGGTCGCCTGCGAGAGGGTGTCGAGGAAGCGCCGGTCATGGCTGATCAGCACGAGGGCGGCGCGGGATGATTTGAGCTCCCGCTCCAGCCATTCGATCGCCGGCAGGTCGAGATGGTTGGTCGGCTCGTCCAGCAGCAGGATGTCCGGCGCGGGTGCGAGGCAGCGGGCGAGCGCGCAGCGCCTCGCCTCGCCGCCCGAAAGCCGTGCGGGTTCCTCTCCGCCGGTGAGGCCGAGCTGCTCCAGAAGATAGCGGGCGCGATGCGGGTCGCTGGCCGGATCGAGGCCGGCCTCGACATAGGCGAGCGTCGTCGGAAAGCCGGCAAGGTCGGGTTCCTGGGGGAGATATCGCAGCGTCGCATCGGGTTGCAGGAAACGCTCGCCGCCATCGGGCTGCACGGTGCCGGCGGCGATCCGGAGCAAGGTCGATTTGCCGGAGCCGTTCCGGCCGACGAGGCAGACACGCTCCGCCGCCGACACCGAGAGCTCCGCCGCTTCGAGCAGCGGCGTGCCGCCGAAGGTGAGGCTGATGTCGCGGAGAAGGAGAATCGGCGGCGCCATGGCGCCCGTTTACCCGAGGCCGCAGCCAACCGGCAAGCCGCGCCGCCGCCGGTCATCCAGCCCCGCGGAAGCGCTATGCAACGGCGACGCCGACCGGAGACCCCCTCGGCGGCAACAACTCGCCATGCGGCGACTCGGCCGCCGCGGCCCGGCCCTGCCATGGCCGGCCTCGCGGCATGGCTCTTGCACGGAAGCGCGGGGCCGAATTGCTTGTCGAAACCGGGTAAATATAAACTATAACACCCTCGATTGGTGTGGATAGATTCCGCCGCGCTTCCGCCATTCTTCCTTGGAATTTAATCCCACATGCGGGGGGCTGCCGATTCCGCAAGTGCCGTCGCACCGCGGCAGCGACCCCGACAAACGCAGGGCATTGGTTCGTTAGCGGACGGAAAATGTCGATTTGCGGACGGTTTTCCGTTACGGTTTCCCGATAGGGTCCGGCCGACCATTCGATCAACCAGGCTGGTCGATCGGACTTGTGCGGATCGTCGCGCCGATTGCAGGGGACGTCGTGCGGCGCGCGCGCTCGACGAAGCTGCCCGCACACGCCGTCGCCCCCGAGAAGAGAGAGAAGATGGCCCCCAGTTGCGTCCCCCAGCCCCGGTTCTCGGGCGAGCCTGATTCGATCACCCGGATCGAGATCACCCAGGAAGCCGCAGCGGCAATCCGCGTCACCATTCATTCGCGGGACGACGAGCCGCAGCATTTCGAGTTCGCCACCATGGCGGACGCCGTGCGGTTCTACGAGGAGGTCTGGTCGCAACGCTCCGGCGGCAACGAGGAGCGTCTCCGCAAGGCCGGCCACGGCGGCGGCAAGTAGCGCTACTTGCTGCGGAGTTGCGTCGTCGCGGCGGAGAAACGGCCCGGCGCCGGCCTGATCCGGCTGCTTCCCGCCGTCGATACCGGCGCGGGCGACAGTTCCACGATATCGAACGGACAGACTTCCGCGATCCGGGAGAGCGCCTCGAGATCGAGGATCCGGAGCCGGCCGTTGCGGAAGATCACGAGCCCGCGTTCCCGCAGATGGCGCAGGATCCGGTTCACGTAAACCGTGGTGAGGCCGAGCGCATCGGCGATCAGTTCCTGCGTCAACGGCATCTCCAGCGCATCGCCGCCATCGTCCGAATGGCTGCGACGCACACGCATATACATGTCGAGCAGCATGTGGGCGAGCCGCGCCGTGCCGCGCCGGGCGCCGACATTGGTAAGCTGATCGTGCGCCCGCGCCACGCTGCGAGCGGTGATCTCGGTCAGGCGGTGGCCGACAGCCGGATGGCGCTCCACGAAAGCCGGGAACGATTTGCGCGGGAACACGCAGACCGCGACGTCGGTGATGCAGACCGCGCCATGCTGCATCGGTTCGTCGAGATTCGCCTGGTAGCCGAGGAATGCCCCCGGCAAGGCGAAATCGAGAATCTGCCGCTGACCGGAGGCGAGCACCCGATAGAGCGCCACCCATCCGTCGAGCAGGTTGTAGATGTCGAAGGAGGTGTCGCCGATCTGATAAAGGTGCTCCTGCGCCGACAGGATGCGGTCCCCAGTCTTGAAGAGCTGCGTCGCGCTAACACCGTCGGTCGAAAAAGCGCTGCAAACGGTCTGGCTGCGCACCGGGCAAACTGCGCAATTGTGAGGCACGGCCGGCGGACGCCGCCGCACCCGAAGCCCGTCCTTGCGAGCATCGTGTGTCACGATCTACCCCAACCTTCCCTATCGTTTCCGTGCTTCTTCGAAAGCACTTGCCGCCGCCCCAAAAGGGCGGACGGAGGTCGGCACGCGAGCCACGCCTGTCCGTCGATGCTGTCCCCGAACCTAACCCGGAGATGTTACAGGGACGCGAAGCTGCTCATCGACCAGCGATGCCGCCGCGGCAGGGCCCGAACCACCTACCGTTTATCCTATATACTTTGACCAAGGAGCCAGGTTGGACGCGTGGATCCCCGATATACTGCCAGGCGGCGGCAAACGCCGTAGGACATCAGGCTGCCAGAAAACATTCGGTCCGGCAATGACTTCTGATAGTATTTTCACAGAAAAATTCGGTCCCAGTATTAGAAACTTAATTTCGAGCATCTGGTTCTGTGCTGTATCCCCGCAGACCGGCGGCGCCGCTCCGCGAACGGAACCGAGACAGTAAACGCGGACCGAATATTAAGGGAGTTTCGCATGACATCCGTTCCGACCTATGCCCGCGTTCTGCTCCTCGTCCTTGCCTGCTTCGGCATGGCGTCGCCGCCCGCCGGGGCGGCCGAAACGACCCTCGCGCGTCTCACTTTCAGCAGCGGCTGGGACGCCCTTCCTGCCATCGTCGGGATCGAGCGCGGCTTCTTCGCGCAGGAAGGCTTGGTGGTGAGCGGGCTCTCCACCAACTCGCCCGAGGCCGTGATCAATTCGCTCGCCACCGGGACCACCGATTTCGCCGTCGTGCCGCAGCGCGTCATGCTCGTTATGGTAGCCGCCAAGGCGCCCATCAAGGTGATCGCCATGGGCGGCTGGGGTACCCAGATGGAGCTCGTCGCGCGGCCCGACGCCGGGATCAAGGCGCTCGCGGATCTCAAGGGCAAGACCGTGGCGCTGCTGCAGGGCTCTGAGGCCTTGCCCGCCCTCGTCCGGCTGCTCAACACCGCGAAGCTCAAGCCGACCGACCTCAAGATCGTCAACATGTCGGCGAACAACCTGCTCAAGGCGCTCGGCGAAAAAAAGGCGGATGCGGTCTTCGAATCCCGTCATTTCACCGGCCCGATCCTGGTCAACAAGCAGGGGGCGGTGGTGCTCGACGCCGCGGCGGTGACGAAGGCGATCGGCTGGATCGACGCCATCCCGCTGGTCACGCGCGCGGAGATGCTGACCAAGGAACCCACGACCGTGCAGCGTTTCACCAACGCCTGGGTCAAGTCGCTGAAATATATCCAGCAGGACCCGGACGACGCGGCTCGGCTGCTGCAGATTTTCTTCCACCGCCAGGGCGTCGTGGTGCAGCCCTCCATCGCCAAGGCCTGGGTGATGGTGACGAAATACGATCAGTACTCCTGGTCGAAGGCCGCGATCGCCGATGCGGAATATAATGGCTGGGGCCTCAACGCCGGCGGCATCCTGAAAACGGCGCCGAAGCTCGCCGGCTATATCGACACCAAATACTCGGACGCGGCGGCAAAGGCCGTTCAATAGCCGAACGCCGCCGCCGGAAGGCCGAGCGGCCGCCGCGCCGAAAGCGGCAGCGGCGGCCGTTTCGTTTCCGCGTTCTGCCGATCCGCTCTAGAAAAGCGAGAAGGTGATCGGAAGCGCGATGGTGAACTGGAAGTCCGGCGATTCGTTGGTCAGGCCGGCCGAGGCGTTGAAGGTGAGCGAGGTGTTCGAACCGACGCCGACCGCGGTGCCCAGCACCAGCCGCGCATCGTTGAGATCGCTGCCGACGATGGTCCGGCCTTCCTGCGTCGACTCCGTGGTGTATTGCTCGACGAAGGACAGGTTCAGCGACACGAGCTCGCTGAGCTGGACGTTGACGCCGCCGAACACCTGATAGGTATCGCCCGGATCGATCTGCCCGACCTCGGCGAAGGTGCGCGCGATGTTGAAGGTCGCGTCGATGCCGCCGAAGAACACGACCGGATCGACGCGCCAGACGAAGGTAGCGCCGCCGCCCACGCCGTAGAAGCCGCTGCCCGTCGGGGGTTCCTCGAGGACGGTCCGGTTGTTGCCGAGGCTCTCCGTATCGATCCCGAACGGGTCCTTGCCGGTCGGGAAGCGGACATGCGCGCGCACGATCGTGTCCGGGATCGCCCCGCCATCGCCGATCAGCGGCTGGTAGGAGGTGGTGAATTCCACGTCGCCGAGGCCGTAGCCGCTCGAGGTGAATTCCTGCTGGGTATTGGTGCCGACGCCGAAAATCTCGCTGTCCTGCCGATAGAGGAACGGCACCCGGGTGTCGATCTGCAAGCGGCTGGTGATGCCGTAACGCGCAGCGATCGCGCCCGTGAAGATATCGCGCTTGAGGTCGTCGACCTCGATATTGCCGATGATGATCGCATCGAAAATGGTAAAGCCGCTGATCGCGACCTCGTTGGACGAGACATGCGTGTACTCGACGCTCGGCTCGATCTGCAGAGTGCCGGCGCGCAGCAGCACGCCGCCGCGCTCGAGCAGGAGCTGATCGGTCGGCTTTTCGGATTCGGGCCGCTGCTCCTCCGCCGCGGTGGCGCCGTCCGGCGGCGGCGCTCCTTCGACGGGCGCCTCGTTCGCCGGCGGGGCTGTGCCGTCGGCCGGCGGCGTTTCCGAGGGTGCGGCCGGCTCGCCTTCCGTGGGCGCGACCGGTTGCGGCTCGCCGGTATCGGGCGGGACGGGCACCACGTCCTGGGTCAGGGTGTACCAGTTCTCGCCGCTGTCGACATAGGGCACCTGCGTCGTCGCCGGCTGGGTTGCGACGGTGGCCTGGCGTTCGAGCGCTTCCAGTTGAAGCTGTTGCTGCCGCAGGATCTCCTGCTGGCGGGCGAGAATCTGCGCCTGCTCCTCCAGGCGTCGCGCCTGCTCCTCGATCATCTGCTGCTGCTGCTCGACGATCGCCTTGATATCGGCGTCGCTGGCGGTCGGCTCGGTCGCGCCGGCCGGCGCCGCTTCGAGAGAGGCGATCAGCACCAGTGCAGCGCCGAGGGCAGCTCCTCTTGCGCCGGCGAGGAGCGCAAGGCGGCGCCTATGACGAACGCACCGCGATGGACGAAAGAGCGGCTGCGCCCCCGGTCCGGCGAGATTGGGTTCATCCCGGAAATCCGCGGCCACCATCGGGAGCCGCATATTGTGGAAAAGCGATCTGGCGTTTTCCGATTGCTCGGACAGTTTTTGCCTCGAGGTAGCCGAGGAGCCAAGCATGCTGATCCCCTTGCATTCCCCGCGGCTTCGGCCGTCTTCGACAGATGCCAGCCGAACCAGCGGGCCCCAATCGCCCTTCATTTACGCACAACCTGGGCGATATACACAACGATGAATCCAATCTCCTCCTCGCAATTGGGGGTAACGGGGAGGAGATTGGCAATCGCCCGGCGGGCGTAGCGCCGCCGCGGCAAAGTTAGGGCAGCTACGTCCCGAAACCTGACTTACTGGGCAAAAGTGCCGTCGAGCAGGCTCTGGATCGTCGGGATGCTCGCCGTATTGGCGACATCGATGATCGCGATCTGAACGAACAAGTTCTGGTTGATTACGTTGTAGCTGCTGTTCTCCAGGTTCGCGATCTGGAAGACGCCCGAGGCGCCATTGAAGCTGCCGATCGCCGTCTGCACATTCACCACGCCGTCGCCCATCGTGACGCCCGGAGGCGGCGCGCCGGTGACCCCGGTTCCGGAACCGGGATTGGTCAGGTTCTCGATCGTACCCGACATGATCACGTTGAAAGCGAAGCCCGCGAAGCCACCGCGCAGCTCGCCCATCTCGTTATCGCTGAGCGGCTCGGCCCAGGCGACCATCTCCGTCAGCACTGCCGGCGCCTCGGTCTTCACCTCGCCTGCGAGCGCCGGGGAGACCGCAGCAACGGGCAGCAGCGCCGCGAACACAAACGTCAACTTGCGGAACATGGCAACCTCTTCTCGTTCCCAGACATAAGCTAGAACTCTCCTGCATTGGGCGTGATCGATCCCCCGTACCGATCGACCAGCGGCAATACGTCTTGCGGACGCCCGCTCAAGGAGCGTTCGGGTGAGAAATCGGGATTGCCGGTGATCTCCGTGTTCACGAGAACCAGGATCACCCCATCCCATTCGTCGGCGAATCGATCGAGGGGCCGCGACCGATTGCCGAATGCCGGATCGGCGATGAAGACCTGACCGCCGGAGATGCCCTTCAGCACCACAAAATGCGCGTAACCGCGGACCGAAATGAGCGTGATCGCCGGGACCGTGAGTTTCGCGAGCTTCTCCGCGCTGTCGACGCGGAAACCGCCGGCGGCAAATCCGAGATCCTCGCCGAGGCGCTTCAGCTCGAGCATCGAGAAGCCATAGGCGTTGATCTTCTGTTTCTCTTCCTCGGTGCTCTTGGCGAAGATCTTCTCGATGATGTCCTTCTCGGACATATCCATGCCGTAATAGTGCGTCAGCAACGTTGCGAGCGCGGCGGCGCCGCAGCTCACGTCGAATGCCTGCTTCACCACCTTGTCGAACCGCAGCGCGACATAGCTCTTCACCGGCGCGCGGATGTTCGTGTTGCCGGGCAGCGCGATGACCTGATCCGCCATCGCGGTCGAGGCGACGAGCAGCAATCCGAAACCGAGGATCGAGGCGAAGAGCCGCTTCATGGCGCACCCACGGTCGTGACGGAAACCCCGATCACCTGCGTGGTCCGGTTCATGTCGCCGGTCGTCTGGCTGATCTGCGCGACACCGCTGAAGTCGTTGAAGGAGTTGCTGAGCTCGTTGTGCCGCGGGCCCTGCACGCCTTCTTCCGTCAACGAATTGTCGCTCTCGGAGCCGATCTGGCCGAGCTGGGAATCGCCGATCTGCACCACATCGGGACCGACCTGCAGCCCGATGCCGACGGCGACCACGGTGAGCTGCTGGTTCATGTTGCCGGCGGCCTGGTTGATGCCGACGATTCCGGTGCCGTCGTTGAAGCTGTTGGTGATCGAGACTTCGCGCGGACCGGTGTTGCGCAGCAGCAGCGTATTGTCCTGCATGACCTGCAGCGTGTTGATGTCGACCTTCACCACGCCGAGTCCGCCACCGGCAAGCGCGATCGCGAGCGAACGTATGTTCGCCTGCTGGTTCATGTTGCCGGCTTCCTGGTTGACGCTGAGCACGCCGGCCAAGGCATTGCCGCTGCCGTCGAAGCCGACGGTCATGCTGCCGCCTTCCTGCGTCACCGTGTTGCCGACGAGACTCTGCACCACATGCACGTCGGCGAAGGCCATGCCGGTCGTCGCATCGACGATCGCGGTCACGTCCTCGAGGCCGGGCATGACGATGATTTCGCCGCTATGCGGATCCATGAAGATCGTCCGCGGCGCTTCATCCGCCCGAGAGGGTGCCGAAGTCCCGATCAATCCCACCAGCGCGGCGGATAGAAGGAGGAAATGCTTCACGTCCGACACCCAGTTTCGACAATGGTCAAATCGTCAAACGAATCGTCAGGCGAGAAATCGATGGTTTGAAGAAAGGATCGAGGGGGAGGCTCATCGCCTCCCCCCCGAGATGCCTCAAGTCCTTACGGTGTGGGCGTCGGCGCTGCGTTCGTGTTGATGAACGCGCCCGAGGTGATCGCGGCCAAGCTGACCACGTTGCCCTGGTTGTTCATGTTGCCGGTCGACTGGTTGACGTTGATGATCCCGGTATTTCCGTTGACCGAGTCCGTCATCGTCGCCGTCTTCACGGTCGCCAGCTCATCGACATGGTTGCCGCTATTGACCTGGCCGAGGTCGCTATCGGAAAGCGCGACCACCGCGCCGACGCCAATCGCTGCCGCGACGCCGTTGCTCTGGTTGTTCATGTTGCCGGCGTTCTGGTTGACGTTGATGATGCCGGTGTTGTCGTTGATCGAGCCGGTGATGTCCGCGACCTTGTTCGGCGTGAACTGATCCGCCGGGGTCGTCGGGTCGGTGACCGGATCGCCTTCCAGATCACGGAGCACCTCATATTCGATCGAGGTGTTGTCCGAGTTTTCCTGGTCGACATGGGCCTGCGCGTCGGCGAAGGCTTCGAAGACGTCGGCGATGCCCGCGACCGCGACCACGTTGGCCTGGTTGGTCATGTTGCCGACATCCTGGTTGACGCCGAACACGCCGGTGTTGTCGTTGACCGACCCGTCCAGCACTGCGCTCAAGTGAATGCCGTACTCGGTCTCGCCCTGGTTGTCGGTCGGATCCTGATCCGTCGGATTGTCCGGATCGGCGCCGTTGACCTCGTTCCCGGTATTGTCGACGTTCAGCAAGGCCTGCGCCTCGGCCGCCGCCGGAATATCGAAGAACTCGGACGCGACGAAGATCGTGATCGTCTTGTTCACGGTGATGCGCTCGGTCACGACGATGTCCTTGTGCTTGGTGATCGTCGCGATCGCATCGACATCCGCGAGCGCCGGCGCCGCCAAGCCGAACAGGGCCAGAGCGAGCGCCGAGCCGGTAGTCGCATAGAGTGCTTTCTTCATGGCTACAGTCTCCTTTCTGCCTGCTGGCTATTGCGGCCCACCGCTGCCGATCCCCACCGCCCCGCCGCCATCGATGAAGGCGAGCGAGAAGATGTTGGCCTGGTTGGCCATGTTGCCGGCCGCCTGGTTGACGCCGCCGATGCCGGTATTGCCGTTCATCGAACCGGTCATGGTGGCTTCCTTGGTCACGCCGAACTCGAACACGGCCGGGAAGCCGTTTTCGTTTTCGGGGTTGCTGTTGACCTGACCGAGGGCCGCTTCGGACAGCGCCACGCCCGCGAGAGACACCGCAACCGCCAGAGCCTCGGAGTTCGCCTGGTTGTTCATGTTGCCGGCTTTCTGGTTGACGTTGGTGATGCCGTTGTTGTCGTTGATCGAG
>CAZMUZ010000111.1:0-11835 GCA_964569315.1 uncultured Rhodospirillaceae bacterium | reverse complement strand
CTCTTCGATGCCATAAGGGACCCATGACCTATAGGGAGGCCCGCCGCGTCAATCCGCCCACCCGAGTCGATGCGTAGCTGTCGGCTTAGTAGTCGCCTCTGGGTGCGCAGGCTTCCTCCTACCCGAAGCAGGCCGTCACCACCGTATCGACCGCCTGGCGGTCCTCCACGCCGGCCGGCTTCGCGAGCCGCGCGAGGTAGCGGGCGAGATTGCGGCGCGCGGTGGCGCTGGGCGCGCCTTCCGCCTTGCCGCCCGGGAGGGTGCCCGCGATCGCATGCTGGGCGATCTCCTCGCCGGCAATCTCGAGCTCCAGCACCCGCTTGCGGAACGCCATGGCGCCGTCGGTCGGCACGCCGCCCGGAATCCCCGCCTTGATCCGGTTGCGGATGCCGCGCAGCGGCTCCACCACCTGCTCGCGCCAGCCGCCGACCGCGCGATCCGCGGCGGCGAGGTCGCCGTCCGCGAGCTCGACCTCGTGCGTCGCCGCCCAGCAGCAGAAGAGCAGCAGGTTCACGTCGGCGCCGAGCCGGTCCTGCAGCCCGATGAGGGCCGGCGATACGCCCGGCTTGCCATAGAGCTTCAAGGTGAAATCCCAGAATGCCTTGCCGGTGTCGCTCATCGCTTGGGTGCCGCCTCCTTCGCGGGGCTTCAGGCCGCTCTGTCGCCGAACGAAATGCCGAGGCCGCGCGCAGTGCGCACGAGCGTGTTCTCGGGATCGACGACATGCGGGCGGGCGATCGCCTGGGCGATCGGGATGTCCGTCACTTCGCGGCTGCCCCAGGCCACCATGCGGTCGAAGCGGCCGGCCGCGATCAGGTCGACCGCGTGGACGCCGAAGGCCGAGGCCATGATGCGATCGCGCGCGCTCGGCTGCCCGCCGCGCTGCACATGGCCGAGCACGGTCACGCGGGTCTCGGCGTCGGTGAGCTCGGCGAGGCGATCGGCGATATAGTGTCCGATGCCGCCGAAGGTGGTCTGCTGGCCGCTGCTCTGCGCCTGAAGCACCTTGTCGCCTTTTTCGGTCTCGACGGCTTCCGCCACCACGATAAGCGCGAAATTGCGCCCTTCCTTCCGCACCGCCTCGATCTTCGCCGCAACATGGGCGAGGCGATAGGGGATTTCCGGGATCAGGATCACATCGGCGCCGCCGGCGATGCCGGTCGACAGCGCGATATGTCCCGCGTCGCGGCCCATCACCTCCAGCACCATGACGCGGTTGTGGCTGGCCGCCGTGGGCTGCAGCCGGTCGAGCGCCTCGGTCGCGGTGGAAACCGCCGTGGCATGGCCGATCGCGACCTCGGTCAGGCCGATGTCGTTGTCGATGGTCTTCGGGATCGCCACCATGGGAATGCCGCCCTGCGTCGCGAGCCGCCGGAAGATCTCGAGCGAGCCGTCGCCGCCCACCACGATGAGCGCATCGAGGCCGAGCTCGCGATAGCCCTCGATCACCTCCTCGGAGCGGTCGAGCAGGCTGCCGTCCGGCATCGGATAGGCGAAAGGGTTGCCCTTGTTCGTGGTCCCGAGGATGGTCCCGCCGAGCCGCAACAGCAGGCCCGCGGCGTTGCGATGGTCGAGCTTAAGATGCTCGACGGGGCGGGCGAAAAGCCCCGCATTGCCGTTGCGGATGCCGATCACGTCCCAGCCGTAATGCTCGGCGCGCAGCACCACGGCGCGGATTGCCGCATTCAGCCCTGCACAATCGCCGCCGCTCGTCAGGATGCCGATGCGCCGGATAGCCGCCATGGGATCACCCGATCGTTGCCGCCGCAGTGTCGGGAAATACCCCGCAGGCCGCAAGCGGCGGTGACGGGTCCCGGGCGTCCGGACTATAATCGGGAATGAACGATTTCGGCCATGAGAGCGGGATGATGGGCCAGGAAGACCTGCGTCGGCGGCTCGAGGAGCTGCGCAGCGAGCATCGCGACCTCGACGATGTGATCGCGCGGCTGGCCGAGGCGACCCCGTTCAACCAGCTCCAGATCCAGCGATTGAAGAAGCGGAAGCTCGCGCTCAAGGATCAGATGATGCGGCTGGAAAGCAAGCTGCTGCCGGATATCATCGCCTAAGCGGATTTGTCGAGGCCGTCGCCCGCCGCTTCAGCTCGAATCGTCGGCAAAAATTCGCGGGTGGGTCAATTTCCGGGCCGTTGCCTCTTCTCGGCACCGATCGCGCGCGGATCGCTCGGCCGCGAGCGAAAATCGGGGCAGAACACTGACGGCGATCAGCTCGCGTTCTTGTGCTTGTTGCGATACATCGCGCGGTCGGCGGCGGCGATCGCCGCATCGGGGTCCTGGCGGGGCTGGAACCCGTGCGCGCCGTAGGCGACCGAGAGCCCGATCGGATAGCCGTGCCAGAGCAGCGGCGCGGCGGCGATCTTCGCGGCAAGCTGTTCCGCCTTCTCCAGGGCCTGCGGCACGCCGATCTGCGGCATGATGACCCCGAACTCGTCGCCGCCCAGCCGCGCGACGAAATCCGATCCGCGCAGATTGTCGCCGAGAACCCCGGCCACCCGCGCCAGCGCCGCATCTCCCGCCGCATGGCCGAAGCGGTCGTTGATCGGCTTCAGCTCGTTCACGTCGAAATAGAGAATGGCGCCGCCCGCTCCATAGCGCTCGGCATAGGCGGTCGAGCGGGCGAGCTCGCGCACGAAGGCGCGGCGGTTGGGCAGCGGCAGGAGCGTGTCCTCGTCGACCTGCCGCTCCAGCTCGCGGATGCGCTTGTGGGCGCGCGCAAGCGCGGCCTTCAGCGCCTCGATCTCGTCGGCCTCCGGCAGCACGAGCGGGGGGATCGAACCGGGCAACGATCCGCGATCGGCCGGCTCGCGGGCGCGGCGAGGCGACGGCGCCGCCGCATCCGTGCGTTGCCCGCCTTCCCAGCTTGCGTCCTTCATCGCCATCGCATCCGCGTCCCCGGCTTCCGGACGATCGGTTCGGACCCCTTCCCGACCCGCCCGCGAATCGACGCGCCGAGCTTCCGCCCGATGGCCTTAATTTTTCGCAAATGCCATTCGAATCCCGAGGAATTGCCGCAACTTGCGCCGCCCCTACCCCTACCTATAATGGCCGCCCGGCCGGGGGCGGCCGGCAATCCGCGGCATGAGGGAAGGACCGGTCGGCATGGCCAAGGCGGCGCCCGTCATCGGAATCATCATGGGCAGCCAAAGCGACTGGGAAACCATGCGCCATGCGGCCGACACGCTGAAGGCGCTGGGCGTGGCGCACGAGACGCGCATCGTTTCCGCCCATCGCACCCCGAAGCGGCTCTACGCCTATGCCGAAGGCGCGCGCGCGCGCGGACTCAAGGCGATCATTGCGGGCGCCGGGGGTGCGGCACATCTGCCGGGCATGACGGCGGCGCTGACGACCTTGCCGGTGCTGGGCGTACCGGTCGAAAGCCGCTCGCTCGACGGGCTCGACAGCCTGCTCTCGATCGTGCAGATGCCGGCGGGCGTGCCGGTCGGCACGCTTGCCATCGGCAAGCCGGGGGCAATCAACGCCGCCGTGCTCGCCGCCGCCATCGTCGCCCTCGGCGACGCCGCCGTGGCGAAGCGGCTCCAGGCGTGGCGGCGCGCCAATACGGCAGCGGTGGCCGAAAAGCCGAAGCCCGTCGCGACGCGCCGCAAATGACCGCCGATCGGGGACAGCTCATCCCGCCCGGCGGCACCCTCGGGATCCTCGGCGGCGGGCAACTCGGCCGCATGAGCGCGCTCGCCGCCGCCCGCCTCGGCTACAAGACCCACATCTATGCGCCGCCCGGCGACAACCCGGCCGCCGCCGTCGCGACCGCCGCGACCATCGCGCCCTACGACGATCGTGCCGCCCTCGCCCGCTTCGCCGCGGCCGTCGATGTCGTCACCTTCGAGTTCGAGAACGTGCCGAGCGCCACGGCCGAGACGCTGGCGGCGCTGAAGCCGACCCGGCCGCGGCCGCGCGTGCTCCATATCTGCCAGGACCGGCTGCGCGAGAAGGATTTCCTCGCTTCGATCAAGGTGCCGACCACGCGCTACATGGAAGTGGCGCGGGCCGAAGGGCTGGAGCGGGCGGTGCGCGAGATCGGGCGCCCCTCGATCCTCAAATCGGCGCAGTTCGGCTATGACGGCAAGGGGCAGGTGCCGATCGGCCCCGAGACCAGGCTCGAGGAGGCCTGGAGCGCGATGGGCGCACCGGTCGGCATTCTCGAAGGCTATGTCGATTTCCGCTCGGAGATCTCCGTCATCGTCGCGCGGACGATCGATGGCGGCATCGCCTGCTATCCGCCGGTCGAGAACCAGCATCGCAACCATATTCTCGACACCACCATCGTGCCGGCGCGCGTGTCGCCGGAGATCGCGATGCGCGCCGAGGCGATTGGGCAGCATATCGCGACCGAGCTCGAGCTCGTCGGGCTGGTGGCGGTCGAGATGTTCGTGACCCAAGCGGGCGAGGTGCTGGTGAACGAGCTCGCGCCGCGGCCGCATAATTCCGGTCACTGGTCGATCGACGGCGCCGTGACGAGCCAGTTCGAGCAGTTCGTGCGCGCCGTCTGCGGCCTGCCGCTCGGCTCGGCCGAACGCCATTCCGACGCGGTGATGAAGAACCTGCTCGGGGACGAGGTCGAGGCCTGGCGCGAGATCCTGGCGGAGCCCGGCGCCAAACTGCATCTCTACGGCAAGGCCGAGGCAAGGCCCGGCCGCAAGATGGGCCATGTCACCAGGCTTACGCCGAAACGCTAGATCCTAGGCGGCGCCGCGACGGCGGAGCGCGCGCAGCAGCTTGAGCGGGTCCGGGAAGCGCTCGCCTAGCTTGCCGAGCCGCGCGAGGCCCTGCGGCACCCGCATCACCTCCGCGATGCGGCGGTCGAGGAAGCCCCAGCTCTCCGCCTGGCCCTCGGACTTGTCCTCGAGCCAGTAGAGCACCGTCGTGCTGTAGACCCCGGCGAGCAGCGCCCGCTTCGTATAGAAGTTGAAGTCGGTCGAGCGGTCGCCGATCGCATGCCAGATGGCATCGACCGTGCGATAGAGCAGCCGCGCGGCAAGCGGCGCATGCTGCGGCTGCGCAAGAAATGCGAGGGCGCGGCGGATCGCCTCGCGCTCGCGGACATGCGGCTCGAGCCGCAGCCGCACGGCGAGCGCCACGCGATCGCGGACCCGGAGGCCTGCCAGGTCGCGCCGGCCGAGCGCCTCCAGCATGATCCGGTCGGCCTCGGCATGATGGAAAGCGACGAGCTCGGTGAGCCCGCCCGGGAAGAGCAGCGTCGCCTCGCCGAGGTCGAGCCCGAGATCCCTCGCCCCCGCTTCCAGCGCCTTCAGGCTCCAGCCGTCGAAGGGCGCATGGCGCAGCGTCCGCTCCAGAAGCGCGCGCCGCCGTCCGTCGAGCTCGCGGTCCTCGGCCATGGTCAGTCCTCCCCGGGCGTGCCTTCCGCCTCGGTCGGCAGGCCGTGCTTCAGTTCCTCGGCGAAGGCCAGCAGCGAAAGATCCTCCATGCGCATCGGATAGAGGATCCCGTCCAGATGGTCGAACTCATGCTGCACGACGCGGGCGTGGAAATCGTGCGCCTCGCGCGCCACGAGATTGCCGTGGAGGTCGTGGCCGCGATAGCGGATATGCGACCAGCGCGGCACGGCGCCGGTGAGGCCCGGCACGGAAAGGCACGCCTCCCAGCCGAGCGCCTTCGCCTCGTCCAGCGACTCGATGACCGGATTGATCAGCACGGTCATCGCCACGCCGTCGCCGTCGGCGGTGCGATGCGGCGGCACGGTGAAGATCATCACGCGCTTCGGCACATGCACCTGCGGCGCGGCGAGACCGATGCCGCCGGCGTCCGCCAGCGTGTCCAGCATGTCGGCGACGAGATGCCTGATCTCCGGTGCCGTCGGATCCTCGACCGGCTCGGCGGGGCGACGCAGCACGGGATGGCCCATGCGGGCGATTTTGAGAATAGCCATGCGCCTACTATGGTATGGCGCTGCGGCGATCGCTAGGGCCCGGAGCGGGAATGAGCGATGCGCCGGCCGGCTTCGCGGATTTGGGCATATCGCCGTCATGAATCTCTATCGGCTGTTCGAACGACAGGCCCGCCATCAGCCCGCCAAGCCGGCCCTCGCCGATCACCAGCGTTCATACGGCTTCGGCGCGCTCGATCTCGCCGCGGGCCGCCATGCGGCGGCGCTGATGCGGCGCGGCATTCGCCCGGGCGATCGCGTGGGCGTGATCCTCAAGGAACATGCCGACCACATCGCGCTCAATCTCGCGATCCTGCGGCTCGGCGCCGCATTCGCCATCATCGACTGGCGCGCGCCGCCGGCCGAACGGCAGGTGATCGGCGACACGCTCGGTATCGCCGCGGCCTTGCTGGAGCCGCAAATGCCGCCGCTCGAAGGGATCGCCTCGCTCGCCATCGACGAAGCGTTTCATCGCACGGCGGCCGCGCTCGAGCCGGCGCCGGTTCATGCGGCAAAGCCCGGCGACGCGGCGATGATCGCCCTCAGCTCGGGAACGACGGGGTTTCCGAAGGGCGCGATCATCACCCATGACCAGGCGTTCCACCGCTTCGTCGCCGGGATGATGGCATTCGGCTGGCAGGCGGAAGACCGCTATCTCGCCTGCATGCCGTTCTGCTTCTCCGCCGGCCGCGACTATCCGCTCCATGCGCTGATGAGCGGCGCCAGCGTGATCGTGGCGCCGACGCTGTTCACCGCATCGGACTATGTCGAGATGGTCGGGCGGCATGGCATCACGGCAAGCCTGCTTTCGCCGACGCCGCTGCGCTGGCTCCTGGGCGAAGCAGCCGGCAAGGCGCCATTGCTGCCGGCCGTGCGGCGACTCGCGGTCTCGGGCGCGCCGCTCCATACCGAGGAGAAGGCTGCGATCTATCGCCAGGTGGCGCCCGGCATGATCGAGACCCTCGGCACCTCGGCGACCGGCGCGCTAACGCGGCTCGCGGGCGAGGATCTCGTGACGCAGGCGGACAGCATGGGGCGCCTGCTGCCGCTTTCCGAGATCGAGATCGTGGATCGCGCCGGCCGGACGCTGCCGCGCGGCGCCGAAGGGATCATGCGCGTCCGCGGCCCCGGCACCTCGACCGCCATGATCGGCGACAATACGGGCGACGGGCCGGCCTCGCTCCGCGAGGACGGCTGGTTCTACCCGGGCGACATCGTGCATCTCGACGAAGCCGGATTCCTCAGACTCAAGGGTCGCAGCGCCGAGCTCATCATCCGCGGCGGCGCCAATGTCTATCCGGCGGAGATCGAAAAGCTGCTGCTCACCCATCCGGCGGTCGCCGACGCCGCCGTGGTCGGCTGGCCCTCGGCGGAGCTCGGCGAGGAGATCGCCGCCTTCGTCACCGCCCGATCGCCGGTCGAGGCGGCATCGCTGAAGCAGTTCTGCCGCGAGCATCTCGCCGCCTACAAGGTGCCGCGCGCATTCATCCTGATGCCGGACCTGCCGCGCACCGCCACCGGCAAGGTGCGGAAGGCCGAGCTCGCCGCGCGGCTGACGCCGCTCTGAAGGTGAGCTGCCCCGGCCGGTCGAGCGGCGCGGGCTATCCGGCCGCGGCCGCCCTCCGCTAAGCTGGCGCCGCCGCGACCGACCCCCAAGGCAATGCCGGGTTCGGTCGGGAAAATCCTCGAGCGAACAACTACGCACCCGTGCTTGAATGAACAGCTACGCATTCTTCGAGCGCCAGGCGCGATACCAACCGGAACGGGCAGCCCTCGTCGGGGAGGGGCGGACGCTGAGCTACGCCGCGCTCGACCGGCTCGCCGGACAATATGCGACGGCGCTGCAGCGGGCCGGGATCGGCGTCGGCGACCGGGTGGGCGTCCTGCTCAAGGAGCGCGCCGCGCATCTGGTGCTGCTGCTGGCGCTGGAGCGGATGGGCGCCGTCGTCGCGGTGCTCGACTGGCGCGCGCCGCCGGCCGAAAATGAGCGCATCGCGGCTGTTCTGGAGGCGAAGTTGCTGCTGACCGAGCCAGCCAGTCCTCCGGTCGGCGTGATCCCCTGCCTCGCGATCGACGAGCGCTGGGAACGGGAGGCTGCAGCACTTCCCCTCGCCCCGGTCCATCCCGCACGGCCCGAGGAGCCCGTCAAGATCTCGCTGAGTTCGGGCACCACCGGCCTGCCGAAGGGTGCGGTTGCGACCTATGGGCAGGGTTATCATCGCTTCGTGGCCGGGATGATGGCCTTCGGCTGGCGCGCGGAGGATCGCTATCTTTCCTGCGTGCCCTTCTGCTTCTCGGCCGGTCGGGACTATGCGGTCTACATCCTCCGGCTCGGCGGCACGGTCGTGCTGATGCCGCCCCTCTTCACCGCCGCCGACTACGTCGCCGCGGTCGAGCGCTTCGGCATCACGGCGGGCCTGCTGACCCCGACGCCGCTGCGCTGGCTGTTGGAGGCGGCCGCCGGGAAGGCGCCGCTGCTGCCGGGCATGCGGCGCCTCGCCACCATCGGCGCCGAGTTGCATGCGGAGGAGAAGGCGAAGCTCTACCGCACCGTCACCCCCGGCCTCATCGAGGCCTTCGGCACCTCGGCCACCGGGGTATTGACGCGGCTTGCGGGCGAGGCGCTGCTCCGGCGCGGCGACAGCATGGGCCGGGTGTTGCCGACGGCCGAGCTCGAGATCGTGGACCGGCACGACCGGCCGGTGGCATCCAGCGAAGACGGTATTCTCCGCGTGCGCGGGCCCGGCGTCGCGACCGAGATGATCGGCGAGGAGAGCGGCGAGGGCCCGGCTTCGCTCCGCAACGGCTGGTTCTATCCGGGCGACCTCGTGCGGCGCGACGAGGAGGGCTATCTGCAGCTCAAGGGACGCGCCGCCGACCTCATCATCCGGGGCGGGGTCAATATCTATCCGGCCGAGATCGAGAAGCTGCTCCTGACGCACCCGGCGGTCGCGGAGGCGGCGGTGGTCGGCTGGCCCTCGGCGGAGCTCGGCGAGGAGGTCGCCGCCTTCGTGACGGCCCGGACGACCCTCGACGCAGGGCTCCTCAGGCAGTTCTGTCGCGAAAGGCTCGCCGCCTACAAGGTGCCCCGCGACTTCATCCTGGTTGCGGATCTGCCGCGCGGCCCCGCCGGGAAAGTGCTGAAACGCGCTTTGACGGCCCGATTAACGCCTTTGTGACAATAGGTTACGGGGCCCGATTCGAGGGTTGAGGGCGCTGCGAATCTATGGTAACTACCGCGCCCCATGACCGGACGGCTGTCGCCGTCCCGCGTTTCATGACCAGACAACGGGAGTTAGAGGAAAGTCTTGCAAGTCCTCGTTCGCGACAACAACGTCGATCAGGCCCTCCGCGCGCTCAAGAAGAAGATGCAGCGCGAGGGTATTTTCCGCGAGATGAAGATGCGCCGCAATTACGAGAAGCCCTCCGAGCGCCGCGCGCGGGAGAAGGCCGAAGCGGTGCGCCGCTACCGCAAGCTGATGCGCAAGCGCATGGATCGCGAAGGCTACTGAGCCCGCCGCATCCACAGGATGCTTCATGAAGGCCGCAGGATTCGCGGCCTTTTCTTTTGCGCGGAACGGGAACCGGAAGCCTACTCCGGCAGGCCCGCGCCCCGAAGGTCGTTCGCATAACTTTCCGTGTGGCGCCGATCGCGGAAAGGCATGATCGTCGGCAGTGCGGATAGCGCAAACTCGGGATGGATCTCGAGCAGCTCGCCCGCACGCGCCCTGGCTTCCTCCACTCTTCCGTTCTGCATCAGCGCCGCGGCCAGCCGCATCAGCGCTGCATAGAAGCCCGGCATGCGCGATACATAGCGCCGCGCCGTGTCGAGGTAGGCGCGCGAATCCCCGATGAGGCGATAGGCGTCGCAAAGGGGCCACAGATACCATCCGGGATAGTACGGGTTCAGCCGCGCCATGATGCGAAATCGCCTAAGCGCCCCTTCCCCGTCGCCCAGCAGCACCTGGACCATCGCCATGACATGCTGGTTGCCGGGGTGGTTCGGCCGCAGCCGAATGGCCTCCCTGGCGTGGCTTTGCGCGGCATCGAAGTCGCGCAACGCGACCGACAACCAGGCGAGCACGGCGTTGGCCTGATCCTTCTGCTCCGGATCTTCCAGAAGCTCATTGCCGATGCTCCCGGCGATCTCAAGCGAGCGTTCCGGCGCGACGACGTAGCCGTAATGCGCCGCGGCAAGATGCGCCCAGGCGTAAACCGTCTTCACGCCCGGGTTATCGGGTTCCAGAGCCAGCGCTCGATCGAGAAGCTCCCGCGCCCGCAGATTGGACTCCCGGGTGAACTTGATCTCCTCGCCGGTTGCCTGGACGACCAGCTCCCAGGCCAGGGGGTGTCGTACCGTGCCGTGATAGCGGACCGATTCGAGGACGCCCACCTTGGCTTGCAGAGCCGTGACGAGCTGGCGCGCGATGTCGTCCAGCACCGCGAACATATCCCCGGCCTCCCGGTCGTAGCGCTCGGTCCACAGCACATTGCCGCCCGCCGCATCGACAAGCTGCGCGGTGACCCGCAGCCGCTGGCCGGCCCGCCTTACCGCCCCTTCGAGCACATAGCCGGCGCCAAGCTCGCGTCCGATGGCGGCAACGGTCATGTTCCTGTCGCGGAGCGCGAAACTCGATTGGCGGGCGGCCACCACCAGGTCGCGCATCCAGGACAGCGCGGTGATGATCTCGGACGCGAGCTCATCGCCCAGATGCGCATCGGCGGGGTCGCCGGAAAGATTGGCGAAAGGCATGACCGCCACCATGCGCTCCTTCGGCATCGCGTCGGCGATCGGCACATCCGAAGCGCCGGCTTTCGTTCCCCCGGCAGGAGCGCCAACGAGGCGAAAGGCGCGCACCGGTTGCTCGATGTTCTTTAGCGTCTGCAGCCCGAGATCGGTTGCCTCGATCGGCAACCCGCTCCGGAGCTCGCTATAGACTTTCTCGGATACGCAGACCGTACCGGGCTCGCCGATCGCTTCCAGCCGTGCCGCGACATTGACGCCGTCGCCGAGGATATCCTCCTGCTCGACGATCACCTCGGCGATATTTATGCCGATACGGTAGCGGATCGCGGAGGCCGGATCGCTCCGCCCCTCGCGGTCCGCGACGGCGGCCTGCCAGGCAAGCGCGCAGGCGACCGCCCCGGTCGCGCTCGCGAACTCCACGAGCAGCCCGTCGCCCATCAGCTTGACAATCCGCCCGCCATGCTCGCCTATCAGCGGCTGGAGCAGATCCTGCCGAAGCGTGGTCAGCCGCTCGATGGTGCCGGTCTCGTCAATGCCGATGAGCCGGCTGTAACCGGCCACGTCGGCGACGAGAATCGCGGTCAAACGTCGCTTCAAGCTCGCCCCTCGGATCGTAACGCCGAAGCACAGGCCTTCCGGAACTTCGCCGTACCCAGCGAACAGGCTCCCCGCGGCGCTGTCCAGACGCTAATCCTGGCGATCGAACGGCGGCCAGGGAACCCCTCGCAGGGGCCTCAGCCCATCGCCTTGACGATGTCCTCGCAGACCTTCTTGGCGTCGCCGAACAGCATCATGGTGTTGTCGCGGAAGAACAGCTCGTTGTCGACGCCGGCATAGCCCGACGCCATCGAGCGCTTCACGAAGAGCACCGTCTTCGCCGCCTCCACATCGAGGATCGGCATGCCGTAGATCGGGCTCTTAGGGTCGGTCTTCGCCGCCGGGTTGGTCACGTCGTTGGCGCCGATCACGAAGGCGACGTCGGTCGCCGGGAACTCCCGGTTGATGTCCTCGAGCTCGAACACTTCGTCATAGGGCACGTTCGCCTCGGCGAGCAGCACGTTCATGTGGCCCGGCATGCGGCCCGCCACCGGATGGATCGCGTAGGAAACCTTCACGCCTTCCTTCTTGAGGAGGTCCGCCATCTCGCGGAGCGCATGCTGCGCCTGGGC
>CAZMUZ010000110.1:0-12146 GCA_964569315.1 uncultured Rhodospirillaceae bacterium | reverse complement strand
ACTGGCGCCACCGGCTTCATCGGCGCGGCCCTGACGCGAAGGTTGCTCGCCGAAGGGGCGACGGTGCGGGTTCTGGTGCGCGCCGGCGCCGATCGCCGCCTGATCCGGGATCTGCCGGTCGAGATCGCGATCGGCGATCTGCGGGACCCCCGTTCGCTCGAGGCGGCCGTGGCGGGATGCGAGGGGCTGTTCCATCTTGCCGCCGACTATCGGCTTTGGGTGCGCGATCGCGCCGAGCTCTATCGAACCAACGTCGAAGGCACGCGCGCCCTGATGCGGGCTGCAGGGGAGGCCGGCCTGCGCCGCATCGTCTATACCAGCAGCGTCGCCACGCTCGGCCTATGCGCCGACGGGAGCGATGCCGACGAGACCACGCCGGTCGGGCTGCCCGACATGGTCGGGCACTACAAGCGCTCCAAATATCTCGCGGAACAGGCGGTCGCCGAAATGGCGATGGCCGGGCTGCCGGTGGTCGTGGTCAATCCCTCCGCGCCGATCGGGCCGCGCGACATCCGCCCGACGCCGACCGGGCGTATCATCGTGGCGGCGGCCCGCGGCCGCCTTCCCGTCTTCGTGGATACCGGGTTGAACGTCGCGCATGTGGACGACGTCGCGGCCGGGCATTTGCTCGCCTACGAACGCGGCCGGATCGCGGAGCGCTACATCCTCGGCGGCGAGAACCTGACGCTGGCCGAGATACTCGGCGCCGTCGCCGGCCTGACGGGGCGTCGCGCACCGAGGCGCCGCATTCCCTGGCCGATCGCGATGGGGGTGGCGTGCCTCTCCGAAACGGCGGCGCGCGTCGGCATGGTCCGCGAGCCGATGGCGACGCGCGACGCGGTCCGCATGTCGCGCAAGCGCATGTATTTCTCCGTCGACCGTGCCCGGCGCGAGCTCGGCTACCGCGCGCGCCCGGCGAACGACGCGATCCGCGATGCGGTCGACTGGTTCCGCCACAACGGCTATCTCGGCAGCGCCTGACGACGCGCGGGTTTCTCCGGCCGCGGGTTTCTCCGGCACGCCGATCGCCTCAGTCCGGCGCGCCGGACCTTCGGCGATGCTCCACCACCACATGGCCGATCAGGGCCGCGAGCACCACGCCGCCGCCGATGAAGGTGGCGTCGGCCGGCACCTCGTTGAAGGCGATCCATACCCAGAGCGGCGCCAGCGGCGTCTCGAGCGTGCCGATGAGGGCCGCCTCCACCGCCGGGATCATGCGCGAGCCGACCAGGAGGAGAATGTAGCCGGCGACCATGGTCGTGCCGGCGAACATCGCGGAGTAGAGGATGTCCAGCCCCGTCACCTCGGTCGGCGAGGCGAAGGGAAGACAGGAAAGGACGATGAAGAGATTGGCGAAGAAGGCGATCGGCAGGGTCGGCACCGAGCGATAGCGCCGCATGCCCACCATCAGGAGCGCGATCACGATCGTCGCGAGGATCGCCAGAAGATCGCCGAGCTGAATGCCCGCGAAGGCGCCGCCCATCATGTAGGCGACGCCCAGCAGCGCGACGGTAGCGGCGATCAGGGTCGCGGCCGAGGCCTTCTCGCGCATCCAGAGCCAGGCGAGCGCGGCCGAAAAGAAAGGCGCCGTCGCGAAGATCACCACCACATTGGCGATGGAGGTGAACTTGAAGGCCGGGATCAGCGTCGCCGTCGCGAGCATCGAGCAGACGCTGAGGAAGATGCCGGGCCAGCCATAGCCGCGGACCGAGGCACCGATGCGCCCGCGCGCGCTCCAGACGATGTATCCGCCGATGAACAGGCAACCGAAGGCGCCGCGCCAGAACAGCAGCGTCCAGAGGTCGAGCGGGATCAGCCGCGTGAAGAAGCCGGCGCTGCTCCAGGAGATCGCCGAGAGCGCGACCAGCAGCGTGCCGAGACGACGCTGGGCGCGGGGATCGTCGGTCATGAGAGGGAAGATTCCTTGCCGCGCGATGTTGCAACCGAAGCGCCGCGGACCCCTCGGGGCTCATTCGCGCCCGCAAGGGCCGACCGCGGAGTCGACGGAACCACGGCAATTTTTCGCCGCAACCCGGAGGAGCGGGCCAAACGCGAGGCAGGTTATCGACCGCGCGTTCTCGCGGCAAGCTTCGGGCCGGATCGCCCGACCGGCGCGGCGGCACCGGATCGACAACCGCGTTAACGGGATGTTTTTCATCGGGATGCTACCGGAGCGCTTGGCCTTTCGGGATCCCGGCATGTTCGGAACCTATCGCATCCTGCTCGCCCTGCTGGTCGCCGCATACCATCTGGTGCAGGGCAACTATGCGGGCCCGCCGGCGGTGTTCGCCTTCTTCGTGCTGTCCGGCTTCCTGATGACGCTGCTCATCAACGGCACCTATGCGGACGGGCGCTCCGGCCTCGCGCGATTTCTGCTGAACCGGGTGCTGCGGATCTATCCGACCTATTACGTCGCCTTCGCCCTCGGCCTCGTTCTCCTCTGGGCCGTTCCGGACGGCCTTCTGCGCTTCAGCGGGGCGTTGCGCTGGCCGGAAACCGCGTCGAGCCGGATCGCGCAGTTCACCATCATCGGCCAGGATTTCGGGCCGCGGCTGGTGGTGACGGCCTGGTCGCTGGGGTACGAGCTTATCTTCTACGCCGCCATCGGCTTCGTCGGGCGGAACCGGATGTTCTGCTTCATCTGGTTCCTGCTGAGCGCGCAGATCGTCTTCGGCCTCTACGCGATGGCCCCGAAGCTGCTCGCCGTCAGCGGGTCGGTGCCGATCGCCTCGCTGGCCTTCGCCATAGGGGCGATGATCCATCACTTCGGCCATCGGGCAAGCTGGATCCGGCCGCGCGAAGGCCTTGTCGCCGCCGGGCTGCTGCTGCTGTTCTGCGGCTTCTGCGAGCAGGCGACGTCGTTCGCCTGGAGCAAGCAATATGCGGCGGTGATCGCGACCCTGATCGCCGCGGTGGCGACGGCGGGCTTGCGTCACCTGCGTCCCGGCGCGGTGCGGATCGGCGGCGTGACTCTCGCCTCGCTCGACAGCAGGCTCGGCGATCTCTCCTATCCGTTCTACCTGCTGCACCATCTCGTCGCCGCGCTGGTCAGCCTCCCGACCGGCTTCCCGCGCGGCTGGATCATGTTCGCGATCGCGACGCCGCTCTCGCTGGCGGCGTCCTGGGGTGTCCTGCGCTACGTCGAGGCGCCGGTGGAGCGGCTGCGCGCGGCGCTCAGGCCGCGCGGGTCGGCGCCGCCGGCGCCCGGATCGGCGCCGTGGCGCCTGGCGCAGGTTCAGAACCCAACCTGATCCGCGCCCTTGAGCGCGAGGATCTGGCGGCTCTCGGCCGGAGTCGCGACCTCGAGCGACAGGCTTTCGAGGATGGTGCGGATCTTGCGCACCTGCTCGGCGTTGCTCTTCGCGAGCTGACCCTTCCCCAGATAGATCGAATCCTCGAGCCCCACGCGGACATGGCCGCCCATGGTGGCGCCCATGGTGACGAAGGGCATCTGGTGCCGGCCGGCGGCGAGAATCGACCATTGATAATCGTTGCCGAAGAGCCCGTCAGCGATGCGGCGCATATGGAGCAGGTTCTCCGGATCGGCGCCGATGCCGCCCAGGATACCGAAGATGGTCTGCACGAAGAGCGGCGGCTTGACCAGCTTGCGATCGAGGAAGTGGGCGAGGTTGTAGAGGTGGCCCACGTCGTAGCATTCGAACTCGAAGCGCGTGCCGCAGCCCTCGCCGAGCTCCTTCAGGATGAACTCGATGTCCTTGAAGGTGTTGCGGAAGATGAAGTCGCGCGAGTTCTCGAGATGCTTCGATTCCCATTCGTGCTTGAAGGTCTTGTAACGGTCGAGCATCGGATAGAGCCCGAAATTCATCGAGCCCATGTTGCAGGAGCAGAGCTCGGGCTTGGTCTTGAGCGGTGCGGCGAGGCGATCCTGCACCGTCATGCCGTGGCCGCCGCCGGTGGTGATGTTGATGACCGCGTCGGTGTTCTGCTTGATCCGCGGCAGGAACTCCATGAAGACCGCCGGGTCCGGCGTCGGCCGCCCGTCCTTCGGATCGCGCGCATGGAGATGGATCACCGAGGCGCCCGCTTCCGCCGCCTCGATCGAGGCCTGCGCGATCTCGTCCGGCGTGATCGGCAGATGCGGGGTCATGGTCGGGGTATGGATCGACCCGGTGACGGCGCAGGTGATGATGACTTTGCGGCTGGCGGCCATGGCGAATTCCCTTCGATCGTCGCAGATGAAACCTGACGGCGCCGCACACTAGCCCGGCGCCCCGGCGGGCGAAATGGGGTCGCCTCGGCGGCGGCCGGGCTCGGGACCGCCGGAAAGCCTCGGGTTTCGCGGCCCTCGGCCGGGGTTGATTGACCCTGGAATCGTCCTAAATATCAGGGCAAGCGGCGCTCGCGGAAATCAGGGCCGCTGCAGTCGTCGCGGACCGGGTCCGGGCGGCTCGACGATCGCAAGGCTCGCTCGAAAGGAGGGGCTTCCCATGGCGCGACTGTCGCTCTTCAACAGCCCCCTGCTGCTCGGCTTCGATCATTTCGAGCGCACGCTCGACCGGATCGGCAAGCAGGCGGCCGAAGGGTACCCTCCATACAATATCGAGCAGCTCGGAGAAGACCGCTTGCGCATCACGGTCGCCGTGGCCGGGTTCGGTCTTGAGGATCTCGACATCCAGATCGAGCATAACCAGCTCACGGTGCGGGGACGCCGCAAGGAAGATCCCGACCGCGTCTATCTCCACCGGGGCATCGCCGCGAGGCAGTTCCAGCGGAGCTTCGTTCTGGCGGAAGGCGTCGAAGTGACCGGCGCCGCGCTGGACAACGGATTGCTGGCGATCGAACTCGTGCGGCCGCCAGTCGAGACGTCCATGCGGCGCATCGCGATCAAAGGCGTCGCTGGCGAAAGGCGCGCTGCCCTGGTAACGGGCGGCTCGCGCAAGGAGGACCAGTGAGATGACCACCACCGAACGCATCGGACCGATATCGGCCCAGGACCTGGCCCTGCTCGGGCTCGCCGAGCTCGCCTATCTGCGACCCGCCGAGGTCGATGGACAGTCCGGCTTCGCCATCTATTCCGCAAACGGTCGCATGGTCGGGTTTGCGCCCGACCGCAACGTCGCGCTTCGTCTCATCCGCGACAACGACCTGGAGCCCGTCAGCCTGCATTGAGCGGCGACCGGCAAACCCAGGGATGGCCGCCGTCGCGGCGATCCCCGGGACCTTCAGGACAATCCGATAACGGAGCTGCGGCCCTCGCGCCCTCCCCGAAGGCGGCGCGGGAGGGATGGCGCTCGCGGGCTACGCCGCGTGGCTCTGCGCGGTCTCGGTGAGGAGCGCGTAGAGCGCCTCCGGCTGATTGGCGCCGCGCAGCTTCTCGCAGACGGCGCGATCGCGCAGCAGGCGCGATACGCGGGCGAGCGCCTTCAGGTGGTCGGCGCCCGCGGTTTCCGGCGCCAGCAGCAGAAAGATGAGGTCGACCGGCTGCTCGTCGATCGCGTCGAAATCGACCGGCTGCTCCAGCCGGGCGAAGAGCCCGAAGAGCTTCTTGAGCTCGGGCAGCTTCCCGTGCGGGATCGCGATCCCGTGCCCCACGCCCGTGGTGCCGAGCCGCTCGCGTTCCAGCAGCACGTCGAAGATCGCGCGCTCATGCAGGCCGGTCGCTTCCGCCGAACGGCGCGCCAGCTCCTGCAGCACCTGCTTCTTGCTGGTCGCACGAAGATTCGGAATCACGCTTTCCGGCGACAGCAATTCGGCAATCTCCATTGCATTCCCCCCGTGATAACGCGGCGCGGGACGTACCCCCACGCGGTCAGTTGCGACGATCGCTCGCGGGATCGACCCAGCCGAAATTGCCGTCGGGCCGACGGTAGACGAGGTTGAGGCCGCCATGCGCCCGGTTGCGGAACAGCATGGCGGTGAGATCGGCAAGGTCGAGCCGCATCACCGCCTCGCGCACCGTCAGGACCGGCAGATCGGTCTGCATCTCGGCGACGATCAATGGCGGCGCATCGTTTTCGGCGGCAGGATCGGAACCGTCGCCGCCGGCCGTCCCGGCCATTGCCGGCTCCTCGTCGGATTCCGGCGCGAGTACATACTGGTTCGCCCGCTCGCTCTCGACGCTGGCGCGATGATGATCGCGCAGGCGCCGCTTGTAGCGCCGCAGACGCGTCGCCAGGCGCCCGGCCGCCTCGTCGAAGGCGAGATAGGGCGCGGTCGCCGCGCCCGCGCTCTGCAGCAGGATACCGCGGCCGATATGGACGGAGAGCTGCGCATCGTAGAGGTGGGCATCGCGCGTCATGATGACGGTCGCGTCGATCGCGCTGCCGAAATATTTGCCCAGGATGTCCTCCAGGCTGTCGGCGACATGGCTTCGCAAGGCATCGCCAATGTCGAGCTGCTTGCCGGTGACGGTCAATTGCATCGGCGGGATTTTCCGGATCGAAGACGGCGGGAATCTCTCGAACGCGCGTCTCGCGGGCCCGCCGCAAAGTCGGCGAACATAGGGAGGTGCCTCGGCACTGTCAATAGCCGCTACCGCGTTCAGTCCAGCCTGGAATCTTAGATGGATCGGCCTCAGCCGATTCGCAAGGACTTCGCGCGACGACGTTCGGTCGAGGATGGAATTCGCAAGGATTCTCTGTATTTGGCGACCGTCCTGCGGGCGATGTCGATGCCTTCCCCGTTCAGCATCCGAACGAGGCGGTCGTCGGAGAGCGGCGCCGACTCGAGGTCGATCAGCGCCTTGATTCGGGCCCGCACGGCGGACGCCGCGTGGCCCTCGCCGGCATCGGTGGCGGCGATCGCGTTGGAGAAGAAGAAGCGCAGCTCGTAGAGCCCGCGCGGCGTCGCGATGTATTTGTTGGCGGCGACGCGGCTCACGGTACTTTCGTGCATGCCGATGACGAGCGCGATGTCGCGACGCATCAGCGGCTTCATATGCTCGACGCCGAGACGGAAGAAGGCTTCCTGCTGCCGGACGATTTCGGTCGCAACCTTGAGGATGGTAACGGCGCGCTGATGCAGCGAGCGCACCAGCCAGTTGGCCGAATTGATCTGGCCGACGATGTAGTCGCGATCGTCCTTCCGCGCCCCCTTCATCAGGCGCGAATAGTAACTCTGATTGACCAGCAGCCGCGGCAGGGTCTGGTTGTTGAGCTCGACGAGATAGGTTCCGTCCGGCGAGCGGTGCATCAGGATGTCGGGCGTCACGGCCTGGATCGGCGGCAGGTCGAAGGCCAGCGCCGGCTTCGGGTCGAGCGCCTTGATCTCGGCGATCATCTCGGCGAGATCCTCGGCATCGACGCCGCAGATCCGCATCAGCGCCGCGCGGTCGCCGCGCGCCAGCAGGTGCAGATGGTCGAGCAGCGCCTGCATCGCCGGATCGAGGCGGTTGCGGTCGAGGAGCTGGAGCGCCAGGCACTCCTTCAGCGATCGTGCGAAGATACCGGGCGGGTCGAGCTGCTGCAGCCGGCCCAGCACCGCCTCGACGCGGGCGAGGGGACAGCCGAGCCGAGCCGCGACCTGGTCGAGCTCGCCCGAGACGTAGCCGGCTTCGTCGAGCATATCGACGAGGCCGAGCGCGATCGCGCGCTCGGCCGGATCGACGATGTCGAGATTGATCTGGGTCGCGAGATGGTCGTGCAGATCGATCGCACGCGCGACCTGATCGTCCATCTCCGTGCGCTCTCCCATGCCGCTCTGCGCGGCGCCGGCGCGGCTGCGGCCGAGTGGCACGATTTGCCCGTCCGCGCCGCTGGGACGCAGGCCCGAATCCGAGCCGGGCGAGGCGCCGGGCGAAAAGCCGTCGTCCTCGCGCTCGAGGAAGGGGTTCTGCTCGAGCTCGCGGTCCACATAGGCCGCCAGTTCCAGGTTGCCGAGCTCGAGCAGCTTGATCGCCTGCTGGAGCTGCGGCGTCATCACCAGGGACTGGGACTGCCGCAGATCGAGGCGCTGTGTCGCTGCCATGGTAAAGAAAGGCTAGAGACTAAACCTTTCGCCGAGGTAAACGCGGCGGACATCCACGTCCCGCACGATCTCCGCCGGCGAGCCTTCGCGCAGCACGGAGCCTTCGTGGAGGATGTAGGCGCGGTCGACGATTTCGAGCGTCTCGCGCACGTTGTGATCGGTGATCAGCACGCCGATCCCGCGATCCTTGAGATGCGCCACGAGATCGCGGATGTCGGCGACTGCGATCGGGTCGATGCCGGCGAGCGGCTCGTCGAGCAGGATGTAGCTCGGCTCCGAGGCGAGCGCGCGCGCGATCTCGACGCGCCGGCGCTCGCCGCCGGAAAGCGCCAGCGCCGGGGCGTAGCGAAGATGGCCGATGGAAAACTCGGCGAGCAGCTCCTCGAGCCGCTGCTCGCGGATGTCGCGGGAGGGTTCGGAGACTTCGAGCACCACGCGGATGTTCTGTTCGACCGAGAGGCCGCGGAAGATCGACGCCTCCTGCGGCAGGTAGCCGATGCCGAGCCGCGCGCGGCGATACATCGGCAGCGCCGTCACGTCGACGCCGTCGAGCATGACCGACCCGGTGTCCGCCGCGATGAGGCCGGTGATGATGTAGAAACAGGTGGTCTTGCCGGCGCCGTTCGGCCCGAGGAGCCCGACGGCTTCGCCGCGCGCGACGGAGATCGAGACGTCGCGCAGCACCGGGCGCTTCTTGAACTGCTTGCCGAGATGCCGCGCGACGAGCCCGTCCGACGGCAGATCGGCGCCGTTCGCGCTCGGGCGCTGGGCCGTCCGGGCGTCGGTCGCGTCGTTCATCGGCCGTGGCCTTCCTCGGAGCGCGTCATGGCGTGGTCTGCGTCGGGCTTTCGCTCGGAATGATCAGGCTCTGCACCGGCTTGCCGCCGCCGCCCAGGATCCGGCTCACGCCGGAACGGAGATCGAACTCGGCGGTGTCGCCATTGAGCTGATTCTCGCCGCGCGTGATCTTAACCGAACCCATCAGCTTTGCGACCTCGTTTTCCAGGTTGTACACCGCCTTGGAGGCGGTGGCGTAGGAATCCTCGCGCCAGATCTGCACATGACCCTCGGCCTCGACCTGGTAGAGCTCGGTGCCGCCGTCCGGCTGCCTCCTCATATAGCCGGTCAGCAGGTCGGCCTTCACGCGCCGGCCGGGCTCGGTGACCTCGGCGTCGCCCCGCGCCACCAGCACGAGCTGCTTCTCCCAATATTCCAGGCTGTCGCGCGCGGTCAGCGTCTGCTCGCGCGTCACCGCGCGAAGGTCCCTGCCCTTCACCACCAGCACGCCCTGGCCGAGGTCGTAGGTGGCGGTGTCGCCGGTGACGGTCTGGTCCGGCGAGGAGAGCTTGACGTTGCCTTCGGCGAGCACGCGCGTGATCTCGGTCTTGCCGCCGGCGCCTTCCTTGTAGAAGGCGCTGAGCTTGTCGGCATTGACCGCGAGGTCGCCGCGCGCGACGCGCGCGTTGCCGCGCGCGATATAGACCCGCTCCTGCCGACGCCATTCGATGCCGTCCATCGCGTCGATCTGGATCGGGCCGGAGGAACGGCCGAGGTCGAAACTGCCTTCCTGCGCGCGCAGGCGCACGGGGGCCAGCGCCGCGAAGGCGCCGCCGGCCAGCAGCAGCAGCGCTGCACGGCGCGATCGGGGTGCGTCGGGCACGGTCATTCCGTCGCCTCGCCGCGGTCGGGGTCGAACAGGAGCTGCGACTTGCCGAGGAGCTGGATGGTCTCGCCCTTGTCGAGCAGCCGCAGGCCTTCGCCCTGCAGCTCGCCGGCGGGCCCCTGGCCCGTGACCGGCGCGGTGCTCTCGGCGGTGCCGGCGCGGAAATCGATGGTGACCTTGTCGGTATGGAGCTCGTAGCCGCGATCCTGGAACAGGCTCACCCCTCCCTCGAGCGCGAGCAGCTCCTTGTCGCGCTCGTAGCGGCCGCCGTCGGCGCTGAGCGCCACCCAGGTTCCGTCCTCCATCGTCATGTCGGCCTGCGGCTGCATGAGATCGATAAGATTGTCGTCCTCCTTGACCTGCGTGGCCTGCGCCGCCGTCACGGTGAAAGGCCGGTTCCGGTCGTCGATGCCCTCGAAGCGCGGATTGGCCATGTTTAGCCGGTCGATCTCCACCGGCGCCACCTCGGTCATGCCGATGCGGAAGCGTCCCTCGTCGATGCGGATCTGCGACCAGAGCGCCAGCAGCAGGACGAGCCCGGCGGCGAGCATCGGCAGCAGATACTTCATCAGCCGCACGAAGCGCGTGTACTGCCGCACCTGCCGGCGACGGCGATGAAGCGCGGGGTTCATCTGCGGGGCGAGATCGGCCATCGGGTGTCTCAGGCCTCGCCGGCCCGGAGGCAGTCGTGGATATGCAGGATGCCGACCGGGCGCCCTTCCGCGACGACGAAGAGGACCGTCACCGGCTGCTCGCCGGCGCCGCCATTCATCAGCCGCAACGCCTCGGCCGCGAGCGCGTTCGGGCGGATGCTGCGCGGATTGGTCGTCATGACCGAGGCGGCGGGCGCTTCCAGCATGTCGGGGCTCATATGCCGGCGCAGGTCGCCGTCGGTGATGATGCCGGCGAGCTTGCCGGCCGCATCGACGATCCCGACGCAGCCGAAGCGCTTCGCCGACATCTCGATCAGCACCTCGGACATCGGCGTGTCGGGTCGCGCCACCGGCAGCTCGTCCGCGCCATGCATGAGGTCGGAAACGAGGCGCAGCCGCCGGCCGAGCTGGCCGCCCGGATGCAGCGCGTGGAAATCGCCGGGCGTGAAGCGCTTGCGCTCCATGAGGGCGACCGCGATCGCATCGCCGAGCGCCAGCATCATGGTGGTGGAGGTGGTCGGTGCGAGGCCCATCGGGCAGGCTTCGTCGGCTCTCGGCAGAACCAGCGTCGCGTCGGCGGCTTCGGCGAGCGCGCTCGTGGCGCGGCTCGTGATGGCGACGAGCGGGATGGCGAAGCGCCGCGTATAGGCGACGATGTCGGTGAGCTCGGCGCTGCCGCCGGAATTGGAGAGGGCGATGACCGCATCGCCTGGCGCGATCATGCCGAGATCGCCGTGGCTCGCTTCGGCCGGATGGACGAAGAAGGAGGGCGTGCCGGTCGAGGCGAGGGTGGCCGCGATCTTGCGGGCGACATGGCCGCTCTTGCCGATGCCGGTGATCACGGCGCGCCCGGTGGCGCCGGCGAGCAGGTCGAGCGCGCGGACGAAGGCGTCGCCGAGGCCGGCGCCGAGCGCCTGCAGCCCCTGCGCCTCGAACGCCAGCACCCGGCGCGCAACCGCGACGTCGTCGATCCGGCCGGCGCTTTCGGTTTCGATCCCGGAGGGGTTCCTGGCTTTCATCGAAGGCTCGGGCCGATTGGACGAAAATTTCTGGGCAAAAGACCTCCGCGGGGGGTTCCAGCCCGCCCGTCTGATATTAGCAGTCCGGGGCCCGATTCCCACGTCCCTCTGGGCGCTGCGGCGGGAAACCTCAGTGCTCGAAAATGTCGATTTCAGGCCAGCCGGCGAGGTCGAGCTCGGCGCGCGTGGGCAGGAAGTCGAAGCAGGCGGCGGCAAGCGCGGTGCGGCGCTCGCGCGCCAGCATCGCGTCGAAACGCTCCTTCAGCTCGTGCAGATAGAGCACGTCGGAGGCGGCGTAGCGGAGCTGTTCCTGGGTCAGTTCCGGCGCCCCCCAGTCGGAGGATTGCTGCTGCTTCGAGAGATCGACGCCGAGCAGCTCCCGACAGAGATCCTTCAGGCCGTGCTTGTCGGTGAAGGTGCGGACCAGCCGGGAGGCGATCTTGGTGCAATAGATGGGCGCGACGCGCACGCCGAGCCGTTGGCGTAGCACGGCGACATCGAACCGCGCGAAATGGAAGAGCTTCAGCACCGCGGGATCGGCCAGCATGCGGGCGAGGTTGGGTGCGCTGAGCGCGGCGCCGGGTGCGGGCACCGGCATCTGCACGAGATGGCAGACGCCGTCGCCCCTGGAGAGCTGCACGAGGCAGAGCCGGTCGCGCGCCGGATTGAGGCCCATCGTCTCGGTGTCGATCGCCACCACCGGCCCGAGATCGAGGCCGGCCGGCAGATCGCCGTGATGAAGCTCCATCTTTTTCAGTGTGGACATGCGACCGCCGGAAAGCTGCACCGCCGGTGCGCCGGTGCGCGAGAAACGCCGGAAACGTCAGACAATGGTGCCCAGGAGAAGACTCGAACTTCCACGACCTTTCGGCCACAGGTACCTGA
>CAZMUZ010000109.1:0-12274 GCA_964569315.1 uncultured Rhodospirillaceae bacterium | reverse complement strand
TCCGATCTCGTGCTCTCGAGCGCCGATCCGCGGCGTACCTTCCTCGAGATCCTCGGGCCCGCGGCGCTCGACACGAATTTCGTCCGCCGCGCGAGGAGCTGGCGCGATCGCGGCACGACGGGAAAGCTTCATCTCGCCCTGAACGGGCTACCCGCGGCGCTGGCGGGCGCGCCGGCGCGCTATGTGCTCCCCGGCACGCTCATGACCCTCGAGCGGGCTTTCGACAGCATCAAATATGGCGATTTGCCGGAGCAGCCGCCGATCGAGATCGTGGTCCCCAGCCTCGCCGATCCCTCGGCGGCACCCGCGGGCAAGCATCTTCTCTCCGCGATCGTGCAATATGTCCCCTATCGCCTGGCCGAGGGCGATTGGCCGAGCCGCCGCGCGGGTTTCGTCGAGCGGCTGCTCGGGACGCTCGAGGCGCATATTCCCGGGCTTCGCGGTCAGATCCTGGCGCAGGAGTTCCTGACGCCGGCCGATATCGAACAGACCACGGGCGCCAGCGGCGGCCATTGGCATCATGGCGAGATCGCCCTCGACCAGGTCTGGATGCTGCGGCCGCAGCCGGGCATGGCGCGCTACGCGACGCCGGTTCCGGGCCTCTATCTCTGCGGCGCCGGCGCGCATCCGGGCGGCGGCATCACCGGGCTCGCCGGCTATAACGCGGCGCGGCAGGCGATCGCCGATGATCGGACAGCCGACGGGCGGGCAAAAGAGCGGAGCCGGCCATGAAGAACGACGTCAATCTGCTGCCGACGCCCTTCACCGAGCTCCTGCGCCCGCACAACCTTGCCCATAGCTGGGAGCGCTGGGAAGGCAAGCTTTCGGTCGGCGTCTATGACAACGACGTGCGGGAATATTTCGCGATCCGTAACGCCGTCTCGCTCTACGACACCTCCCCGATCACGCAGTACCGCATCACCGGCCGCGACACGCTTCCTTTCCTCGACCGGCTGATGGCGCGGGACATGACGAAATGCCGCGTCGGCCAGGCGGTCTATGCCTGTTGGTGCGACGATGCGGGCAAGGTGGTCGAGGACGGCACCGTGTTCCGGCTCGGCGAGAGCGACTATCTGATCAATGTCCAGGAGCACAACCTCGCCTGGTTCGAGGATACCGCCTACGGTTTCGAGGTCTCGATCGAGGATGTCACGGAGGACTATTGCAGCCTCGCACTGCAGGGACCCCTCTCGCGCCGCCTGCTCGAGGAGATCGGCCTTTCCGGCATTGCCGATCTCAAGTTCTTCCGGCTGGCGCAAACCGAGCTTAAGGGCATCCCGCTCCTGGTCGCCCGCACCGGCTTTACCGGCGATCTCGGCTATGAGCTCTATCTCGCCCCCCGCGATGCGGAGCGGCTCTGGAACCTGCTCTGGGCGGCGCCGATCGCCGTCCGGCTGGTGCCGATCGGCTCCCACGCGCTCAACTATGCGCGGATCGAGGCCGGTTTCCTCCAGGTGAATACCGATTTCATCGGCGCCGAGCATTGCCTCCGCCCGTCGCAGCGGCGCTCCCCCTTCGAGCTCGGCTTCGACTGGCTGGTCGATCTCAGGAAGCCGGGCTATTTCGTCGGGCGCCGCGCGCTGGAGCGCGAGAAGGCAGCGGGCGGGCCGCGACGCCGTCTGGTGGGGCTCGACATCGAAGGCAACAAGCCGGCCGTCGATTCCTTCCTCTATGCCGGCAACAAGGAGGTCGGGCGCGTGACCTCGGCCTTCTGGTCGCCGATCTGCAAGCGCAACATCGCGCTCGCCACGGTCGAAGCCGGCCATGACGCGCTCGGTACCGAGCTCAAGGCCGACATCTGGACCACCAAGGAGCTCAAGATCGAACGCAGCATGCGGTCGGCGCGCGTCGTGCCGCGCCCCTTCTACGACCCGCCGCACAAGAAGAGCTGAGGGATCAGTCGCCGCGAAGCCGGGCCGGGCGCAGCGCCTTCACCAGCCCCGGCAGATGCGCGGCAAGCCAGCCTTCGATCCGCGTCATATAGCGGTAATAGAGCAGACCGACCGCGATGGCGGCGATCCCGATGGCGCTCAGCGCCACCGGGAAGAGCAGCGAATCCTTGAACAGCCGCTCGGCGAGGTCGATCAGGTAGAAGGCGAGACCGAGCCCGCCGAACACCGCGAAGGCGCGCCGCTGCAGCAGCACGGACGCCAGCATCAGCAGCACGCTCATCAGGCAATAGAGGCCGGTCTCGAGTTCGCCGTCGAGGGTAAGCAGCGTCGCAGCGCCCCATAGCCCCAGCAGTCCGAGGAGATAGAGCCAGAAGCTGTGATCGCGCCGGGTGCGGCCGTCGATGATCCAGGCGATCGCGATGAGGAACGCGCCGTAGCCGCAGGTCGCCCAGCCATGCAGGCTCCCCACGCCTGCTTCGGGGAAGTAGACGCCGATCCCGTCCATGAGCAGCATCCAGAAGGCCGCGATGGGCAGGCAGAGGATGAAGGGAAACCGGTAGCGCAGGATGGCGAGCAGCCCGGCGAGGACGGTAATCGCCTCGGCCGGCAATCGGCCGGATCGCGCCCAGCTCGTCAGATCGAGGCTGGTGGAATCGATGGGCTCGACCTCCCACCAGCCGAGCATGCGCTGCGCAACGAGGACGATCAGCGGCACCATGCCGACGGCGAGCGCGATGAAGAGCCCGCCCGGCGTCTCGTCGGGCTGCCGACGCCACTGCCATTCGCCGGCGACGAGGAAGCCGAGCCCGTAGCCGAGGCCGAGCGCCAGCAGCGCGCCCTCGCCATAGCGTTCCCAGGCGAGATCGAGCAGCAGCGCCATGGCGCCGAGCACGATCAGGCTGCCGGCATACCAGAGGAGATGCGGCAGGTCGAAGCGGCCGCCCTCCTCCGCGCCCGGTCGCCGCGCGAGGCTCTGCCATAGCCGGTCGGCGGCCTCGGCGGAAATGCCGGCCTCCGTCGCCGCGCGCAGAAGGTCTGTCTTTTCGAGGCGGATGGTACGGCTCCGCTGCCGAAATGAAGCTATTCGCCGGGCAGCAGCACACCGGATTCGACGGGCCAGCTTACCCAGACCGGGCGATCGCCGCTATCGGCGATGTCGAGATTGCGGGTCGCGTTCTGCGAAGCGACCGCGATCCGCTTCTTCATCCCCGGCACCTCGACATAGAAATGGCTGCGGTCGCCGAGATAGGACTGGGCGCCGAGCTTGCCGGCGACGGAATTGATGCCGTCGCCGGGCGGCGCCGTCTCGATGCGCAGCTTCTCCGGCCGGACGGCGAGCGTCACGCGCCGGTTGCGTTCGAAGGGACGCTCGGCGTTCGGCGCCCGGAGGCTGCCGAGCGGGCCGGCATCGATCACCGCGAAGCCGTTCTCGCTGCCGGAGACCGACCCGTCGATGAAATTCATGGTGCCGATGAAATCGGCGACCTCGCGGCAGTTCGGCGCCTCGTAGAGGCGCGACGAGGTCTCGATCTGCAGCACCTTGCCATGCGACATGACCGCGATGCGGTCCGACATGGTCAGCGCCTCCTCCTGGTCGTGCGTCACGAAGACGAAGGTAATACCGACCGAGCGCTGCAGTTGCCGCAGCTCGAGCTGCATTTCCTCGCGGAGCTTCTTGTCGAGGGCGCCGAGCGGCTCGTCGAGCAGCAGCACCTTCGGCTTGCAGACGAGCGCGCGGGCGAGCGCGATGCGCTGGCGCTGGCCGCCGGAGAGCTGATCCGCGCGCCGGTTGCCGTAGCCCGGCAGCTTGATCATCTCGAGCGCCTCGTTGACCGTCCGCTCCGTTTCTTCCTTGCTGATGCCGGTCTTGCGCAACCCGTAGGCGATGTTCTGCTTCACGTCGAGATGCGGGAAGATCGCGTAGCTCTGGAACACCATGTTGGTGGGGCGCAGATGCGGGGGCACGGTCGTCATGTCCTGCCCGTCGATCAGCACGTCGCCCTTGGTCGGGATCTCGAAGCCGGCAAGGATCCGCAGCAGCGTGGTCTTTCCGCAACCCGACGGTCCGAGCAGCGAAAAGAACTCCCCGCGGCGAATGTTGAAGGAAATGTCGTCGACCGCCTTGACCGAGCCGAAATGCTTGGAAAGATTGCGGATCGCGATGAAGGACTCGTCGGCTGCCATTTCAGATTCCCAAGCCTTTGTCGGGGTTGGTGCCCCTCCGCCGCATCCATTCGGCAAAGGTCACAACTACGAACGATATCGCAAGGATGCAAGAGCCGAGCGCAAGCGTGCCCGGCAGGCGGTTCGGGAAGCGAAGCTGGCTGTAGATATAGACCGGCAGCGTCGCGTCGTTGCCGCTGAGGAAGGCGGCGATCTGATACTCGTCGAACGACGTCGTGAAGCAGAGCAGGAAACTCGCGACGATGCCCGGCATCGCCAGCGGCACGGTCACGCGCCAGAAGGTGCGCCAGCCCGTTTCGCCGAGGTCGAGCGACGCCTCCTCCAGGTTCTTGTCGAAGCCCTGGAGCCGCGAAATCATCACCGCCATTGAGAACGGCACGCAGATCAGCACATGGCCGCACACGATGCTCCAGGTGCCGGGCTGGATGCCGAACACCTTGGCGATGAGGGTGAGCAGCGAGATGCCGAACACGATCGCCGGAATCACCAGCGGCAGCATGATGAGGAACGTCACCATGGCCTTGCCGGGCATGGCGTAGCGCGTCACGGCCTTGGCGCCGAGCACGCCCAGCACCGTGGAGACGACGGCAACGATGCCGGCGATGCGCAGGCTGACGCCGACCGCCTTGGTAAGGCCGGTGTTATGCACCATGTCGGCGTACCACTTGAAGGTGAACTCCTTCAGCGGAAACGCGACGTAGATGCCGTTGTTGAAGGAGAACAGGACGATCAGCAGGACGGGCGCATAGATGAAGATGAGATAGATGATGCCGTAGGCGAGGAGTCCGTCGATTCGTTTTGCGCCGACCATGATTCTATGTCTCTGCGTGTTTCCAGCGTCGTCGCCCGATCAGCATCAGGAACGCGCAGACCAGCAGCGTGATCGCCGCCATCATGACGATGGACACGGCGCTCCCGAGCGGCGCGTTGTTCGCCTTGCCGAAGAGCGACTGGATGATGTTGCCGATCATGATGCCGGAGGTGCCGCCGACGACGTTCGGCGTCACGTAGTCGCCGACCGTGGGGATGAAGACGAGCAGGCCCGCGGCGACGACGCCCGGCATCGACAGCGGGAAGGTCACCCGCCAGAAGCGCTCGCGCGGGGTATCGCCCAGGTCCGTCGCCGCCTCGAGCAGCGAGCGGTCGATCTTCTCCAGCGAGACGTAGATCGGCAGGATCGCGAAGGCCGCCCAGGCATGGGTCAGGGTGATGACCACGGAGGTCTGGTTGTAGAGCAGGAACTCGAGCGGCTGGTCGATCAGGCCGAGCGAGATGAGCCCCGAATTGATGACGCCCTGGAAGCCGAGGATGATCTTCCAGGCGAAAACCCGGAGCAGATAGCTGGTCCAGAACGGCACCGTGATCAGGATCAGCCAGACCAGCTTGTGCCGTCGCACCTTGAAGGCGAGGAAATAGGCCATCGGATAGGCGGTGATGACCACGAAGAAGGTCACCATCAGCGACATGATGATCGAGCGGAACAGCAGAACGAGGTAGATCGGATTCTGCCTGAAATCGAAAATCTGGAGGTAGTTGTTGAGCGTGAAGCTGTGATCGAGCTTGAAATAGATCTGGGTCCAGAAGCTCTGCAGCGCGAGCGTGCCGAGCGGCACCACCAGCATCGCGATCATCACCAGAAGCGTCGGGAGCAGCAGCGCGTATCCGCGGACCCCCTCGCTCCGGTAAAGCAACGTCATGAAACGTCGCCGCAAGCCACCCGCCGGTTGGACAAGCGTCTTCTCGGCGACGCTTACCATGACACCGCGTGTAGCGATTCCCGCCGCCGCACCATGCCGTCGCTCCCCTGTTTCTTTCCGATTTTCTTAAATCTTGTCACCTTGTTACAGGCGACGACAACTCATTTTTTCCGGCGCCGCGGCATTCCCGGCCGATCGCGGGAAATCCGGAGCTTCGCCCGCTTGCCCGGGCGAATCCGCCGATGCTAGGCTTCGCAGCGATGTTCAACCGGTCGCTGTGCGGAAACGTCGATTCCGATCTCCTCGCGGGTTCCTTGCGCCGAGCGATCGGGATTGCCGGCGAAACGGCCCGGCCAGTCGCCGTATCGGTTGACAAGGCCAGAACGAAGCCTCCGCGACGCCGCGAAGGCTTCCAATAATGACAAATAACGACAAACACATCAGGGAGGATTGCATGGATATCAAGGAGCTCAAAAGTCGCCTGTCAAATCGCGACCTCACGCGCCGCCAGATGCTGGAGGCGATGACCGCGGTGGGTGTCGCCATGGTCGCGATGCCGGTGCTGCCGAAGCTCGCCAGAGCCGACGAGCCGGTCTCCTATTTCACCTGGAGCGGCTACGACACGCCCGAGTTCTATCCGAGCTATGCGGCGAAATACGGCAACGCCAACATGCCGATCTTCTCGGACGAGCAGGAAGCCTTCCAGAAGCTGCAGGCCGGCTTCATCGTCGATATCGCGCATCCTTGCAGCGGCCGCATCGAGAAATGGCGGGACGCCGGCCTCATCGTTCCCTTCGACACCGGCAAGCTGTCGAACTGGGGCGACATCTATGACGTGCTGAAGCACATCAACACCGCCGACCAGGGCGGCCAGCAGTGGTTCGCGCCGATCGACTGGGGCAATACCGGCCTCATCTACCGCACCGACATCGTGAAGCCGAAGGAAGAGTCCTGGAGCGTGCTGTGGGACGAGGAGTACAAGGGCCGGCTCTCGATGGGCGAGGACATCACCGACACGGCAATCATCACCGGCCTGCTGGTGGGGGTAAAAGACCCCTATGCGATGACCGACGAGGAAATCGCCAAGGTGAAGGAGAAGCTCGCCGCGCAACGCGACCTGCTCCGCTTCTACTGGAGCGACACGACGGTGCTGGAGCAGGCGATCGCCTCCGGCGAGGTCGTCGCGGCCTCGGCCTGGAACGGGACGCTCGCCAAGATGAACGAGCAGGGCGTGCCGGTCACCTGGGCGAACCCCAAGGAAGGCATGCTCACCTGGTGCTGCGGCGCGGTGCTGACGTCGAACGCCCCCGAGCCCGATAAGGCGCATGAGATGATCGATGCCCTGATCTCCAAGGATGCGGGCATCTGGCTCATCAACTACGGCTACGGCCATTCGAACAGGACGGCGTTCGAGGCGGTCGGCGCCGAGAAGCTCGCGGCCATCGGCTTGCCGGCCGATCCCACGAAGCATCTCGAGAACGGCACCTTCAGCAAGGACAACAAGCGCCTCGAGGATCTCCAGGCGATGTTCGAGCAGGTGAAGGCCGGCCTCTAGAACGTTCGTTCAGGCGGGGGCCCGTGCGGGCCCCCGCGCCTACCCGGCCCGATGGAACGCCGTCCTCCGCCGACGGCAGGGCGGCTGTCCATCGGGCCGTGCTTTTCCGGGTGCCTGACGGCGCTCACGCAAGACAAGGAGAGCCAGTTCATGGCGCAGCGGAACCTGCCCTTCGACACCGCCGATCTCACGGCGCGCGACCGCGCGCACATCATCCATCCCTGGATCGATCTCGGCACGGCGAAGACGCAGGAACTGCTGATCGCGGCGCAGAGCGAGGGCGCCTACTTCTACGACACCGACGGCCGCAAGATGCTCGACGGCATGGGCGGCATGTGGTGCGTCAATATCGGCCATGGCCGCGAGGAAATGGCAGAAGCGATCGCGGACCAGGTGCGTCGGATGGCCTATTTCTCGCCCTTCGGCATGCTCTCGACGCCGCCGGCGATCGAGTTCGCGGAGCGCGTGACGGCCTACGCGCCGGGCGACCTCAAGCACATCTTCTTCACCACCGGCGGCTCGACGGCGGTCGATTCCGCGCTCCGCTTCATACAGTACTACTTCAACTTCACCGGTCGCCCGACCAAGAAGCACATCATCACGCGCGACTACGCCTATCACGGCAGCACCTATCTGACGGCCTCGGTGTCCGGCAAGCCCGGCGACCGCGGCTTCCTCGATTTCGAAACGGAACGCGTCCACCACCTGCCGGTGCCGAACACCTATCGCCGGCCGGACGGCATGTCGGAAGCGGAGTTCTGCGACAAATGCGTCGGCGATCTCGAGACGAAGATTCTCGAGCTGGGGCCCGAAAACGTCGCCTGCTTCATCGCCGAGCCGTTGCTGGCATCGGGCGGCGTCATCGTGCCGCCCCAGGGCTATCAGCGCCGCACGCTGGAAGTCTGCCGGAAATACGACGTGCTCTACATCTCGGACGAGGTGGTGACGGGCTTCGGCCGGCTCGGCGAGATTTTCGCCTCGGAGAAGGTCTATGGGCTGCAACCCGACATCATCACCTGCGCGAAGGGCCTGACCTCGGGCTACATCCCGCTCGGCGCCTTCCTGTTGTCGGCAAGGCTCTACGACCGCGTCACGGGCGAAGGCGCCGCCGGCAAGTTCTTCTCCAACGGCTTTACCTATTCGGCCCATCCCGTCGCCTGCGCCGCGGGCAACAAGAACCTCGACATCATCGAGCGCGAGGACCTTTGCGGCCATGTCCGCAAGATCGGCCCCTATTTCCAGCAGCGCTTCCGCGAGCTCCTCGACCTGCCGATCGTCGGCGACGTGCGCGGCAGCCACCTCATGCTCTGCGTCGAGTTCGTGCAGGACAAGAAGACCAGGGAACCGATGCCGGCGGAGTGGAACTTCGCGAAACGCATCAATGCGGAATGCATGGCGCGCGGCCTGCTCGCCCGGCCGATGGGGCATCTGGTGGTGCTCTCCCCGCCCCTCATCCTCGGCAAGCCGCAGATCGACGAGGCCTATGTCGCGCTGCGGGCGGCCTCGGAAGCCGTGCTGGACGGGCTCCTACGCGAAGGTCTCTGGCAGGGTCGCGCCGCGTAGCGGACGCGGCACCCTCACTCGATCCAGACCGAGGCGGTGGCCGTGCGGCCGAGGCGATCCATCACCGTCACCCGCGCCTGGCCTCGCCCGTCGGGCTGCCATTCGGCCTGCCGCCGGAAGGGCGAAGCCGGCAGCACCGCGCCATTCACCAGCCAGAGATAGGGCAGCTCGCCCCCGGTCGCCGCCAGCGGCAGGCTCGCGAGCGCGTCGCCGCGACCGAGCTCCAGGGTCGCGCCGTCCTGCGGAAAATCGAGCCGCGGCCCGTCGACGACGACCGGCCCCGCGGGGAGCAGCGCCTCGGCCGGGCGGAACCGGCGCAACGCCGCCGGCAGCTCGGCGTTCTGCGCGATGACCGCGCCGGCGGGCGGCGGGCCGGCCGGCGTCAGCAGTGCCGACGCGCCCATGGCCGGCGGGAGCAGATCGAAGGCGGCAAAGAGGATCGGCGCGGCCCAGTCGCGTCCCATCCGGTCCGGCGCGTAGCTGCCGTCCGGCCGCCCGACCCAGATGCCGATCGTGTAGTCGCGGTCGTAGCCGATCGCCCAGGCGTCGCGGAAGCCGTAGGAGGTTCCGGTCTTGTAGGCGATCAGACGCCGCTTGCTGCCGTCGCTCGCATAGAGCCGGTTCGGCGGCGGCGGCATCTCCTCGAGCGCGCGCGTGACGTACCAGGCCGCGACCGGGCTCATCAGCGGCACGCCGCCATCGGCCCGATCGCCCGGCAGGAGCCGCAGCGGATAGGACCGGCCACCGGTCGCGAGCCCGCCATAGAGCCGGACCAGGTCCTCGAGCGTCACGCCGACACCGCCGAGCGCGACTGGCAAGCCCGGCCGCTTCTCGCCGGCCGGCAGCCGCAGCTCGACGCCCGCGGCCGCGAAGCGGCTTGCGAGGAGCATCGGCCCGACGCGGTCGAGCAGCGCCACGGCCGGGAGGTTGAGCGAGAGCTGCAAGGCCTCGCGTGCCGTCACTTCGCCGTGAAACTTCCCGTCGAAGTTCCGCGGCGCATAGTCGCCGAACCGCATCGGCCGGTCGGTCATGATGGTCTCTGGATGAACCACGAGCCCGTCGAAGGCGAGGCCATAGATAAAGGGCTTCAGCGTCGAACCCGGCGAGCGCACCGCACGCACCATGTCGATCGGCCCGAAGCGGGCGCCGTCGAGATAGCTTCCGGACCCGATATAACCGCGCACCGCATGGGTCGCGTTCTCCACCGCGAGGATAGCGACGCCGGCGCCGGTTTCGAGACCCTGTTGCTGCTGCCGCGCGAGGTTCTGCAGTCCCCGCTGCAGATCGCCGTCGATCAAGGTGGGGATCGTATCCGCGTCCCCGGCGAGACCGATCACGCGCTGCGCGAGATGCGCCGCGTCGAGCGGTGCCGCGAGGCGCGCCGTCGGCACGGCGTCCTCGGCCGCCTCCGACGCTGCCGCCGGGGTCACGATCCCCAGCGCCGCCATGCGCGTGAGAACCCGGTTGCGCGCGGCGCGGGCCGCCTCGGGGAAGCGGTCGGGCCGCAAGCGCTCCGGCGATTGCGGCAGCGCCACCAGCAACGCGGCTTCGGCCGGCGTCAGGTGCGCCGGCGGCTTCCCGAAATAGAACATCGCGGCCGCGCGCACCCCTTCGAGATTGCCGCCATAGGGCGCGAGCGTGAGATAGGCGGAGAGAATGTCGGTCTTGGAGAAATGCGCATCGAGCTGGAAGGCCCGCATCGTCTCGACGAGCTTGCTCGCCATCGTGCGCGGCCGCGGTTCCAGCAGACGAACGGTCTGCATGGTGATGGTCGAGGCGCCGGACCGGATCGCCCCGGACTCCGCCCATTGCCAGCCCGCACGCAGAACCGCGAAGGGATCGACGCCCGCATGGCCGTAGAACCGCTTGTCCTCGTAGGCGACCAGCATGCGCAGATAGAGCGGATCGACGTCGTCCGGCGCGACCGGAAGCCGCCAGGCGCCGTCCGAGGTCATGAAGCCCCGCAGCACCCGCCCCTCGCTGTCGGTCACCAGCACGGCATGATTCCGTGCCCGTTCGAGCGAGATCGGGAACAGCCGGTCGAGGGCGAAGATAGCGGCCGTCCCGGCCGCGAGGGCGAGGATCAGGACCGGCAGGATGCGGCGAAGCCGCTGCATCATGGTGCGCCCAGGATTTCCGTCTCGCCCATCTCGGTGCGGGCCATCCGCTCCGGCAGATACATGTCCTCGACCACGGAGGCCGGCACCTTGTAGCGGCCGGGGGTCACCGCCCGCATCATGTAGGCGAAGCCGAGCTCGCCGTTGTTGCTGCTGTTGAAGGCCGCGACGAAGCGGTCGTCGAGATATTCCGTGTATTGCGTATCGGCAAGGTCCGGCAGCCAGTCGAAATCGCCCGTGTCGCGGGCGTTCGCAAGCCGCAGGTTCTCGATCTCGAAGCCCGCCGGCAGGAGGTCGATGAGCAGCGACTGGTTCCAGTCGGAACTCGTGTCCTCGACCGTGACGACGACCACCACCACCTCGTTCTGCGCGACCTGCGCGAGCTCGATCGGATTGCCGGCGAGGTCGTAGTAGCGGCGCGCGATCTTGTAGCCCTGGTCCTGCACCGCCGGCATGGGTTGCGCCGAGACGCCGAACACCGAGGCCGTGGTCCAGACCGGCGCGGTCCCGCCATTGGCGACCTGGATGCCCGTGCCGAGCTCGGGCGCGGCGAGGCGGAGATAGAGCGGTCGGGTGCGCGGCTCCGCCGGCGTCCCGCCGATCGCGACCGTCATGGTCTGGTCGCCCGAGAGCGCGCCGCCCGCCATCAGGATCCAGCCCTCTTCCTGCGTGGAGAGGTAGTTGTCGTTCGACATCTGGAGCTGGAGCTTCGCCACGAGCCGGCCGAGATCGGCGCCGGGAAGCTTGTGTTCCGCCACGAGCGCGGTGATCGCCGCGAGGTCGCGCAAGGGGGTGCCGTAATAATCGTAGCCGCGATAGCGGCTCCAGCGGCGATCCGGATCGAGCGCCAGCGCGAGCGCGTCCGCCGCGCGAGCCCGATCGCCCATCAGCGAGAACGCCGCGGCCAGATGCGCGGCGGAAAGCGCGTTCGGAAGCTTTTCGGCATTCCGCGTCATGAAGTAGCGGGCGACGCCGATATCGCCGACGCCGGCGCGCGCCATGACATAGATCGCGTAGGCGCGCGACGAGAGGCCCGCATCGCTTTCGTCCTGCTGGTCGGCCGCGTGATATTTGAGCCAGTCGATGCCCTGCTTGTAGGCGTAGTCCGGCACGGTGACGCCCTTCTCGCGCGCGCGCGTCAGGAACTCCATGGCATAGCCGGTCAGCCAGTATTCCGGCCCGCCATAAGAATCCCAGAGCGAGAAGCTGCCGTCCCAGCGCTGCTTCTCCAGCACCCGGCCGACCGCGCCCTGCACCCGCTTCGCG
>CAZMUZ010000108.1:0-12285 GCA_964569315.1 uncultured Rhodospirillaceae bacterium | reverse complement strand
CGAGCCCGACCGAGCCGGTCGAGAAGTCGACGTCGTCGATGTCCTTGGTGCGCGAGGGATAGGACTGCGCACCGCCGAGCGCCCTGAAGCGCTCCATGCGGCCGCGCTCCTGATGGCCGAGCAGATACTGGATCGCATGGAAGACCGGGCTCGCATGCGGCTTCACCGCGACGCGATCCTCGGGCCGCAGCACCGAGAAATAGAGCGCCGTCATGATGGTGGCGACCGAGGCCGAGGAGGCCTGGTGCCCGCCGACCTTGAGCCCATCCTCGCTGACGCGCAGATGGTTCGCGTGGTGGATCATCCAGCTCGCGAGCCACAGCACCTGCCGTTCGAGCGCCGTCAGGGCCGCGAGCGCGTCAGGGTCCCCGACCGCACCCGCATGGCGGCCATCGGCCGCGATTCTGCTCGTTCCTGTCGCCATGCCTTGCCTGTCACCGGTCCGAATGCGTCAACGGCTCGCCGATGATAACACCGGGGAGCGGTTTCGGGTCGCACCCCTCTGCATTGCTCGCCTGCGGGTGCCGCGGGCCACTCGCAGCCCGGCCCGCCGTCAGAAATCCTTGCAGAGGCGGAGCGCGTCATAGATGGCGCCGTGGATGTTGCGGCTGGCCACGGCGTCGCCGATGCGGAAGAGCTGGTAGCGGCCGCCGGCATTCCCGTCGACCGGCTGCGGCCGGCCGGTGGCAAGGGCCGCGATGTCGGTCTGGCCGCGGTTGCGCGCGCCCGCCTTGAGGCCGAGATAGAGCTCGTCGGCCGGCACGGTACCGTGCTCCACCACGATCTGGTCCGCCTCGCGCTCGGTCGTGGCGCGGCTATATTCGTTGTAGAGCGTCGCGACCAGCCGGTTGCCGGCGCGCCGCACCCCCGTCAGCCGATGGTCCGGCGTGATCTTGACCCCGCGCTCATAGAAGCTTTTCAGATAGGCGGGGTTGTTGGTGCCGCCGATATCCTGCGCCACGAGGCGGTCGGGGGTCACGATCTCCAGCGCCGTGCCGGCGCGCGCCAGGAACTCCGCGCAGGAAAGCCCCGGATGCTGGCCGTTATCGTCGAACAGCAGCACCTGCTGGCCCGGCCGCACCTGCCCGCCGAGAATGTCCCAGGCGGAAACGACGAGATCCTCGCCCTCTTCGAGGAAGCCGGTGTTGGGCACGCCGCCGGTCGCGATCACGACGATGTCCGGCTCCTCCGCCGTGACCATCGCCTCGTCCGCGTAGCTGTCATAGCGCGCCGCGACGCCGAGGCGCTCCAGCTCGCGCAGGCGCCAATCGACGATGCCGATGATCTCGCGCCGGCGCTGCAGCTTGGCGGCGAGCCGGATCTGCCCGCCCGCCTCCGAGGCCGCCTCGAAGAGCGTGACCGCATGACCGCGCTCGCCCGAGACGCGGGCCGCTTCGAGCCCTGCCGGCCCCGCCCCCACCACGACGATCTTCTTCCGCCGCTCCGCCCGCGCGATCACATGCGGCATGGTGGCCTCGCGGCCGGTGGCGGCGTTGTGCACGCAGAGCGCCTCGCCGCCCTCATAGATGCGGTCGATGCAATAGCCGGCGCCGACGCAGGGGCGGATGCGATCCTCCTCGCCGCGCGCGATCTTGGCGACGAGATGCGGGTCGGCGATCTGGGCCCGGGTCATGCCGACCATGTCGAGCAGCCCCTCGGCGATCGCGTAGCGCGCCGTCGCCACATCGTTGATGCGGGCCGCGTGGAACACCGGCAGCCCGGTCTCGCGCCGCACCGCCTCGGCGCCGCGCAAGGACTTCCGCAGTCGCGCCGCGAGATCGAGATGGGGCGCGCTCGGCGACCCCATGTTCGGGATGACGTGCGAGAGCCCCTCGCTCGTGTCGATATGGCCCTTGATGACGTTGATGAAGTCGAGGAGCCCGCGATCGGCGAAGGTCCGGGCGATGGCGATCCCCTCCTCTGCCGGAAGCCCGCCCTTCAGGTCCTCGTCCACCACCATGCGGATGCCGACGATGAAGTCGGCGCCGACATTCCGGCGAATTTCCTCCACCACCTCGAGCCCGAAGCGCATCCGGTTCTCGAGGCTGCCGCCATAGCGGTCGGTCCGCTTGTTGGTGAAGGGCGACCAGAACTGGTCGATGAGGTGGCCATAGGCTTCGATCTCGAGCCCGTCGAGCCCGCCTTCCTTGCAGCGCCGGGCGGCGGCGCCGAAATCATGGACGATCCGGTCGATATCCTCCGGCTCGATGATCTTCGGAAAGGAACGATGCGCGGGCTCGCGCAGGAGCGACGGGGCCACGGTCGGCAGCCAGTGCTCCTTCGCCCAGATGTCGCGCCGGCCCATATGGGTGATCTGGCACATCACCGCCGCGCCATGACGATGCACGCGCTCGGCAAGGGCGCGGAAATGCGGAACGATCGCGTCGTCGCCGACATAGAGCTGGCCGAAGGCGGAGGGCGAATCCGGCGAGACGTTGGAGGCGCCGGTCAGGGTCAGCGCCACCCCGCCCTTCGCCTTCTCCTCGTGATAGAGCTGATATCGGAGCTTCGGTTTCGCATCTTCGCTGTAGGCCGGCTCGTGCGCCGTGCTCATGATGCGGTTGCGCAGCGTCAGATGCTTGAGCCGGAGCGGCTGGAGCAGCGGGTCGGTGGATGCCATGACGCTCTCCCTCGGATCGTTCGCGTCACGCCGGCGGCAGACCGTGCTCGAAGCAGTAATAGACTTTCTGAAACGGTCTCCGGAACTCGAGGACCGCGGGCTTGAGCGTCTCGGGGTCGGCGCCCTTGACGACGATCTCCGCCATGAAATCGGCGATCCGCTCCATTTCCTTCGGGCCCATGCCGAGCCGCGTCACCTCGATGGTGCCGATCCGGAGGCCGCTCGGATAATCCCAGTCCTCCGGCTTGTCGCGCGGCAGCAGGTTCTTGTTGACGATGATATTGGCGCGCTCGAGCTTCTGCGCCGCGGCGAGGCCGCGGCCGTAATTGCCGACATCGGCGATGGTCTGGTGGGTACGGGTGTAGCCCTTGTGCGCGCCCAGCATCGGAATGCCGCGCGCCTCGAGGGCCTTCGCCAGCGCCTGCGCGTTGGCGACGATGCGCGCCATGTAGGTCTCGCCGAATTCGAGCATCTCGGCCGTGGCGAGGGCCAGTGCGGCGACGCGGTTCACCTGATGGGTCGCGGCCCAGATCGGGAAGACGGCGGTGGTGACAGCCTCGGTGATCGAGGGATCGTCCCAGACGATGATGCCGGATTGCGGGCCGCTGAAGGTCTTGCCGGCCGAGCCGGTCATGATATCGGCGCCCTCGGCGAGCGGGTCCTGGAACTGACGGCCGCCGACGAGGCCGAGCTGATGGGCGCCGTCGAAGAAGAGCTTGCCGCCCCAGGGCGCGATGATCGCCTTCATCTCGGCGACCGGCAGCGGAAAGAGCGTCATCGAGAGCCCGAGCGTCACCACCTTCGGCCGCACCAGCGGCGCCACACGGCGGAAGCTCTCGGTATCGACCGTGAGCTCGACCGGATCCATCGGGATATCGACGATCTTGAGGCCGCGACCGCCGGCCGGGCCGATCTCGCGGTTCGAGCTGTGGCCGCCCAAGGGCTGCGCGACCGTCATGATGACGTCGCCCGGCTCGGTCAGGGCCTGATAGACGACCGCATTGCCTATCATCGAGGCGCACATGCGGTGATCGGCGTAGCGGCAGCGGAAATAGCGCTTCAGCAGCTCGACGCAGAGCGCTTCCACCTCGTCGATATGGCGGGTCCCGGCGAACCAGCGATTGACCGGCCCGATATGGCCCTCGGCCGCGCGCGTCCCGATCTCCGAGGCGAGCAGCGCCCTGACACCGGGGCTCGTCGGGGCTTCGGGCGCCAGGAGGTTCACGCATTGCTCGCCGCGCCAGGTGGCGTTGCGCTGCACGGCATCGGTCACGGCCTTGCCCATGGCGGCGAAATCCCGGGCGCCGTCCAGCAGCGCCCGGGCACGGGCGAGCGCGTCCTTGTCGTGAACCTCGAAGGAATTGTCGTAATGGCGCGGCGCGGTCTGGTTCATGGCGTCCTTTGCGGCTGAGCGAAACGGCAGCTCGTCGTGCGGTCATGACAAGGTTCGAATCCTAGCAGCGTCGACACAGACCCGGATTTCGATTTCCTTGCCGTTCCTTACCGAATATGTTGCGGTTTCTTCCCTAGCGCGTAATCCGCGGGTGATTTATGGCCAATTCCCGAAAGAATATTCCTGAGTCCGCGGCGGCAGCGTCGGACCTCGATGCGATCGATCGCAAGATCCTGGCCCTCCTTCAGGAGGACAACCAGATCACCAATCAGGATCTCGCGGAAAAGGTGGGAATCTCGCCGCCGCCCTGCCATCGGCGCGTGAAGCGGCTGCGCGAGGCAGGAATTATCGCCCGCGACGTGTCGCTGGTGGATCCGGTGAAGGTCGGGCGGTCGATGATCGTCTTCGTGCAGATCACGCTGGAGCGTCAGCGCGAAGACCTGCTGGAGAGCTTCGAGCGCAAGATCGCCCGCTGCCCTGAAGTGATGCAGTGCTATTTCGTCTCCGGCGACGCCGACTATCTGCTGGTGGTGAGCGTCCCGGACATGGCGCAGTACAATGAGTTCGCCCGTCGCGTCTTCGCCAACGAGCCCAATATCCGCATGTTCCGGTCGAGCTTCTGTCTTGCGCGGGTGAAATACGAGACGCGCATTCCGCTGGATTGACACGGCGGCTCGTCAGTATTGCAGCAGCGTCAGCGTGTTCCCGCTCGGATCCTGGAAATGAGCGAGCGTGCCGCCCCAAGGCTGAAGCTCCGGCGGCTGCGTGAAGCGCACGCCCTTTGCCTTCAGGCGCGAATAGAAGCCGTCGATATCATCGACCGCCAGCGAGCAGCCGACGAAACGGCCCATGAGCGCGCGATCCTCGGCGTCCGCATCCGCGCCGACCGGCTCGAGGATGAGATCGCCGCCGACATCGAACCCGATCGCAACACCCTCCTCCTCCCACCGGATCGGCAGCCCCAGCGTCTGGTGGTAGAAACGCCGCGCCGCGAGCAGGTCGTCGACGAAGATCCTGATCGCCTGGAGCTTCACGGGGGGAATCTCCCTGAGCTGCCCGATCCCGAAAGCCCGCGCTAGGACCGCGGGCGCGTCTTGTCCGGATCGTAGAAGGGGAAACGCACGACGCGCGCCGGAATCCGCTTCTGGTGGCCGTCGAGCTTGCCGACCTCCACCTCGGTGCCGAGCGCGGCGTAGTTCACATCCATGCGGCAGAGCGCGATGTTCTTCTTGAGGATGGGGGAGCGGCAGGCGCTCGTCACCACGCCCACCTGCGCGCGGCCGACATGGACGCAATTGCCGTGGGACGCGGTCTCGCTGCCCTCGAGCTCCAGCCCGACCAGGACGCGTTGGGGATGCTCCTTCCGCTTCAGCAGCGCCGCGCGGCCGATGAATTCCTCGTTGCCTTTCACCGCGACGGTGAAGCCGATGCCGGCCTCGTAGGGATCGGTCTGGTCGTCGAACTCGGAGCGGAAGAATATGAGGCCGGCCTCGATCCGGAGCCAGTCGAGCGCCTCGAGCCCGAGCGGTGCCAGCCCCTGCGGCTTGCCCGCCTCCCACACGGCGTCCCAGACGGCGGTCGCGTCCTTGGGGTGGCAGAAGAGCTCGTAGCCGAGCTCGCCCGTATAGCCGGTGCGCGAAGCGATCACGGGCGTGCCGGTGGGCCCGCCGAGGCGGCCGATGGTGAAATGGAACCATTGGATCTCGTCGAGCCGCGGGCTCGCCGGCGGCGTCCAGACGAGCGCCTTCAGGATGTCCCGGCTCTTCGGCCCCTGGACCGAAAGGTTGTGGAGCTGGTCGGTCGCCGATTTCACCCAGACCCGCAGGCCCCGGCTCGCCGCCTGGTCGCGGAGCCACTGGCCGGTGAACTCGTCGCCAGCCACGACGCGGAACTTGTCGGCCCCCATGCGGAAGACGATCGCGTCGTCCAGCATGCAGCCATTGTCGTAGAGGAGCGCGGTATAGACGCATTGCAGATCGGCCAGGCGGCGGATGTTGCGCGTGCAGGCGAGCTGCAGGAGCTGCTCGGCATCGGGACCCAGCACCTCGAATTTCCGGAGCGGCGAAAGATCGAGGATGACCGCCTTCTCCCGGCAGGCCCAGTATTCCTCCACGGCGCCGTGATTGTTGAACTTCGTCGGCAACCAGAAGCCCCGATACTCCGTGAAGTTCCGGGTCAGCGCGCTGGTGCGCGGATGGAAGGCGGTCTCGCGCGTGAGGCGCGGCTCGGCATCGGGTTTCATGCGGTAGGCGATCGCCCTCGAAAATTCCTGGTTGGCGCCATAGATGCGCAGATGGATGTCGGTCGGATTCCAGGCGTTGGTCGCGTCGATATCGTCGGGACAGGCGGACGAACCGCAGACGAGGTCGGTCATGGCGCGCAGCAGCACATAGTCGCCCGGCCGCGACCAGGGATCGTCGAGGAAGATCGCGTAGTTCGCGGTCAGGCCGGTGTTGTAGAAAAAATTGATGCAGGGCCAGCCGCGCTTCGCCTGGACGCCGAAGGGCGCGAGGCTCGCATTGAAGTTCTCGGAGCAGCTCGGATGGCCCGGATAGCCGGCATCCTCGTAGAATTTTGCCGTGCAGGCGACGCCGAAGGCGTCGTGCCGACCGACCGTGTCTTGCACCACTTCGACCAGCGGCAGGAGATCGGTCGTGAAGAATTTCGAATAGAGCCCGGGGCCCGGATAGACCGTGCCGGTCAAAGTGCGGGTCGCCGTCATGTCGAAGCCGCGCTCGATACCCTTCTCCAGCAGCCGCGCGTCGAAGCAGAGGAAGTCCGAGCATTGCCGGCCCGCGACGTCGATGACCTGGAGATATTCGCCGGCCTTGACCGTATAGGCCGTAGCCGTGCCGCGTGGCACGCGGATCTCCTCCCGCACATCGCCGAGCGGTTCCGGCAAGGGCGGCTCGACCAGCGGCGTCGCATTGCGACGGCTGACGACCAGCGCCAGATCGGTCGGCGGGTCGTGGCGATCGACCGCCATGGGCGCGCCGGCGGCGTGGAAGATCGCGATGCATTCGCGTTGCGCCGTCAGCTCGACCGTCTCGCCTGCGACAGAATCGTTATCGAAGAGCGCGGCACTCCGCTCGATACCCGTCGGCAGGTTGCGCTGGCGCAACTGTCCGGCGATCGCCCGCGACGCTTCATCCCGCCCGCCGAGAAGGGCATTGATGCCGGCGGAGAGCACCGCAGGCTTGAGGCCGAGCGCCGTCAGGTCCTCGCGACCGTCCGGCGCGAAGGCGGCGATCTCGCAGCGCTGTCGTCCCTCCCGGTCCGTCACCGCCACCCGGTCGCCCGCAAAAAGATGCAGCACGACGGCGCCGAGCCCGCGCACCAAGTGCCGCTCGACGCCCGGCATGAAGACCGGCAATCCCGGCTCCAGCAGTCGCGGTCTCGGTTGTGGCGTCAGAATGTTCATCGCCTGCCCGTGCGTTCCCGCCGCGCTCGCGGCCGCTTCGCGTCGAGTTCCTGCGATCGCCGACGACCCTTGGGGGCCATCGCCGCCAGTATCCGATCTGCAACCGGGGCTCGGCAAGGCCGTGGGCGCGGTCCCGCCGGTCCCTATGGTCCGGAATTGGGCGGAAAGCCGCGCCCGATCAGTGCTTGGGGTAGGAAATCGCCTCGATTTCGAGGGTGAGATCGCCGGCCGGGCGCTTCCACAGGGCGCTGTCGCCGACCTTGGCGCCGGTCAGCGCGCGGGCGAGCGGCGACACCCAGCTAATCTTGCCCGACTTCGGATCGGCCTCGTCTTCGCCGACGATCGCGAAGCGCCGCTTCTCGTCGTTCTCGTCGATCGTATCCACGGTCGCGCTAAAGCCGACGCGATCCGCCGGCTGGGTCGCGGGATCGATAGGGATCGCCCGCTCCACCCGTTCCTGCAGATAGCGCAGATCGCGCTCGACGGTCTTGAGATGCTCCCGGTCGAGCAAGGCAGGATCGCCGCCTCGCGTCTTCTCGTGCAGTTCGCGACGCTCCGCCTGAAGCTTCTCGAGCTGTCGCTCGAGCGCCTTGAGGCCGGCCGTGGTCACGTAATTCGGATGCGGACTTTGCGGCCGCTCGGGCAACTCGTCGCCCGGCTGGTCGCCATCCGACTCCTTCACGAAGGCGCGGCTCATCGCGACCTCCCTTCAACAAGAATGCCCTGACCCCGGGCGAACTGCCCGGAATCCACTATCCGGCCATGGGGACGATTGAAGTCTCGTGCCTTTCCCTCATGTGCGCATTCCCCGGCCGATTACAACCGCCCTTGCTGCCGCCAAGGGCTTCGGATAGACCGCTTTCCGCGGCAGGCGGGAGCGATCCTTGCAAAAAGCGGAAATCGTCATCATCGGCGGCGGCGTGATCGGCAGCGCCATCGCCTATTTCACCGCCGTCGATCCGGCCTTCCAGGGCCGGATTCTGGTTATCGAGAAGGACCCGACCTATGCCGAGGCGGCCACAGCCCGCTCCGCGGGCGGCATCCGGCAGCAATTCTCGACGCCCGAGAACATCCGAATGTCGATCTTCGGCGCCGCCTTCGTCAAGGCCGCTGCCGAGCATCTGAGCCTGCCCGGGGAACGGGTCGATCTGCCCTTCGTCGAAAACGGCTATCTTTTCCTCGCGACCGCCGCGGGCCTGCCGGTGCTCGCCCGGAACCATGCGCTGCAGACCGAGCTTGGCGCCGCGATCGCATTCCTGGATCCGGACGCCCTCCGGCTGCGTTTTCCCTGGCTGAACACCGAGGATCTTGCCGGCGGCAGCCACGGTCTCGCCAACGAGGGCTGGACCGATCCCTACAGCCTGCTGCAGGCCTTCCGTCGCAAGGCGATCCAGCTCGGCGTCGAGTATCGAAAGGACACGGCCGCCGCGATGCTGCGCGACGGCGACCGGATCACGGCGGTGGCGCTCGCCGGCGGCGACCGGATCGCCTGCGGCGCCGCGGTCGATGCCGCCGGCATCGGCGCGACCGGGATCGCCCGGACGGTGGGGGTCGAGCTTCCGATCCGGCCCCGCAAGCGCTTCGTCTTCGTGTTCGACTGCCGCGAGCCCATCCGGAAAGCGCCGCTGACGATCGATCCGAGCGGCGTCTATTTTCGCCCCGAAGGCGCCAGCTTCATCTGCGGCGTCTCGCCCGACGAGGCGGAGGACCGCGACTGCACCGACCTCGAGGTCGAGTACGAGCTCTTCGAGAACAGGATCTGGCCGACCCTCGCCCATCGCGTTCCCGCCTTCGAGGCGATCAAGCTCGTCCGCGCCTGGGCCGGCCACTACGACTACAACACGCTCGACCAGAACGCGATCCTGGGGCGCGTGCCCGGCTTCGCGAACTTCTATCTGGCGAACGGGTTCAGCGGCCACGGGCTGCAGCAATCGCCGGCCGTCGGCCGCGCCATCGCAGAGCTGCTCGTGCATGGGCGCTATCGCACGCTCGACCTCAGCCGCTTCGGCTTCGAGCGGGTGCTTGCCGGCCAACCGCTCGCGGAGCTCAACGTCGTTTGACGGCGGCCCGGCGGCGCTGGCGCGCGATTGCCGCCGGCGCGGCGCGTGCTAGGGTTGCGAGCAAACCAGCCATCGGAGGACAGCCGCGTCATGAGCCAGACCGCCCTCATCTCCATCCTGTCCGAGGATCGCGTGGGCCTGATCGCCGAGGTGACCGGCCGGCTCTACGAGCTCGGCATCAATCTGGGCGACACCTCCTTCGCCGTGCTGGGAAGCGGCGCCGACTTCACCACCGTCGCCGAGCTTCCCGACGACCTCACTCATGCCCGCATCCGGACGGACCTGGCCGGCCTGCCGACCCTGAAAGGCGCGAAGATTAGCGTCGAGCCGTTCAGCTACCGCGCCCATCACGGCGAGAGCGCCAACATCACCCATCGGATCGAGATCAGTGGGGAGGACAGCCCCGGCCTCGTCGCGCGACTTTCGGAAACTTTCGTCGGTTTTGGCGCCAATATCGTGCAGCTCAATTCCGAGCGTATCCCGGGCGGCAAGGGGTTCCGCTACGTCACGCGGATCGCCGTCTGGATCGCTCCCGACAAGGCCAAGGCCTGCCTCGCCACCGTGGCGAACACGGCGGAAGAACTCCGCATGACCTGCAACGTGACCAAAGCGGACTGAGCGACGGGCCGCGGAGGCGGACGATTCGAAGCCGGACGGCGGTCAGAACGCCGGCGGACACTGCAGATCGGCGCGCGCCGTGTTGATGTCGAGTTGGCGCATCGTGCGGTTCGCGCAGTTCTGGTTGTACTGCCCGACGGCGGCGTTCAGCCGGCCGATCGAGGATTGCAGTGCCGGATACTCGTTGGCCTGGATCGATTGTCTTGCCTGATCCCGCCGGCCGATCTGCTCGGCGAGGAGCTGCACCTTCAGGCTGTCGTTCGGGTCCATGTTGGCGCGCATCTTGTTGATCTCGGTGTGCATCGCGTCGAGACGCGCCTTGACCCCGTCATAGCTGCTGCGCTTCTCGGCGACGTCCTGCCGCATCTGCTGGATCGCATCCTCCTGGCAGAGGCAGTAGCGTACCTCGTCGAGCGACATGGATTGCGCCTGGGCCGACGGGACGATCGTCAGGCACAGAGCGAAAAACGCCGTGCAGGGGAGAAGAAGGAACGAAAGGCGCATCCTGATTACCTCGGCTTGGATCGTCTGGGCTTGGATGGTCGGGGCTTTGATCGTCCGGGACCTGACTCGTCCGGAGTTCGCCAATTGGACGCAGCCTTATAGCACAATTGCGTCTTTCCGCAGGCGAAGTCAGGGCATTCCCGGTATTCCGCCCGGTTTTTGCCTCCAAACCCTACCGTCCCCGGCGGCGCCTGCCTTGCGAAATGTTGGACGGACGGCCGCTTCGTTGCGACTTGTGCGGCGGCTGGGCGTGCGGCTTTGCGGCGGTCGCCGCAGCGTCACGGCGCTCGGGCGTTCCATATCCCTCCATCGCCGAAGGCTCCGCCGGCTCGACCAGCCCGACGGCATTTTGCGCCGGCAGGCGACGCGCGGCGAGATCGCGAATAAGGCCGATATGCTTCGGCAGCAGATCCTTCAGCGCATAGCCCGCCTCGATGGTCGCCCGCGCATTGGCGCGAAGCTCCGCCATCTCGGCGCGGCGAGCGATGGCATCCTCGGCGCGATCGGCGATCTGCTGCGGCGAGTCGAAATCCACCAGAAGACCGTTTCGGCCGTCCTCGATCAGCTCGCGCACAGGAGCGGTGTTGGAGGCGACGATCAGGCAGCCGGTGGACATCGATTCGAGCAGCGACCAGGAGAGCACGAACGGAATGGTCAGGTAGACATGCGCCGTCGAGACCTGCAGGAGCTGCAGATACTGCTCGTAGGGCAGCAGGCCGGTGAAATGCAGCCGGTTCCGGTCGAGCTCCGGCAGCTCGGCCAGCAGCTTGGTGCGGTATGTCTGACCTTCGGGCAGCTTCCGGCCATAGGCGACGCGGTCCGCGCCCGCGATCACGACCTGCAGGTTCGGCCGCCGCTTCTGCAGGATCGCCGCAGCGCGCATGAACTCCGGAAAGCCGCGATAGGGCTCCATCCCGCGCGTCGCATAGGTGAGGATCTCCATGTCGCCGGTGAGCGTGATGCTGGGCAGCGTAAGCGTCGGCGTTTCGGTCGGCTTGAAGAAATCCGTGTCGATGCCGTCATGCAGCAGCGAGAGCTTCGGATGGAAGATCGGCGGAATCTGGCTAAGCTGGTATTTCGTCGGGCAGACGCCCCAGTCGCAATGGGCGAGATCCATGAGGATCGGCAAATTTCGCGTGCGGATGCGGCACTGATCGTCGTAGCTGACGCTCTTGTCGAAGAAATCGACGTCCGAGTTCCGCCAGCGATAGTACCATTCGTAGTAGGTCAGCAGCCGCGCCTCGGGGAACGCATCCTTCACATAGATCGTGGTGCCCCAGCCGGAATGGCCGCAGACCACGTCGGGGATGAAGCCCTTCTGGCGCAGGCCGAGGCACATCCGGAAGACCGCCTGCCCGTCCAGCACCGCAGCCTCGGTGCCGCGGAGATAGTGATGGTTGCTCTTGTTGGCTTCGCGCGACGCCTTGTAGGTGAGCTTCGTGACTCCGGGCAGCATCTTCTTGTTGTCGAGCGACGCCGCGAAGATTCGATTCTGCGGGTCGGCGGCGAGCGCCGAGGCGACGTGCCGGTACTGCGCCGGAAAATTATTGTGCAAGAAAAGGACCTGCATGCGCCCCGCGCCACCCCCGTCGAACGATCGCCCGTTCCGGCCCGCGGCCGAAGGCCGCTCCACGCCCGTGCAAGTCGGGAAGGAATACTAAAGATTCCA
>CAZMUZ010000107.1:9775-12513 GCA_964569315.1 uncultured Rhodospirillaceae bacterium | reverse complement strand
GAATTTCGGCTGCGGCTCGAGCCGCGAGCATGCGCCCTGGGCGCTGCTCGATTTCGGCATTCGCTGCGTGATCGCGCCGAGCTTCGCGGACATCTTCTACAACAACTGCTTCAAGAACGGCATCCTGCCGATCGCCCTGCCGCAGTCCGAGGTGGACAAGCTGATGGACGATGCCGAGCGCGGCTCGAACGCCATCCTCGCCGTCGATCTCGAGAAGCAGGAGATTACCGGTCCCGACGGCGGCAAGATCCGGTTCGACATCGATCCCTTCCGCAAGCACTGCCTGCTGAACGGGCTCGACGATATCGGCCTCACCTTGCAGAAGGCCGCGGCCATCGACGGCTTCGAGGCGAAGGCGCGGCTGGAGCGGCCCTGGCTTTAGGCCTGCGGCGCCTCGTCCTTGCCGGTGCTGCAACGAATCCGGTCTCATGCGGAGCCTGTCCAAGCATGAGGTCGCTCGGTTGAACGGCGCTTCCCCCGACAGGCGCGGGGACGGCGCGATCTCGAGAGGGGCTCTCCCACGTGCCTGCCAACAAGAAACTCCTGATCCTCGCCGGCGACGGCATCGGTCCCGAAGTGATGCGCGAGGTCGGGCGCCTCATCGACTGGTTCGCCAGGCGGCGCGCCGTCGGGTTCGACGTGTCGCACGGGCTCGTCGGCGGCTGCGCCTACGACAAGGAGGGCGTGCCGCTGACCGACGCGACCATGGCGGCGGCGATGGCGGCGGATGCGGTGCTGCTCGGCGCCGTGGGCGGCCCCAAATGGGACAACCTGCCCTTCGAAAAGAAGCCGGAACGCGGCCTCCTCAGGCTCCGCAAGGACATGGAACTCTTCGCCAACCTCCGCCCCGCCATCGTGTTCGGCCCGCTCGCCGACGCCTCGACCCTCAAGCGGGAGCTGGTCGAAGGGCTCGACATGCTGATCGTGCGCGAGCTGACGGGCGGGGTCTATTTCGGCAGCCCCCGCGGCATCGAGACCCTGCCGGACGGCACGCGGCGCGGCATCAACACGCAAGTCTATACGACGCCTGAGATCGACCGGGTGGCGCGCGTCGCCTTCGATCTCGCGCGGCTGCGCGGCAAGCGGGTCTGCTCGGTCGAGAAGGCGAACGTGATGGAAAGCGGGCTCCTCTGGCGCGAGGAAGTGCAGAAGCTGCGCGATGCGAGCTATAGCGACATCGACCTCAGCCACATGTATGCCGACAACTGCGCCATGCAGCTCGTGCGCCAGCCGAAGCAGTTCGACGTGATCGTGACCGACAATCTCTTCGGCGACCTGCTCTCGGACTGCGCGGCGATGCTGACGGGCTCGCTCGGCATGCTGCCCTCGGCCTCGCTCGGCGCCGCCGACGCCACGGGGCGCCGGCGCGCGCTCTACGAGCCGGTGCATGGCTCGGCGCCGGACATCGCCGGCAAGGATCTGGCGAACCCGCTCGCCACGATCCTCTCCTTCGCCATGATGCTGCGCTATTCCTTCGATCTCGGCGAGGACGCGACCTTGGTTGAGAAGGCCGTCGCGGCGGCGCTCGATCGCGGCTACCGGACCGGCGACATCATGACGCCGGGCGGCACCCGGGTCTCGACCGCCGGCATGGGCGATGCGGTGCTGAAGGAGCTGGACAGGCTCGCCGCCTGAACGTCCACTCACGAAGCCGTCAGGCGCCGCAACCGCGGGCCGATCTCGGTGAAGCCGCAGCGCTTGTAGAAATCGACCGTGCGTTGCCAGCGCGGCAGGTCGGGCGCGCCGACCTCGAGCCGCGGCCAGCGGCGCGCCTTCGCTTCCTCGACCGCCGCCTCGATCATGCGCTGCCCGAGCCCGTGGCTGCGCCAGGCGGGATCGACATAGAACTCGGCGATCTCGCCGAATAGGCCGCCCGCATAGAGCGAACAGCATTCCGAGAGCGTCAGCATCGCGACCGGCCGCTGCGCCGAATCCTCCGCGAGAAAGGCGGCGAACCCCGGATGTTCGGCAAGGAGCCGGTGCGCGGCGAAGGTCGCGCCGTCGATCGCCGCCGGATCGACCGCCTCCCCGTGCAGCTCCGCCAGCAGCCGCGTGACGAGCGCGCCGAGGGCGGGTGCGTCGGCGACGGTGGCGGGACGGATCGCGGGCATCTCGGTCATGGCGGCGCCTCTATCGAGCCTGTTCGCCCCATGCTATCGGATCGGGGCCCGGCTTTCAGCCGCGGGACCACGGCCGGCGGAGGAGGAAACCTCGTGCAGTTCATGGTGATCGAACGCTTCAGGAATCGCGACGCCAGGACGATCTACCGGCGCTTCCGCGACAAGGGCCGCGGCACGCCGGAAGGCCTCGTCTACGTCAATAGCTGGATCGAAGCCAATTTCGACCGTTGCTTCCAGATCATGGAATGCGACGACGTGCGGCTGCTGCAGCGCTGGGTTGCCTTCTGGAGCGATCTGATCGAGTTCGAGATCGTGCCGGTCGCGCCGTCGACCGCGACCGCCCAGGCGATCGAACCCTTCCTCTAGCCGGGCCCGCAGAATGGTGCCGTCCCTGGCCCCGGCTTGCGTCCGCCGGGCCGGCGGACCTATCATCGGGCTCCCTCGCGGGAGAGTTCGAATGCGCGGATTTCTGGCCGCCCTGCTGCTCGCTTTCGCGGTCGCCACCCCGGCCCTGGCCGATGGTTGCGGCTGCGCCGGGCCGAAAGAGGCCTATATGAAGAAATACGGCACCATCAAGCCGCCGGCGTTCGTGCCGGCGACCGCGACGGCGCCGACGAC
>CAZMUZ010000107.1:0-9675 GCA_964569315.1 uncultured Rhodospirillaceae bacterium | reverse complement strand
ACGGCACCATCAAGCCGCCGGCGTTCGTGCCGGCGACCGCGACGGCGCCGACGACCGCTCCGGCTACCGGCGCTCCGGCCACCGGCGCCCCGGCTACCGGCTCGGCGTCAGTGCCCGTTAACCCGCCGGCGACCGGTCAGGGCGGATAATCGGCTCGACAGCGGGCGTTGGATCGACTAGGGTCCGGCCGTTTTCCGCCCGGGAGAGGGTGTCATGCGCAAGCTGATCGCAAGTCTGTTCCTCGCGGCGTTCGCCATCGCCCTGGCCGGGCCGTCGTTCGCCGATTGCGGCGGCAACCACGGCACGACGGCGCAAACCCCAGTTCCGGCGACGGTCGCCCAGACCCCGCTCGACGCCACCAAGACGACCACCACCAAGACGGAGCCCGGCACGGGCGGCTGAGCCCATCCGACCACGGATGAGAGCCACAGGCCGCCCAGACCGGGCGGCCTTTTTCATTTGGGCGCGACGCCGTGACGACGAAACTCGGCGTCGAGCCGACCGAGGAGCCAGAGCAGCAACATGCGGACGTCGCTGAACAGGGACCAGAGAGGATGACCGAAGGTTTCCGGACGATTGCCCTCGATGGCGAAATGGCCGATCCAGGCGCCCGCATAGCCGACGAGCGGCGCGGCGAGGAGGAGCCACCAATGGCCGGTCGCGACCGCCGCGACGACGAGGGCGATGGCGACGAGCGTGCCCGCGAAATGCAGCGCGCGGCTGCCGCGGCTGCGATGCGCGCCGAGGTAGCGCGGCCAGAATTCCGCGTAGCTCCCGGGCCGCACCGGGGCCGGATCGGGCGCCTCCGCCATGCGGGCGGCTCCTCCGTCGACATCCAGTTCGAGACCCGCACCGGCCCCCGAGGCCGCGCCGCGGGGTTTGCAGGTTTCCTTCCTCAGCATCAGCAATAGGGCGAGATCGTCATGGGTTACAAGGTCGCGGTAGTCGGCGGAACGGGGAATGTGGGGCGCGAGATGCTCCAGACCCTGGCCGCGCATGAATTTCCGGTGGACGAGGTCGTGCCGCTGGCCTCGGAACGTTCGGCCGGCAAGGAGGTCTCCTACGGCGAGGACGAGACCTTGCGGGTGCGCAATCTCGAGAAGTTCGACTTCAAGGGATTCGATCTCGCGCTCTTCTCGCCGGGCGCCAAGGTGTCCGCCGTCCATGCGCCGCGCGCGGCGGCGGCCGGCTGCATCGTCATCGACAACACGTCGCAGTTCCGCATGGATCCGGACGTCCCGCTGGTGGTGCCGGAGGTCAATCCCGATGCGATCGCGGGCTATGCGAAGCGCAACATCATCGCCAACCCGAACTGCTCGACGATCCAGATGGTGGTGGCGCTGAAGCCGCTGCACGACCTCGCGCGGATCAAGCGCGTGGTGGTCGCGACCTACCAGTCGGTCTCGGGCGCCGGCAAGGAGGGCATGGACGAGCTCTACAGCCAGACCCGCAAGATCTACATGATGGAAGAGCCGGAGGCGAAGAAGTTCACCAAGCAGATCGCCTTCAACCTCATTCCGCATATCGACGCCTTCATGGAAGACGGCTCGACCAAGGAGGAATGGAAGATGAAGGTCGAGACCCGGAAGATCCTCGATCCGGAGATCGAGGTGGTGGCGACCTGCGTGCGGGCACCGATCTTCGTCGGCCATTCCGAGGCGGTGAATATCGAGTTCGACAGCCCGCTCTCCGAGGCCGAGGCCCGCGCCGCGCTGGCCGGTGCCCCCGGCGTGGTCCTGCTCGACCGGCGGGAGAATGGCGGCTACCCGACTCCGATCGAATGCGCGGGCGAGGATGCGGTCTTCGTCGGCCGCATCCGCCGGGACGACACCGTCGCGCACGGCCTCTCGCTCTGGATCGTCTCGGACAATCTGCGCAAGGGCGCCGCGCTCAACGCCGTGCAGATCGCCGAGCATCTCGTGGAGAACTATCTCTAGGCGAGGGAACCGCCGCCCCGAGGATGGGATCCCGCATTCTCGGGGGGCGGGCGGCTCAGCGAATCCTGACCGGCTCCGGACCCACCATGCCGGCGAGGCGATCCTGCGCCGCGACCAGATCGAGCTCGGCCGCATCGCCGGTCGCCGCCACGATCGCCGCCATGGCGCCGGCGCTCCGCTGCAGCGCGCCCGCGACGTCGCCGCGGCCGTTGAGATAATGGCCGAGGAAGAGCGCCGCGAAGCAGTCGCCGGCGCCGTGCGCCTGGAGCGGCCGTCGCTTCTCCTCGACGAGCCAGGTGGCGTCGGGCGTCGAGGCCAGCATCTCGATGGTTTCCGCCGGCTGTTCCCCGCGCTCGAGGCCGGTGACGACGACGACCAGGTTCGGCCGGCCCCGGCGACGCAGGCGATCCGTCGCCGCCAGGATTCCCTCGAGGTTTCCGACTTCGCCGCCCGAGAGGTAGTCGAGCTCGAACATGTTGGGAAATGCCAGATCCGCCATCGGCAGCAGCCGCTCTGCAACGGCGGCGGCGGTCGCGGGCGGGACATAGAGCCCGCCCTCCCGCTCCCCCAGCACCGGGTCGAGCGCATAAAGCGTCCCCGGCCGGCGCGCCCGCACGCGATCGACCGCCGCCGCGGCCGTGTCGGCGGCCCGGCCGAGAAAACCGGACAGCACCGCCTCGATATCGCCGAGAGCGCCCGCCTTCTCGAGCCCCTGCAGCAGCGCCGCCACCTCCGCCGCCTCCAGCAGCCGCCCGCCATGCTGCGGATATCCCAGATGGTTCGACAGCAGCGTGGTGTCGAGCGGCAGCACCCGATGGCCGAGCCGCTGCAGACAGAAGCCGGCGCCGGCATTGCCGATATGGCCGAGCGCGACGCGGGAGGAGATCGAGAGGACGGTCATCGTCGGGGGGAAGCGCAAGGTTGCGTTATGGAGGCTATCGACGGATCCAGTCTCGCACGGGCCGGCCCATGGTCCAAAATAGCCCGGCATTCCCGGCCGCCCGGCGTTGCCCCTTTCGGCCGATCCGATATAGTCCGCCGCATCCGCCCCCGCGAGGATTTCCGATGTTCCGTTCCACCCGCCCCCGCCGCAGCGCGCTTTACATGCCGGCCTCGAACCAGCGCGCGCTCGACAAGGCGAAGACGCTCGCAGCCGACGTGCTGATCCTCGATCTCGAGGATGCGGTGGCGCCGGACGCCAAGCGCGACGCGCGCGCCCAGGCGGTCGCCGCGGTCAAGGATGGAGGCTATGGCGAGCGCGAAGTGGTGATCCGGGTCAACGGGCTCAACACGCCCTGGGGCTATGCCGATCTCGCCGCGGTCGCCGGCGCCGGCGCCGACGCGATCCTCCTGCCGAAGACGGAGAACGTCGAATCGGTGCGGCAGGCGGAAACCGTGCTGGCCGCGAACGGCGCGCCGGAAGCGCTCTCGATCTGGTGCATGATGGAGACGCCGCGCGCCATGCTGAATGCGGAATCGATCGCCGGCGCCAGCCCGCGCATCGCCTGTTTCGTCATGGGTACCTCCGATCTCGCCAAGGATCTCCATGCCCGGCATACGCGCGAGCGGCTGCCGCTGGTCACCAGCCTCGGGCTCTGCCTCCTCGCGGCGCGCGCCTACGGGCTCGCCATCCTCGACGGGGTGCATCTCGATCTCGAGGATGCGGAGGGCTTCGCGCTCGCCTGCGAGCAGGGTGTCGAGATGGGCTTCGACGGCAAGACGCTGATCCATCCCAAGACCATCGCCGCCGCCAACCGGGTCTTCGCGCCCTCGGCGGACGAGGTCGCCTTTTCGCGCCGCGTCATCGCCGCCCATGCCGACGCGATGGCGCAGGGACGCGGCATCCTGGTGCTTGACGGCAAGCTGATCGAGAACCTGCATGTGCTGAATGCGCGCCGCATCGTCGAGCTCGCCGACGCGATCGCCGGGCTCGAGGCGGCGCAGCCGGCCGCGGCCGGCTGATGTCGACGGCGAAGACGAGCGGCGGCCGCTTCTTCGAGGATTTCCGCCTCGGCGAGGAGATCCGCCATGCCCTGCCGCGCACCGTCACCAGCGGCGACGCAGCGCTCTATACGGCGCTGACCGGCTCGCGCTTCGCCTTGCCGAGCTCCGATCTCTTCGCCCGGAGCCTCGGCCTCGAGGGCGCGCCGCTCGACGACCTGCTGGTGTTCCATATCGTGTTCGGCCGCACCGTGCCGGATATTTCCCTGAATGCGGTCGCCAATCTCGGCTATGCCCAGGGGCGCTTCGGCGCCTTCGTCTATCCGGGCGACACGCTGGGCGCGGTCTCGCGCGTCATCGGGCTCAAGGAAAGCTCCAACCGGCAGACCGGCGTCGTCTATGTCCATACGACCGGCAGCAACCAGCGCGGCGAGATGGTGGCGGACTATGTGCGCTGGGTGCTGGTGCGCAAGCGCGACGCCGCCGCCGCCGCGCCCGCCGCCGAGCTGCCGGTCCTGCCGAAGGCGGTCGCCCCGGACGCGCTGCCGCTGCCGGGCGGGCTCGATCTCGGCGGCTATGACGGCGCTGCCGCGGGCTCGCCGCATCGCTGGGAGGATTACGCGGCCGGCGAGCGTATCGATCACGTGGACGGCATGACGATCGAGGAATCCTGCCACATGACCGCGACGCGGCTCTATCAGAACAACGCCCGCGTCCATTTCAACCGGCATGCCGAGCAATCGGGCCGTTTCGGACGGCGCATCGTCTATGGCGGCCATATCATCAGCATCGCGCGCGCCCTCAGCGCCAACGGCCTCGCCAATGCCTGCCGCATCGCCGCCATCAATGGCGGCCGCCACAGCAATCCGAGCTTCGCTGGCGACACCATCTATGCCTGGAGCGAGGTGCTGGAGAAGGCCGAGCTCCCCGGGCGCCGCGACGTCGGCGCCCTCCGGCTTCGCCTGGTCGCGACCAAGGACCGGCCCGCGGCCGATTTTCCGGACCGCGATGCGGCCGGAGAGACCGATCCCGCCGTGGTGCTCGACCTGGATTATTGGGCGTTGATGCCGCGCCGCCGCTGAGCGCGGCCGCCTTCCCGCGAGGGCTCCACGGGAATGCAGTCCCAGCCCTTTTGACCCGACTCGGGCCGCCCGATAGATTCCGGCTACCGCCAATTCCCGTTCTTCGATCGGGGTGACGAGGCGGAACGGGAAGCTGGCGCGTCAACCTCGAGGGGGAAGCGTCATGCTCATTGCAAGATCGCGGCGATCGCTCGGCAGAATGGCGATCGTCGGATTGCTTTGCCTTTCCATGACGAGCTGCGCCTGGTTCGCGCGCTCGCCGCAACATGCCGTCGGGTATCAGCGGGCGCTCTACGGGCAGATTTATCTGCTGGTGCTGGCGAGCTCGACGTTCCAGCTACCGATTACCGAGGCGCTGATCTACAAGCAGATCGGTCCGCGCTACTGGACGCTGGTGCGCGATCAGATCATCCGTCAGATGGTCATCGGCGATTTCAACACCAACTTTGCGCTCTGGGTCGTGGTGTCGAGCGCGATGCTGAACAACATCCTCTATCGTCAGTTCCATCGCGGCGGATTTGATCGCGATCACGGGCACAAGCTTTAAACGTTCCGGGCGAGGTCGCGACGTTCCCGGCAGGCTTCGTGGCGGCCTCGCTCGCTCGTTCGTTCGGAGAAGGTTTTCGGACGACCACGCTTCGGACGACCACGCATAGGCGGGCGGGTTTTCGCGCGCGCCGCAAAATGCGGGTTGAGGGTGCGAATCCTGCGTGATAAGCAATGAGGCGTCAGGTGCGCGAGATTCCCCGTGAAGGTTTTCCGCGCAACGCGCCCCATGCGGAGCGCTCCTGACGCCTCCGGAGCCGTCCAAGGGCTCCGGCACGAGAAGGCGGCGAGGTCCTGCCGATCGATCTCGCCCATGCGCGGCCCGGACCTGGCATCCGAAACCTCGGGCGAAGGAACGACCGTCGCGAGCGCCAGTCGACGCCGTAAAGCGCGACCGCCGCCCGACAAGGGGCCCGGCAATCCGGCTGCATTTTCACCCTCGACCAACCGCCCGGCCGCATGTCGGCCGTCCCGAATGGGCTCCGGGACGACTCCCACGCGCTTTTCCGGCGGCACGCCCGGCTCGGGAGAGCCGATCGCACCACCTTTCAGATCCGCCGGCACGCGACCCCGAAGGACCGCGGAGCGGATCGACCGGAACGGCGAGTCCTCATGAGGATGGCTCGCCGGCTCGCCCCGGCGGACCGACCGGAAGGGCAAGGATGGCCGCTCCCGATGGCGCCGCCGGCACCGGACGACGACGGGGCGTGAGCCTCGCCGCAGCCCGCGGATCGAGAAACATCGGCTTCGCATCCCCCTCGCCGCCGTAGCGGCTGCCCGGGACGCGCGACCCGCAAGGGGGCCGCGGCATCGGGCGGAAGCGGGCGAACGCTGCTCGCAATCCGACGCTTTCGCGTGCTGCGCGAAGCTTCCGGCGAATCTCCGCGGGTCACAATCCCTACGTGAACCGGTTCCCCAGAATCCTGTGCATAGAAGCATCGGAAACGCACAGTTCGTTCACAGCTTATCCACGCGACTGTCCACATGCGCGCCGATGCGCTACTATTGCAGCGCAGCAATTGACACCCTCCGACATGGGCGGTAAACCCACCCAAGAGTTTGATTTAGGGCCGGAAATCTCCATGCCAAGCCGCGCGCGCCCGGTATCGCCGCACCTCCAGATCTACCGTTGGCAGCTCACCTCGGTCATGTCGATCCTGCACCGGTTCACCGGTGTGGCTCTCGCCCTCGGCACGTTGCTGCTGGTCTACTGGCTGATCGCTGCGGCGATGGGGCCGGCTGCGCTCGCGACGGCGCAGGCTTGCCTCGGCTCGCCCGTCGGCCAGCTCCTGCTGTTCGGCTGGACGCTGGCGCTCTTCTATCATCTCGCCAACGGCATCCGGCATCTCTTCTGGGATGCGGGCCTCGGCTTCGAGCTGCCGAACGCCTATCGGAGCGGCTGGGCGGTGCTGATCGCGACGCTGCTGCTGACGCTCGGCGTCTGGGTCTGCGTCTATTCGCAGATGGAGTGGCTCTGATGGCCGGTGCCGCCCATCGCGACGAACGGGCCGCCCATCGCCGCAGCGCGCTCGGCCGCGTCCGCGGCCTCGGCTCCGCCAAGGAAGGCGTGCGGCATTGGTGGATGCAGCGGCTGACGGCGATCGCGCTGGTGCCGCTCCTCGTCTGGTTCGTCGCCTCGATCCTGGCGCATATCGGCGCCGACCACGCGAACCTTCAGCTCTGGCTCGGCTCGCCCGTTGTGTTCGCGCTCATGCTGGCGATGATCGGCGCCGGCTTCTGGCATATGGCGCTCGGGCTGCAGGTCGTCATCGAGGATTATGTCCGTAGCGAAGCGCTGAAGCTCGGCCTCATCGTCTTCGTGCAATTCGCAGCACTGGCGCTGGCGCTCGCCGCCGCGACGGCGCTGCTGGTCATCGCGTTCGGAGGCTGATCATGCCAGACAGCGGCCAGCCCGCTTCGCCCTTGCCTGTCGGACAGGCCTATCCCGTCATCGATCATGTCTATGACGTGGTGGTGGTCGGAGCCGGCGGCGCCGGTTTGCGCGCCGCCTTCGGCATGGGCGAGCGCGGCCTTCGCACCGCCTGCATCAGCAAGGTCTTTCCGACCCGCAGCCATACCGTGGCGGCGCAGGGCGGCATGTCGGCGGCGCTCGGCAATATGGGTCCCGACGACTGGCGCTGGCACATGTACGACACCGTCAAGGGGTCGGACTGGCTCGGCGACCAGGACGCGATCGAATATATGGTGCGCGAGGCGGCGCCGGCGGTGATCGAGCTCGAGCATTACGGCGTCCCCTTCAGCCGCACGCCCGAGGGCAAGATCTATCAGCGGCCCTTCGGCGGCATGACGACGGACTATGGCAAGGGCATCGCGCAGCGCACCTGCGCCGCGGCCGACCGCACCGGCCATGCGATCCTTCATACGCTCTACCAGCAGGCGCTGAAGCATGCGGTGGAGTTCTTCATCGAGTATTTCGCCCTCGACCTCATCATGGACGAGGAGGGCCGCTGCCGCGGGGTGATGGCCTGGAACCTCGAGGACGGCTCGATCCATCGCTTCAGCGCGAAGACCGTGGTGCTCGCGACCGGCGGCTATGGCCGCGCCTATTTCTCCTGCACCTCCGCCCATACCTGCACCGGCGACGGCAATGCGATGGTGCTGCGGGCGGGGCTGCCGCTGCAGGACATGGAGTTCGTCCAGTTCCACCCGACGGGGATCTACGGCGCGGGCTGCCTCATCACCGAAGGCGTGCGCGGCGAGGGCGGCTATCTCACCAATTCCGAGGGCGAGCGCTTCATGGAGCGCTATGCGCCCTCGGCCAAGGATCTCGCCAGCCGCGACGTGGTGAGCCGCGCCATGACCATGGAGATCCGCGAAGGCCGCGGCGTCGGCCCGCACAAGGACCACATCCATCTGCATCTCGAGCATCTGGATGCGCATCTCATCCATGAGCGGCTGCCCGGCATCGCCGAGACGGCGCGGATCTTCGCCGGCGTCGACGTGACCCGGGCGCCGATCCCCGTGCTGCCGACCTGCCACTACAACATGGGCGGCATCCCGACCAATTATCACGGCGAGATGCTGACCATCCGCAACGGCGATCCCGACGCGGTGGTGCCGGGACTGATGGCGATCGGCGAGGCGGCCTGCGTCTCGGTCCATGGCGCGAACCGGCTCGGCTCCAACTCGCTGCTCGACCTCATCGTGTTCGGCCGCGCCGCCGCCAATCGCTGCGGCGCCACGGTCGATCCCGAGGAGACGGCGCCGCCGCTGCCGAAGGGCGCCGGCGACCAGGCGCTCGCAAGGCTCGATCGCTGGCGGAACGCCAAGGGCACCCTGCCGACCGCGGCCCTCAGGCTCGAGATGCAGAAGGTGATGCAGTCGAACTGCGCCGTGTTCCGTACCGGCGAGGTGCTGGCCGAGGGCCAGAAGCTCCTGAACGAGGCCTGGGCGAAGCGCGGCGACATCAAGGTCTCCGACCGCTCGATGATCTGGAACAGCGACCTCATGGAGACGCTGGAACTCGACAACCTGCTGTCGCAGGCGGTGGTCTCGCTGGGCTCGGCGCTCAATCGCGAGGAAAGCCGCGGCGCGCATGCGCGCGAGGATTTCCCGAACCGCGACGACGACAAATGGATGAAGCACACCGTCGCCTGGGTCGGCGAGGAGGGCAAGGCGCGGATCGACTACCGCCCGGTCCATATGAAGCCGCTCTCCAACGACGTGCAGGCCTTCCCGCCCAAGGCGCGGGTCTATTGAGGACAGCCACGACCTCATCCTGAGCTTGTCGAAGGATGAGGCGGCAAGGATCGGAAGACGACCCTCATGCTTCGACAGGCTCAGCACGAGGGATGATTCAAAGATCGAATAGCGAGCGACGAGAGCCATGGCCGAACTGACGCTCCCCCGCAACTCCAGGGTCCGCCCGGGCAAGACGTTTCCGGCGCCGGCCGGCGCGAAGCGCGTGCGGCCCTTCAAGATCTATCGCTGGGATCCGGACGGGGACGAGAACCCGCGGCTCGACAGCTACGAGGTCGATCTCGACGCCTGCGGGCCGATGGTCCTCGACGCCCTCATCAAGATCAAGAACGAGACCGACGCGACCCTGACCTTCCGCCGTTCCTGCCGCGAGGGCGTCTGCGGAAGCTGCGCCATGAACATCGACGGCACCAACACGCTCGCCTGCACCAAATACATCGACGAGGTGA
>CAZMUZ010000106.1:0-12587 GCA_964569315.1 uncultured Rhodospirillaceae bacterium | reverse complement strand
CCGAAGCTCCGCACCAGGCTGCCGGCGACGAGATACCAGCCGTCGACCAGCACGAAGAAGATGAGCTTGAAGGGCAGCGACACCGTTACCGGCGGCAGCATCATCATGCCCATCGACATCAGGATCGAGGCCACCACCATGTCGATGATGAGGAAGGGGACGAAGAGCAGGAAGCCGATCTCGAAGGCGCGCCGGAGCTCGCTGATCATGAAGGCGGGGATGAGCGCCTGCAGCGGCGCATCCGCGGCCTGCGTTCCCGGATCGACGCGGGCGATATCGAGGAAGAGCGCCAGGTCCTCCTCGCGCACCTGTCCCAGCATGAAGACGCGAAAGGGCTGCACGCCGCGGTCGAACGCCGTTCCCTCGTCGATCTCGCCGGCGATGAGCGGTGCCAGCCCGTCGCGATAGGCCTCCTGGAAGGTCGGCGCCATGATCGCGCCGGTGAGGAAGAGGGCGAGGCTGATCATCACCACGTTGGGCGGCGTCTGCTGGATGCCGAGCGCGCTGCGCAGGAAGGAGAGCGCGACGATGATGCGGGTGAAGGAGGTCACCATCACGAGGATGCCGGGCGCCAGGCTCAGCACCGTGATGAGCACGAGGAGCTGCAGGATCTGGCCGGTGGCGGTGCCGTCGCCGCCGCCGAGATCGAGCGTCAGCTCCTGCGCCGCCGCCGGTGCGAAATAGGCGAAGAGCGCGGCCGCGGAGGCGAGCGCGATCCTGGCGATGCGCAGCATCCGCTTCAGCGCCGCATGAGGCTCGCGCGCCGGGCGAGGCCCGAAGATGCGGCGATTCATGTTCACGGCTGGTTGCTCGCGGGCGGCGCCGGGTTGCGGGCGCCGGGATCGGTTGCCGGCAGGCTGGCGGGCGGCAGGCTCGCGGCCGGCTTCGGCGCCGCTATGCCGCTCTCGATGAGGAGGTCGTTGGCGCCGCCGATCAGCAGGAGATGCTCGACCCCGTCGCGCCGCACCAGCACGAGCCGGCGGCGCGCGTCGAGCGGCTGCACGGCGTTGATCGCCAGACGCCGCTGGTCGGGGCGGCGGCCCGGGCTGACGCCGAACAGGCCGAAGCGGCGGACGAGCCACGCGGCGCCCGCAATGAGCGCCAGCACGGCGGCCAGCGCCAGGATGAAGCGAAGATAGAGGGAGAGATCCAAGATGCGGGTCCGCTCAGCGGTCGCGCCGGCCGGCGCCGGGCGCGTTGCCGTAGGCATCCGCCGCGCGGCGGCCCTGGTTGAGCTGGTTGATCTGCTGCATCGTCGAGGCGTGGCCCTCGCGCAGATCGCGCTCGAGCCGGCTTATCTCGTCGATCAGGCCGAGGAAGGTGGGCCGCAGGGCCTCGCGCTCGGCGGTCGGGACCGCGCCCAGCATCCGGCAGAACCGGTCGACCCGTTCCTCGAGCGGGGCGAGCTCGACGGCCTTGCCTTCCTGCAAAAGCTTGCGCGCCGTCTCGGCGAAGGCGGTGATGTTGGCGAGCGCCTGTTGCGGCGTTTCCGCATCGCTCATGGGCGGGCGGCTCCTTCTGCGGCGGGTCCCAGCGGACCGCGGGACGATGTCGCCGCCGGCATCTTGCCGTTGGCGCGATAGACATAGGCCAGGATCTCGGCGACGGCGACGAGCGCCTCGACGGGGATCTCGCAATCGATCTCGATCTTCGCCAGCAGCTTCGCGAGATCGGCATCGACATGGACGGGAATCTTGTTGGCCCTGGCGAGCGCCAGGATCTGCTCGGCGACCGGTCCGCGGCCCGCGGCGGTGACGCGCGGCGTGGACGCCCGCTTCGGGTCGTAGGAGAGGGCGGCCGCAACCGGCCGCTTGTCGCCAGACGCTTCGGACAACTGCGCACGCGCCTCGAGGATGGGGCTCGGGGAGACCCGCGAGCGGCCGGGCCCGAGTGTCCGCGAAACAGCGTTAATTTGACGTGAAGAGCGGAGGCTGAACGGCTCGCCAAGCGGCCTTCAGGACTGCTTTTCGCCGATCGCGGCGACGATGGCGGAGGAGTCCGCGGCCGCCCGGTTCTCGGCCTGGATGCGCTCATGGACCTCGCGCCGGAGGACGCTCGCCTCGGGCGGGAAGACGAAGCCGAGCTTGACCGACTTGCCACGCACCTCGACGACGGTGACTTCGATATTGTCGTTGATGATGACGGAGTCCCCGATCTTGCGCGTCAGATAGAGCATTGGCGCTTTTCCCTTCCTGGGGTCGCTTCGCCGGGGGAGCCCGCCGAATCCGTCGGTGACCCGCGGAATCTATCGAATTTACCGCACGTTAACAATACCGGGCCATTCTTGCCGGGCCTGCCGCCCGGCTTTTTCAGGTCGCATCCGGGGGCCGTCGGAGCTGCATGGATCTCGGCCGGATACCGCTTTTCGCGCTCGCCATGGACCGGATGGCCTGGCTGGACCGCCGCCAGCAGGTCCTGGCGGACAACATCGCCAATGCCGATACCCCCAAGTTCCGGCCCTCCGACGTGACGCCGTTCGAGGCGGAGCGGGCGCTGGGGTTGGGCGGCGGCGGCACGCTGATGCCGGTGGCGACCAGCCCGATGCATCTCGCCGGTGCGAGGCCGCTCGGCGGCGCGGCCGCGGTCGCGGTGGTGCATAGCCGCAACCCCGACGAGACGACGCCCAGCGGCAATGCGGTCGTGCTCGAGGAGCAGATGATGAAGGTCGCGGAGACGCAGGCCGACTACCAGATGGCGACCAGCCTCTACCGCAAATACATGGACATGCTGAAGCTCGCCATCGGCCGCGGCGGCGCCTGAGGCGGAGGACGGGACCGATGGATTTCATGGACTCGCTCAAGATCTCCGCCGCCGGCATGAAGGCGCAGGCGACCCGTCTGCGCACGATCGCCGAGAACATCGCCAACGCCAATTCCACCGCCGACACGCCCGGCGGCGATCCCTATCGTCGGAAGATCAGCACCTTCCGCGCCGTGCTCGACCGCGCGCTGGGGCTCGAGCTGGTGCAGGCCAACAAGCCGGTGCTGGATCAAAGCCCCTTCGAAATGCGTCACGATCCGAACAACCCGGCGGCCGACGAGAAGGGCTACGTCAAGATGCCCAACGTCAAGACGCTGATCGAGATCGCCGACATGCGGGAGGCGGAGCGTAGCTACAACGCCAACCTCAAGGTCATCGAGGCCTCGCGCAGCATGTTGCAGCGCGCCCTCGACCTGCTGCGTTAAGGAGCCTTCTCATGCGCACCGACTTCGCCTCCGCCGCCAAGATCTACGAGCAGGCCGCGCAACAGCTCACCGGCAAGCCCGCCGGCGCCGAGCCGCGCCCGGCCGAAGGCACGAGCTTCTCGGATTTCCTGAAGCAGGCCGGCACGCAAGCGGTCGACACGCTGCGCTCGGGCGAGCAGACGAGCGTCAACGCGCTCGCCGGCCAGAGCGATCTCTCCGACATCGTGAGCGCGGTCAGCCAGGCCGAGGCCACCTTGCAGACCGTCGTCGCCATCCGCGACCGCGTCATCCAGGCCTATCAGGACATCATGCGGATGCCGATGTAGGCGCTTCGCCGCCGAGGCGCGCGTCCGCCCGCGGGCTCCGGACGCGCCCTTCCACAGGGGCCCGACGAACCGTGGGGGTTCGATCTTGCGTTCCGATCCGCGCCGCGGCTTGCGGCGTTCCCGACCACCGAGAAAGCGGCAGGGTTTCCTGCCTCCGCTCGCGACCGCGCCGAAGCGCGGCCTCGCGCGCGAGGCGAATTCGCTAGCGGCCGGCATTGCCGCGCGGCCCTCGGCCCGGCATCTCGCGCTCGCCAGCCTGCGGCGCCGGGTCCAGCCGTGAACGACGCCGCGCTCCTCGACATCGCGCGCGAAGCGCTGCTGGTGACCTTGAAGCTCGGCGCGCCCGTGCTGGTGCTGGCGCTGATCGCCGGCCTCGCCATCTCGCTCCTGCAGGCCTTGACCCAGATGCAGGAGATGACGCTCTCCTTCGTGCCGAAGATCCTGACCATCCTGGTGTCGCTCTTCCTCTTCCTTCCTTTCATGCTGAGCACGCTCGGGGATTTCACCCGGGCGCTGATGGACCGCATCGCCAGCGGCGGATAAGGGCGCCATGCTGGCCGATCTCCTCGCGCAGAACGTCTTTGCCTTCTTCCTGGTCTTCGCCCGCGTCGGCAGCGCGCTGATCCTGCTGCCGGGCGTGGGCGAGGCCTATGTCTCGCCGCGGCTCCGCCTCGGGCTCGGGCTCGCGCTGACCCTGGCCCTGACGCCGGTGGTGGCGCCGCTGCTGCCGCCGCAGCCGGTCACCGCCTGGGCGCTCGGCCTCCTGCTCGCGGGCGAGACCGTCGTCGGGCTCTTCATCGGCATGATCGCCCGCATCCTGCTGCTGGCGCTCGAAGCGGCCGGCATGATCGTGGCGCTTCAGATGGGCTTCGCGAGCGCGCTCGACACCAACCCCGCGACCGCGCAGCAGGCCTCGCTCATCGGCAATTTCATGATGGCGCTCGGCGTGGTGCTGATCTTCGCGAGCAACCTCCATCTGCCGATGATCCGCGCGATCGTGGACAGCTACACGCTGTTCCCGGCGGGGCGCCCGCCCATGATCACCGACATGGCGAGCATGATCCTCGACACCGTCGCCGACGCGTTCCAGCTTGCGGTCGAGCTCTCGGCCCCGTTCATCCTGCTGGGGCTGCTGTTCTCGCTGGCGCTCGGCCTCCTGGCGCGGCTCATGCCGCAGCTCCAGGTCTTCTTCATCGCCCTGCCGATCCAGATCCTGCTGGGCTTCGTGCTGCTCATGGTCGGGCTCGCGGTTGCCATGGGCTGGTTCCTGGAGCGCTTCGCCGGCGCGCTCCCCGTGCTGCGCTGAGGTAGATCCCCTTGGCGGAGCAGGACAAGGACGACTCCCAGAAAACGGAAGAACCTTCCCAACGAAGGTTGCAGGAAGCGCGCGAGCGCGGCGACGTCCCCCAATCGCGCGAGATCAACCACTGGTTCATGATGCTGGCGATCGCGCTGGCGCTCTTCAGCTTCGCGCCTAATTCGAGCGAGGCGGTCGCCCGGCTGCTGCTGCCCTTCCTGGCGCAGACCGAGGCGCTTTCGACCGATCCGATGGCGCTCCGCGGGCTCTTCGCCGACCTGCTCTGGGGCCTGGTCAAGGCCGCGGCCTTCCCCGTGCTGATCATGATGGGGGCCGCGATCGCGGGCGGCATGCTGCAGCACGGCCCGTTGCTCACGACGCAGCCGCTGAAGCCGACCCTCGACCGGATCTCGCCGCTCGCCGGCGCCAAGCGGCTCTTCTCGATGAACGCGATCATGGAGTTCATCAAGGGGGTCGGCAAGATCGGGATCGTGGGTGCCGTGGCACTCTGGATCCTCTGGCCGGTGGCGGGCATGTCGGCGCGGCTGCCGGGCCTCGATATCGCAGCACTGCTCACCCTGCTCCATGACGACAGCCTCAAGCTCATGATCGCAATGCTCTCGGTCATGACCGGCGTCGCCGTGCTCGACTATCTCTATCAGTATCTCGCGCACCGCAAGAAGCTGCGCATGTCGAAGCAGGAGATGCGCGACGAGCTGAAGCAGACCGAGGGCGATCCCTTCATCAAGGCGCGCATCCGCCAGCTCCGCATGGAGCGGGCGCGCCGCCGCATGATGGCCGCGGTGCCGAAGGCGGACGTGATCGTGACCAACCCGACCCATTTCGCGGTCGCCCTCAAATACGAACCCGCCAAGATGCGGGCGCCGAGGGTGATCGCGAAGGGCGCCGACGCGGTCGCCGCCCGCATCCGTGCGGTCGCCGAGGAACATGCGGTGCCGGTGGTCGAGAACCCGCCGCTCGCCCGCAGCCTGTTCGCTGCCGTCGAGATCGACGCCGAGGTGCCGCCGGAGCATTATCGCGCCGTCGCCGAGGTCATCGGCTTCGTCATGCGGCTGAAGCGCGATCCAAGATTTGCCAGGCAGCGGCCTCGGCAACCATAATGGCCCGTCGATGAGGGGTGATTCGCGCATGGAGTCCGTTTCCGGCAGCGGCCCGGCCCGGCGGGGCCGGCCGCGGCGACTGGCCTTCGCCGGCCTCGGCCTTGCGGCGCTCGCGGCGGCGAGCCTGTGGCCGCTGCGCCCGGCCATGGCGCAGAGCTTCCAGGGCGGCCCGCCCGGCGCGATCCTGATGATGGGCGCGGCCCTGCTCGCGCTCGGCCTCATCTTCGGCGCCTGGCTCGGCCGCCGGTCGGCGGCGGCGCGGGGCAGCGGCGCCCTTGCCGAACCGCTCGCCGCCCTGCTCGAGGAGGCGCCGATCGGCTGCTACGCGACCGATGCCGCGGGCCATGTTTATTACATGAATGCGACGCTGCAGCGCTGGCTCGGCGTTAAGCCGGAGGATCTCGCGGCGCGTCGTGTCCAGCTCCACGAGCTCTGCGTGATCCCGCCCTCGGGCGCCGTCCCCTACAGCGTCTTCGCCGACCCGTATCAAAAACGCGGCGAGGTGACCTTGAAGGGCGCGGAGGGGCGGCCCGTCGTCGCCTTCCTGCAGCAGACCCGCTCGGCGCGCCGGATCGGCGGGGGCCCCGCGGCGCTCGGCGTGGTGCACAACCTGACCCAGGCGCGGGCGCTCGAAGCCGCCATGCAGCGCTTCGAGCAGCGTTTCCAGCGCTTCTTCGAGCAGGCGCCGCTCGGCGTGGCGCTGGTCGATGCCGACGGGCATCTCGAAATGACGAACCAGGCCTTCCGCGCCATGGTCGGCGACGGCGAGGCGGTCAAGAACGGCAGCCTCATCGAGCTCATCGCCGAGCCGGACCGCGAGGCGGTGCAGGCGAGCCTCGCCGAAGCGCTCGGCGGCGGTGCCAGGACCGAGCGGCCGATCGACATCCTGCTGGCGGGTGCGGGCGGGCGGAGCGCCACGCTTTACGCGGTGCGCCGCGACGTGGACGGCGACCAGCGGCCGGGCCTCATCCTGCAGTTCATCGACACGACCGAGCGCCGCAAGCTCGAGCGCCAGTTCGCCCAGTCGCAGAAGATGCAGGCGGTCGGCCAGCTCGCCGGCGGCATCGCGCACGATTTCAACAACCTGCTGACGGCGATGATCGGCTTCTGCGACCTGCTGCTGCTGCGCCATCGCGCGGGCGACCAGTCCTTCGCCGACATCATGCAGATCAAGCAGAACGCGAACCGCGCCGCGAACCTCGTGCGGCAGCTCCTCGCCTTCTCGCGCCAGCAGACCCTGATCCCGCGCGTGCTCGACGTGACCGACGTGCTGGCCGAGCTGTCGCATCTGCTGCGCCGCCTGATCGGCGCCAATATCGAGCTGCAGATGGTGCATGGGCGCGAGCTCCATGCCGTCAAGGTCGATCACGGCCAGCTCGAGCAGGTGATCATCAACCTCGCGGTCAATGCGCGCGACGCCATGCCCGAGGGCGGCAAGCTCACCATCCGCACCAACAATGTGAGCAACCCCGGCCAGACGGTGCGCGGCGGCGAGGTGATGCCGCCAGGCGACTATGTGCGGATCGAGGTGGCGGATTCGGGCACCGGCATCGCGCCCAACGTCATCGAGCATATCTTCGAGCCGTTCTTCTCGACCAAGGAGGTGGGGGCCGGCACCGGCCTCGGCCTCGCCACCGTCTATGGCATCGTGAAGCAGACCGGGGGCTTCATCTTCGTCGAGAGCCGGATGGGCGAAGGCGCCACCTTCAGCATCTATCTGCCGCGCCATGCGGCGGTGGCGGCCGAGCCGGCGCAGCGCAAGACGGGCGAGGGGCCGGCGACGGACCTCACCGGCATGGGCACCGTGCTGCTGGTCGAGGACGAGGATGCGGTCCGGCTCTTCGGCGCCAGGGCCTTGCGCAACAAGGGCTACAACGTGTTCGAGGCGCGCAGCGGCGAGGCGGCGCTCGAGATCCTGAAGGCCGGCAAGCAGGCCATCGACCTGCTCATCACCGACGTCGTCATGCCGCGCATGGACGGCCCCGCTCTCATCCGCGAGGTGCGGCAGCTCCGGCCGGAGCTGAAGGTGATCTTCATCTCGGGTTATGCCGAGGAGGATTTCCGCAAGCGGCTCGACGAGAACATGGAGATGCATTTCCTCGCCAAGCCCTTCAGCCTCGCCCAGCTTGCGGAAAAGGTGAAAGAGGTCCTGCACCAGCGGGCGGCTTGAGATAAGGCGACGGGGCGATTTCGTTCGCGGTTCGCCCGTCAGTTTGTAATAGCGAGCGTATTGCGGGCGGCTTCGCAGAGGTCTACATCTGAAATGGCCGGCTGGTTGGTGGGCTCCGCGGTTACTGAACTCGAAAAGGCTCCGGTAGTATCCTGGCTCGAGAGAGGATCCTCTTCACCAGGGACCTCACCGCCACCGCCAAAAGGGTCCTACAGACCCGGGTGACGATTGTGCCAGGGGTTGGCGGCCTCGTAGGCCGAAGCTGCCCGGAACACGCCGAGATCGTCATAGGTCCTGCCTACGATCTGAATGCCGGTCGGGATTCCCGTCGAGGCGCGTCCGCTGGGAACGCTCATGACCGGGCACTCGCTCATCAGATTGAAGGGGTTCGTCAGGAACAGCCCATAGGTCGCGTGCGTCGGCTTGCCGTCGATTTCGAACGTCTTGCTCGCCTGGTCGTGATCGACCCGAACGGCGGGAACGCCGTTTGTCGGGCAAACCAGGAAGTCGAATTTTTCGAGAACCGGTCCCAGAACCTGCCACATCCTCCCCCGGTGCAGGGTCACCGCATACATGTCGGCAGCGCTGTGCCGGCGGCCGCGTTCCAGCAGGTCCACGACGATCGGATCCATCTCGTCGCGCCATCGATCGAGAAAATGGGCCGCCACCGTCGCGAACAGACCCTCCCAATAGGTCAGCCACATGCGCAGGTTGTCGGCCGTCCAGGCGAGATCGATTTCGACGACCTCGCACCCCAGGCTTCGAAAGACCTCGAGCGCTTTCCGCGTGTTTTCCTGAACCTCCCGGTCGACATTCAGGTAACCGAGATCCATCGAGAACGCGATCTTGCGGTTCTCGAGCGGCTGGTGCGTTCGGGGCAATCGAACGACCTCTCGCAGGCTGCAGCGATCCTCCCCATGCGGTCCGGACATGACGTTCTGCATCAGCGCCGCATCGGCCACGGTTCGGGCAAGCCCGCCATAGCTCAGAATGGACTCGCCCGGATGATCGCGATCCAGCGGATTGCGACCGAAGGGCGGCTTGAACCCGACCAGCCCGCAGGCGGCCGCAGGGACCCGGATCGATCCCCCGCCGTCCGTTGCGTCCGCCAGCGTGGTCATGCCGGCCGCGACCGCCGCCGCCGATCCGCCGGAGGAGCCGCCCGGCGTATGGTCCGTGTTCCAGGGATTGCGCGTAATGCCCCACAAGGGGCTGTGGGTCATGCCGGAATAGGCGAATTCGGGCGTCGTGGTGCGAAAATGCATGATGGCGCCGGCGTCGAAGAGGCGCTGAACGGTCGGCGCGGTGAAGCCGGGCCGGAACCCCTCGAAGATCTTCGATCCGAAGGTCGTGATCTCGCCCTCGACTGGATGAAAATCCTTGATCGCGACAGGAATGCCTTCCAGCGCCCGGGGCCTCCCATCGGTCTTCATGTATTTCGTTTCGGCGTTTCGGGCCTGATCGAGAGCGCGATCGAAAAACGAATAGGTGATCGCGTTGAGCTTCTTGTTGACCTGCTCGGTGCGCGCGATCACGGCCCGCATCAGCTCCACGGGCGAAAGCGTCCGCGCCTTGAAACGCTCGATCGCATCGCCGGCCGACAGGTAGCAGAGTTCCAGATCGCCGCCGTCCATAGGTCCCTCCGCGCCTCGCGCTCTTTCGTCTAGTATCTAATCGGCTTTTCGTGGCCGCCCTCGAGGCTCGGGGGTCCCAGCGATAGGGCGCCCATCAATTGCCGTCGTCTCGCCATTGACGAACTGCGCCAGCAGCTTGCCGCCGATCGGCCCGCCACTGTTGCCGAAGCAATGACCGACGTCTACCACCAGCCCCTTGAGCCCGTCGACCGGTCCCAGGATCGGCAGCGCGCCGGCCGCTCTGCCGCCGCCATCGGGCTCGCTTTTGTTTCACTCGATTGACGACATGCCCCAAGCGAGATGTAATGAAATGGCGCGCACATGGCGCGGCGATTTATAGAAAGTGCCTGCCACTCGCGTAGCTCACCGGCGAGGCTGCGTTTTTACCTAGTCGGTAGACAATTCGCGTCGGTGCGCGAGTAACTTGATTGCAATACTCGCGCTGATCCGCGACACGACGGCAACGTCAAAGCGGTGCGTCGAAATGCATGTGCCTCTGTCCTCCGACGCCTGGACCTATGTCCCGATCTCCCGGATCGAGGATCTGAGCGAGGCCGTCTATGGGGCCGGCCTCGAACGCCCGATCGAGACGCGCGCGCGTCATCGGGAGCGGCAATGGCTGAACGCACTCCTGCTTTGAGATTGGCAAAATCCGCATAGCCGAGGCGTAGCCCCGGCTTCTAGTTCGCAAGCATCGAGGTTCGGCGGCAGTCGGGATCCTCCGAAAAAATGCGGACTCGCCAGGACGGGTCTTGAGCGCCGGCCAAGTCAGTCGACAAGGAGGAAGCCATGTCCAAGTCCCGTGTCAGAGCGTCGGCGGCGGTTTGCCTCGTTGTCGCCGCATCCGCATTCGCCATGTCCGCCGGCGCGCAAGAGCCTCCTCCACCACCGCTCGTCGAGCAGCTGAACGGCGGCAACTGGCTGCCGCAGAAGGAAGCCGAGTCGTTGCGCGACGAGCTATTCTACCAGCGGGCCGTTCATGCCTACATGACCATGCTGCCGGCACTGAACGTGATCGGGATGCGCGACGGTTCCGAGGCGACATTCGGCAAGGGCTACAACGTCCTGCCAATCTGGAAAGACCGGATGGATTCGCGCACCTGGGTGCCGACGCCCAACGCCGACGTCATCTATTCCATGAGCTATCTCGACCTGAAGGAAACGGGTCCGCTCGTCGTTGCCGCGCCACGCGATGTCATCGGGATGTTCACGGATTTCTTCCAGCGCACGATCACGGACGTCGGAGCGATCGGACCGGACCGCGCACGCGGTGGCCTCTATCTGCTGCTGCCGCCGGACTATGACGGCGAGATTCCACAGGGCTATTTCGCTTTCAAGTCGAAGACCTACAACGTCTTTCTTTTTTTCCGCACGATTATGGCGAAAGGCGACAACGGGCCGGATCCGAGGCCGGCTGTCGCACTCGCCGAACTGACGCGCATCTATCCGCTATGGGCGGCAGAGAAGGACGTCAAGCCGATGCAGTTCCCCAATGGGAGCGGCAAGCGCATCGACATGATGTATCCGGTCGACAATGCGTTTTGGACCAAGCTGAAGGCGTTTGTCGACTATGAGCCCGTCTCGGCGATCGATCCCGAATTGCGCGGAGTGCTGGCGTCGATCGGCATCGTCAAGGGCCAGCCTTTCGACCCGAGCGCCGAACAACAGCAGCTGCTGCAAAAGGCCGTAGAGACGGCGCCCAAGATGATTCTGGCCTTGCGGCAACTGGGCAGGCCGGACGGCCGCGATCTCTACTACAAGGACAGGCAGTGGGAGAATGTCTGGGCCGGCGTCACGGCCGATTGGTTCCAGGACAGCTATCTCGATGTGAACCAGCGGGCCACCTACTTTCAGGTCGCCTATTCGTCGGCTCCGGCAATGGTCATGCGGACGCTCGGGGCCGGGTCCAAATATCCCGTGGCGCTCCGCGATGCCACGGGCGAGTTCCTGAACGGCTCCAGCACCTACAAGCTGCACCTGCCGCCCAATCCGCCGGCGGCGCTGTTCTGGGCCGTTACCGCCTACAACGTCACCGACGGCACGATGGTGGAAGCGCCGCAGCTCATGCCGTCGATCAACGGCTTCAACAGGGTCGCCACCGGCAGCGACGGCTCGGTCGATATATGGTTCGGCCCATCGAAGCCGGCGAATGCGCCCGAATCCAACTTTATCCAGACCGTCGGCGGGCGGAATTTCCTGGTGGCATTGCGTCTCTATGGCACCGGTGTCGAGTTCTTCGATCAGACCTGGAAACCGGACGATGTCGTGAAAGTGCAGTGAAGCTCGGGCGCAATACTCCAGTCCGAAGGGAGCGTACAGGATGAACACGATCTTCGTCGACCGTTCGAATATCAATCGGCGCGATGCGATAAAAGGCGGCGTCAGTATCGCATCGCTCGCCGCCTTGGGTGGCGGCGCGACCGTCTCCGCCGCGCTTTCGGCCGCGTGGATTTCTGTCACGGCGGATACGGCGCAGGCTCAGGCATCGGACGCAAGGGCGCAAGTGACCGAGCCCGCGACCGGCATCGTCATGCATCCGGACTATGCAAGAACGATTGCGCAGATGGCTTATGTCTGGGGCTGGCCCATCGTCAACATGATCAACCGCAGGGCGGCGATTACGCAGGCCCCGCAGCCCGGCCGTCTCAACGGCGTGCTGCCCGTAGCCCCGCGCGGCCAGATCGGGATGCTGGCCGACTACATCGAGCCGTCCGAGACTTTCGTGGCCTGCCCCAACCAGGATGTCGTCTACGGCCTCGGGTTCTTCTCGCTCGACGAAGAGCCGGTCGTCCTGCAGGTGCCGGATTTCGGCGAGAGCAGGGCAAAGGCGGTAGCCGCGATCGCGCCGCTGGCG
>CAZMUZ010000105.1:0-12641 GCA_964569315.1 uncultured Rhodospirillaceae bacterium | reverse complement strand
TCAACTATCGCGGCGTGTTCATGACGCTGACGGTGAACTTCGTCATCACCGCCGCGGCGTTCGCCTCGATCGTGCTGCTGTTCTTCGCCGTGAAGCCCTGGTCGCCGGGCGAAATCCTGCAGCATCAGGAGCTGCTGACCGGCCTGCCCTATGGCTGGCTCGGCGTGATCGCGGCGCTGCATTTCGGCATCTGGTTCTATCTCGGCATTGAAGGCACCTGCCAGGCCGCGGAAGAAGTCCGCTCGCCGGGCCGCGCGCTGCCGCTCGGCACGATGTCCGGCATGATCACGCTGCTGATCGCGGCCGCGCTCACCTGGTATGTCGCGGTCGGCGTGCTGCCCTGGGAATATGTCGGCTGGGACCTCGAGCTGGCGCCGCTCTACGACGCGGCGAAGGTGGTGAGCCTGCCGCTGCAGATTCTGCTCTTCGTCGGCACGCTCTTCTCCGCGATCGCGTCGGCGAACGGCTGCATCAACGACGCCTCGCGTGCCTGGTTCTCGATGGGCCGCGACCGCTACTTGCCGGCCTGGTTCGGAGCGGTGCATCCGCGCTACCGCACGCCGTTCCGCGCGATCATCTTCCTGATCCCGATCGCGGCGATCTTCGCGCTCAAGATCCCGCTCGCGCAGATCATCACCTTCTCGATCCTGTCCGGCCTGCTCGGCTACACCTTCATGCCGATCAACATGTACAAGTTTCGGAAGAAATGGCCGCTCGGCTCGATCCGCCGCGGCTACGTGCATCCCTTCCATCCGCTGCCGGCGATCGTGCTGCTGACGCTCTGCGTCACCACCTATTTCGCGGTCTATCTCGGCTATGGACGGCAGCTCCTCGCCATGATGGCCTTCTACATCGTGGTGTCGCTGTGGTTCGCCTTCTACCGCTACAAATATGTGCGCCGCGGCGACCAGTTCACGATGGCCTGGCCTCGGCCGCGCGGATACTGACATGATGACGCCTGCCCGCCGGCCCGTTCGGCGGGCAGGCCGCCTGTCCTCCCCGGCCAGGCGGAGCCATCGGCGTTCCGAGCGGAGCGAAAACCGGCATGAACGGCATTGCGGCCGCGGCCTTCGTCCTGCTGCTGGTGGGGGTGCTGGCGCTCATGCATTTCCGGCGCCGGCGCCAGATCCGGGCCGAGCGCGGCAGCTACCTGCATCCCTGCCTCGATCTCTTCGAGACCTATCGGGTCGAGCAGGACGACGTGGATTTTCCCATGCTGGAAGGCCGCTATCGCGGCCATCCTGTGCGGCTGGTGCCGATCGTCGATCACGTGGCGGTCCGCAAGCTGCCCTCGCTCTGGCTGCTCGCCACGGTGAAGGACGCGGTCCCTGTTGCTGGCGTGACCAGCTTCCTCGCGCGGCCGCTCAACACCGAATTCTTCTCGCCGGCGATCCATCTGCCGGACCGGCTGGCGACGCCGCCCGGCTTCCCGAACTGGGTGCAAGTGCGCACCGACCGGCCGGAGGAGCCGCCGCCGGCGGAGGTGGTGGAGGCACACGCGCCGCTCTTCCGCGATCCGAAGATGAAGGAGCTGGTGATCGCGCCGCCCGGCGTGCGGCTCGTCTATCAGGCGGCGGAGGGGCGGCGCGCCCATTACATGGTGCTGCGCCAGCCCGATTTCGGCGAGGCTCTCGCAGTCGATCCGGTGTTGGTGAGGACGCTGCTCGATCGCGCCATCGCGATCATCGAGGAGCTGAAACGGGCGGCCGGCCCTCATGAGCGGACTCTCGATGCCGCGCCCTGATCCCGCGGCCGGGCGCAAGACCCCGCCGGGAAAGCCGGTCGTCGAAGCGGCGCCGCCCAGGCCGCCGCTCCATCCCTGGGTCGTCTTCGCCATCGCGGCGGTCTTCCCGGGCGTCGGCCAGCTCCTGAACGGCAATGCCAACCGGGCGCTCATGTTCCTTTTCTTCATGCTGAGTCTCGGCTGGATCACCTTCCATCTGACGACCCCGGAACATTCCTTCGTCGGCCGCTATGCCGGCGGATTCTTCATCTATGCGATCTCGGTGATGGACGCCTACCGCTTCGCGCGGCTGCGCTGGCAGATCTATCATCGGGTGCCGGCGGCCGAGCCCGGGGCATGACCTATGCCGCGCGCGTTGCCATCGGGCGGACCCACAGGCGCGATATCCGGCAACGCGGCGCGCCTTGCGTGTTTCAGCGTCTCGACATCAGGGGGATAACATGACCAGCGTACCGGCAAGCGGCGCCGAGAGCGGCGGGCTCCATCGCACAATCGACTGGCGCGGAGCGTTCTGGGTGGCGAGCGGCGTGCCCGCCCTCGTGCTCTTCTCGATCGGCGGCATCGGCGGTATCGGCGGGACGGCGGCCTTCGCCATCTGGACCGTCTCGATGCTGTTCGGCTTCATCCAGTCCTTCACCTACGCCGAGATCGCGGGCCTCTTCCCGAACAAGTCCGGCGGCGCCTCGGTCTATGGCGCGGCCGCCTGGCTCAAATACGGGAAGTTCATCGCGCCGCTCTCGGTCTGGTGCAACTGGCTCGCCTGGACGCCGGTCCTCTCGCTCGGCTGCGCCATCGCGGCGGGCTACATCCTGAACGCGCTGGCGCCGATCCCGGGCGCCGAGTCGCCCGAAACCCTCGCCTGGCTCGCCGATCCGGCCAATGCCGGCCGCACGGCGGAGGAAGCGATCGCGGCCCTCACGCCGGCGCTGCAGCAGCCCTTCATCGCCTTCTCGATCCCGGGCTTCGTCGATCTTTCGATCGGCATGCCCTTCGTGATCGGTGCGATCCTCATGCTGATCGTGTTCGCGATCCAGCATCGCGGCATCCTCAGCACCGCCAAGGTGCAGATGGCGGTCGGGCTCCTGGTTATCTTGCCGATGCTGATCGTGGGCGTCGTTCCGCTACTTCAGGGCAAGGTCGTCGCCGAGAACTTCACGCCCTTCGCGCCGATCACCGGCGCCTGGGATCTGCCGGGCTGGACGCTCGTGCTGGGCGGCATGTTCATCGCCGCCTGGTCGACCTACGCCTTCGAGACCGCGATCTGCTACACGCGCGAGTTCAAGAACCCGGCGACCGACACCTTCAAGGCGATCTTCTATTCCGGTCTGCTCTGCCTGCTGCTCTACACGCTTGTGCCCTTCACCTTCCAGGGCGTGCTGGGCGTGGCGGGCATGACCGACCCGGGCGTGGTCGCCGGCACGGGCGTCGCGACCGCGATGGCGCACATGGTCGGCGGCGGCGCCTTCCTCGAGGGCATCCTCGTGCTGCTGATGATTCTCGCTCTCATCCTTGCCATCAACACCGCGATGGCCGGATCCTCCCGCACCCTCTATCAGGGTTCGGTGGATGGCTGGCTGCCACGCTATCTCTCGCACACCAACAGCCATGGGGCGCCGACCCGCGCCATGTGGACGGATCTCTGCTTCAACCTGATCCTGCTGACCTTCGCCGCCTCGGACGCGAGCAGCTACTACTTCATCCTCGCGATCTCGAACTGCGGCTACATCATCTTCAACTTCCTCAATCTCAACGCCGGCTGGATCCATCGCGTCGATGCCGGCCATCTGCCGCGGCCCTATCGCGCGCCCGCGATCGTGCTCGCGCTCGGCACCGTCCTCGCCTTCGTCAATGCGGCTTTCATGGGGGCGGGCGCCGCGGTGTGGGATCTCGATGCGGAGGTCGGCATCGACCCGCTCTGGGCCGGCCTCATCGCGGCGGCCCTCATCATCCCGGTCTTCTGGTTCCGCCACTATGTCCAGGATGGCGGCCGGTTCCCCGACCGGATGATGGAGGATATGGGGATCAAGGACGGCAACAATCTCGGCGAGCGCAAGGCCGGGATGCTGCCCTATCTCGTCCTCGCGCTGGGCCTTCTGGTGATGCTGATCGCGAAATGGATCGTCGGCTGACGATCCTCGCGGGGCTGCTGAAAGACCGGGCCCGCGCGCAAGCGCGGGCCCTTTTCTTTCCCGAATCCGCCGAACCCGGCGCCAAGAAAAGGGCGGGGCCCGACCGGACCCCGCCCCCCGACGACCGCCGGCGCTGCTGCGTTACTCGCCGAGATGCACCCACACCGCCTTGGTCTGGGTGTGGTGCAGCATCGTCTCCTGGCACTTGTCGCGCCCGAAGCCGGACTGCTTGTAGCCGCCCCAGGGCAGCGTCATGTCGCCATGGTCGAAGCAGTTGACCCACACCACGCCCGACTGCAGGTCGCGTGCGGCCTTGTGGGCGACGTTGATGTCCCTGGTCCAGATGCTGGCTGCGAGCCCGTAGATCGAATCATTGGCCATCTCGACCGCCTGATCGATGTTCTTGTAGGGCAACACGGCCGCGACCGGGCCGAAGATCTCTTCCTGGGCGATGCGCATCTTGTTGTTGACGCCGGTGAAGAGGGTCGGGGCGACATAGGCGCCCTTCTCGAAGCCGGAGGGCACGCCGCCGCCGAACTGCAGCTTGGCGCCTTCCTTCTTGCCGATGTCGATATAGCCGAGCACGCGCTTCTGCTGGCCCTTGGTGACGAGCGGCCCCATGGTGGTCGAGGGATCGAACGGGTCGCCCGGCTGGTACTGCCCCTTCGCCTTCTTCTTGAAGCGTTCCACGAACTCGTCGTGGATCTTGGCGTCCACCAGCAGCCGCGAGCCCGCGTTGCAGACCTCGCCCTGGTTGCCGTAGATGCCGTTGATGCAGTACTGGATCGCCGTGTCCATGTCGGGCACGTCGCCGGTGACGATCTGCGGGGTCTTGCCGCCGCATTCCGTCGTGACGCGCTTCATGTTGGACTGGCCGGAATAGACCATCATCAGCTTGCCGACCTCGGCCGAACCGGTGAAGCCGATCTTGTCCACGTCCATGTGAAGCGCCAGCGCCTTGCCGGCTTCCTCGCCGAGGCCCTGCACCACGTTGAAGACGCCGGCGGGGCCGCCGGCTTCCATGAACAGCTTCGCCATCAGGTTGCCGGAGAGCGGCGACTGCTCGGCCGGCTTCAGGATGACCGAGTTGCCGGCGGCAAGCGCGGGCGCCACCTTCCAGGACGCCATCATCAGCGGATAGTTCCACGGCACGACGCAGCCGACGACGCCGAGCGGCTCGCGCAGGATGTAGTTGAACTCGCTCGCGGCGGTGGCGGTCACCACGCCTTCCTGCTTGTCGATCGTTTCGGCGAAGAATTGGAAGCAGGTGGCGGAGCCCGGCACGTCGCTGTTCAGCATGTCGGAGACGGGCTTGCCCATGTTGAGCACGTCGAGCAGCGCGAAATCGACCGCATGCTCGCGGATCAGGTCGGCGTAGCGAAAGAGCACGGCCATGCGGTCGCGCGGCGCCATGCGGCTCCACACGCCGCTCTTGAAGGCCTTGCGGGCCGACTTCACCGCCGCGTCCACGTCGCCGGCGTCGCTGCGGACGACTTCGGCGATAGTTTCGCCATTGACCGGATTGATCGAATCGAACCGCTTGCCCTTGCGGCTGTCGACGAACTTGCCGTCGATGAAATTGCGGGTCTCGGGTTTGATCTTCCCGGCAAGCTTGTGCCAGGCCTTTTTGTCCATCTTCTTGGCTTGTTCCAGATTCATGCTGCGCTCTCCTTTGTGGCGTGGCCTCGCGGCGTCGGGGAATAGCGGCGGCTGCGGCGAGGAGGCCGGTTCTCTCGTTCGTCCCTGGGAATTGATCCGGGCCGTGGCGATGGCTTTGGGGCGCCGGAACGGTCCCGATTTATAGCACCTCCGGACCGCGGCAGCCTAGGGCCGGGCCCATGTTACCGTCGTTATATTTATAAGAATACAACGAAAGCGCCGCGCCCGGCCGCCTGCCGGCCCGGGGTCAGCCCTCGCCGGCCGCCGTGGCGCTCGCGACGTCGCGGCCGAGCGCGCGTTCCCGATGCCAGATGTAGAGCCCCGCGAGGGTGATCGCCGCGGCGCCGGCAAGCGTCCAGCGATCGGGAAGGTCGTGGAAAACCAAGTAACCGATCAGGGTCGCCCAGACGAGCTGGACGTAGCTGAAGGGTGCCAGCAGCGAGGCGGGCGCGAGGGTGAAGGCGCGGATCATGAAGAAATGCGAGATTCCGCCGGCCACGCCCATGAAGATCATCAGCCCCCAGGCGAAGGGATCGGGCCAGACCCAGTCGATCGGCAGCAGCAGGCTGCAGGCGACGAACCCGACGATGCCGGAATAGACGAGCGTGGTGCGGCCGTCATCGACCGGCCCGAGCTTGCGCGTCGCGATCTGGTAGAGCGCGAAGAAGGCGGCGACGGCGAGCGGCAGCAGCATCGCCCAATGGGTCATGCCGAAGCCTGGGCGTATGATCAGCAGCACCGCGACGAAGCCGATGCCGACCGCGACCCAGCGCCGCGGCCCGACCGTCTCGCCGAGCAGCGGCACGGAAAGCACCGTGAGGATGAAGGGCGAGACGAAACCGATCGCGGCTGCGTCGGCGAGCGGGATATAGCGCACCGCGAGGAAGTAGCAGCCGGTGGCGCCCGCCAGCAACGCGGAACGCCAGAGCTGGAGGCCTGGACGCGCGCTCCGCAGCAGCGTCCAGCGGCGATCGGTGACGGCGATCAGCACGAGCGCGGTCAGGATATGGAAGCCGAAGCGCGCCCAGGAGATCTGCACGGTCGAATAGCCGTCCGTCAGATATTTCCCGGACGCATCCATGACGACGAAGATGAAACCCGCGCCGAGCTGCCACAGGATGCCCTGCATCGGATTGACGGCGGCTCGGCGGGCGGGAATCGCGGTCATGGGCGGGGCGGTGGCGGAGGGATCCGATCGGCGGTGCGGGACGGTGCGTCCCGATCATGCCGAAAGCACGGCGAGCCCGCCAGCCGATCCGCCGATTTCCGGCGGCGTCGGCAAACAACGGTCTGGACAGGGTCGGGGCCCTGTGGATGGCTCGCTCCGGACCATCCTGCCCGGAGCCCGCCCATGACCGTCGAACTCTGGCTTGCCTTCCTCGTCGCCGCCTCGATCCTGGTCGCGATCCCCGGGCCCACGGTCATGCTGGTGGTGGGCTATGCGATCGGCGAGGGGCGGCGCTCGGCCTGGGCAACGGTCGCCGGGGTGGCGCTCGGCGACTTCACCGCGATGACGCTTTCCATGCTGGGGCTCGGCGCCTTGCTCGCCGCCTCCGCGACCCTCTTCACCCTCCTCAAATGGATCGGCGCCGCCTACCTCGTCTATCTCGGCATCCGGCTCTGGCGGGCGCCGGCGGTGCTCGCGGTCGCGGCGGACGGGCCGCGCAAGCGGATGTCCTCGATGTTGGCGCATGCCTTCCTGGTGACGGCGCTCAATCCCAAGAGCCTCGCCTTCTTCGTCGCCTTCCTGCCGCAGTTCATGCGGCCGGACGCGCCCCTCCTGCCGCAGATGCTGGTGCTGGAATCGACCTTCCTCGCGCTCGCGATCCTCAACGCGTCGCTCTATGCGGGGCTTGCCGTCCGCCTGCGCGGCGTGATCCGCGAGCCGGCCGTGCTGAAGGCGATGAACCGTGCCGGCGGTGCGATCCTCGTCGGCGCCGGGCTCGCCACCGTCGCCCTCAAGCGGGGCTGACGCCATCGCTCGAGCGCGGCCTGCGGCCGGCTCGTTCCGGCTAGGCGCGGGTTCTGGCCGTCTGGGCGTCGAGCCGCGTGCGGGCGACGGACCGCAACTGCCGCCCGATCTCCGGATCGGTCGCGATCAGCCGGTCGAGGTCGCGGGCATAGAGCACGAGAAGCTCGGTAAAGCCGAGCGCGATGACGTCGGCGGTGCGCGGCCGGTTCTCGATGAGCGCGATCTCTCCGAAGAAATCGCCCGAGCCGAGCCGCACCGGTTCCGGCAGGATGCGGACTTCGACCGCGCCTGAGGCGATGAAGAACATCTCCTCGCCGCGCTCCCCCACCGCGACGATCTTCTCGCCGGGCAGGGCCAGGCGCGAGCGCAGGAGCTGCGCGATCCGCCGCTCGGCCTCGCCGGAGAGCCCGGCGAAGAGTTTTACCTGCCGCACCAGGGCCTCGCGCGCGACCGCGATGTCGAGACGCGGCAGGGTCTGGAACCGGCGGTGCGCCGGCTCGAGGCCGCGGCGCAGATCGTCATAGACCTCCTGGCTCAGGACCGATTCGGCACGCATCGCGCCGTAGCCGTCCTCGATCAGGCGCAGCGTCAGGCGGCCGACATAGATCTCCTGCAGCCGCTGCGAATAATCGGGATATTGCAGCCGCAATGCCGCGAGCGCGCGCCCGACCGCCGCGCGCCTTGCCGCGAGGATCGTGCCGAGGGTCTCCGCGGCGGCCGGCCCCGCCATGGAAGCGAGCTTCTCCTCGGCGAAGGCGGCGAGGTCGCTCAGCTCGAGCTCCGCCACGAACAGCCGCTGGAAGCGTTCGGCCAGCGCCTGGGCGAGCCAGCGATCATGGCCCAACCGCGAATGCAGCCAGTTGGCGAGGCGGAAGCGCCAGGTGAAGCCGAGCGCCTTCTCGGCGGCCGCCTCATAGCCTTCGCGGCCGCCGGTCTTGAGCCCGTCGGCCAGCAGCATCGCATCGCCGAGCAAGGTCTCGACCGTCTCGCGGTCCGCCGTGCCGGCCCCGAGACGGGCCCGGCAGATCTCCATCTCCCGGCTGGTCAGGGTGGCAAGACCGAGCCGCACCAGGTCGGCGTCGGCGAGATGATGTCCGCCCGCCCGCTGCCCCGACTGCACCTCGGCGATCAGGCGGTCGGCGACCGGACGGTCGATCGGCTCGCGGGCGGCGATGCCGGCAATGCGCTCCTGCACCTGGGCGAGGGTGAGGCCGACGGCCCGGTCCTTGAGCGCTTCCTCCGTCGGGCTCAGCCGGTCGAGCCGGAGCAGATGCAGGAGGGGCCGGAGCGTGGTGCCGTTGACGAACAGCGTGAACAGCACGAAGCCGGTCGTCAGGATGGCGACCGTATGCTTGATCTCGGGCGAGATGTTCGGGTCGCTGGTGACGGCGAGGGCGAGGGCGAGCGAGACGGCGCCGCGCAGCCCGCCCCAGACCACCACGAGCTTGTAGGCATGGCTGACCCGGCTCGCCCAGCCGAGCGCGCTCAGCGGCGGCAGCAGGCCGAACATCACGATGGCGCGCGCCGCGAGCGCCGCCACCACGAGGACCGCCAGCGCCCAGAGATCGTCGAAGGTGATCTCGATGAGGACGCGCGGCACCAGCATGGCGGCGAGAAGGAAGATGAGGGAGTTCGCCCAGAAGCCGAGCTGCTCCCAGGTTTCGACCAGCGCCTGCCAGCTCCCCGGCGATACGCGCGTGCGGCCGATGGCGCCGACGGTCAGCCCCGCCATCACCGTCGCGACCACGCCCGAGACATGGAGGTAGCGGTCGCCCACGACGAAAGCGAGATAACAGAGCGCCACGGTGAGCGTGACCTCGGCGAAGCGGATGCCATTGAGCCAGAGCAGCAGGAAGCAGGCGCCGCGGCCGGCGAGATAGCCGACGAGGCCGCCGCCCAGAAACTCGATCAGGAAATCGGCGATCGTGCGCCCGAACTCGATGCCGCCGTCGCCGCCGAGCTTGATGATGCCGACCAGGAGCGCCGAAAGCGCGATCGCCGCCGCGTCGTTGAAAAGGCTCTCGCCCTGTACCAGCAAGGTCAGCCGGCGCGGCGCCCCGATGTCGCGGAAGATGCCGAGCACCGCGGCGGGATCGGTGGTGGCGACGATCGCGCCCAGCAGCAGGGCGGTCAGCAGCGCCATGTCGGTCGCGGCCCCGAGCCCGAACCCCACGACCAGCGTCGTCAGCACCACCGCCACGACGGCCAGCAGAAGCACCGGTGCGGCGTCCTCCATCAGCTCGCGGAAATCGATCTGCACGGCCATTTCGAACAGCAGCGGCGGCAGGAAGATATAGAGGAACGCCTCGCCCGGGAGGTCGAACTGCTCGAGCGCCGAGACGAGATCCCGCATGATGCCGGCGTCGCTCTTGCCGCCGATCGCGATCAGCGCAATCCCGATCGCCGCCCCGACCAGCGCCAGCAGGACCGTGTAGGGGAGATTCAGCCGCCGCGCGAGCGGGGGCAGCAGGCTGACCAGCGCGAAGAGCCCGGCGATTCCGAAGATGGTGATGGCGACATGTTCCATCGCGGTCTCGCGCCTGCCGGCAATGCCGGGCCCTCCTTCACCGTCTTAGGGGCTGGGGCTGTTGTTTGGCCCGTTCGGGCTCCTGGTCTTGCGCTCATGCGGTTCGCGTTCCCGGCTGTCGTTGCCGGTCGTGCCGCCGAAGGCCGCGGATCCGTCGGAGACGCCCGGGTCGTTGCGGGTGATGCGGCCCTCGACCTGCTCGGTCGAGGTGCAACTCGCCGGCACGATCACCGACTGGCCGGTGCCGGGCGCACGCGGCTCGCCGCCGCAGGGAACCACATCGACCGTGCCTTCGATCACCGAGATGAGGGTGGTGTCGTCGGGCTTCACCTCGATGATCACGTCCGTGCCGCGCACCGTCATGGAGGCGGTCGGCGTGTTGAGCTTGATGCCGTTCTTGTTGATCTCGCCGGTAACGAACCGGAAGATTCCCTTGCCGAAGGTGATCGCCAGCTCGCCGGTCTCGGTGTCGGGATCGTAGACGAACCGGTCGAGCACCAGCGTCGAATTGCTGCCGACCTTGAGGCGGGTGTCGTCGAGGAATTGCAGCGACGTGGTGGCGCTTCCATCCGTGCTCACCCGCTCCTCGGCGAAGACGTCGTTGTTGAAGAGAAGATCGCGTTCTTCTCCTCCCGGCGGCAGGCCGACGGCGCCGTTGAAAGTGCGCTGGCGCACGGCGCCGATCTCCTGGGCCGTGGCCATTTCGGCGCCCAGCCCGATGGCGGCCGCGATCAGCGTCGCGACGGCAGGCACGATACTTCTCATGCGATGACTCCCCGAAATCGGTCGATATCTCAGCCGCTTTTCGTCGAGGCCCGGTAGACGCCGTCCCAGTCCGGCGGCGGGGGATCGGCCCGGAACTCCGCGAGGCGTCGATCATAAAGGCCATAGAGCGCCTGAAGGTAGGGAAATTCGGCGGCGGCAAGCGCCTCGAGATCCGTGAGGGCGGCGGCCGCTTCGGTCCATCGGCCGGCCCGATAATTTGTCCTAAGTTCGCCGTGTCGGCGCAGCAATTCGGCCTGCCGGTCGGCACCGTTGCGCCGGCCCGCCGGCGCGGGCGTGAAGATCGCGAGCGGCTGGGCACGCCCCTTGACCTGCACCAGATCGACCTCGAGCAGCGGCACGTCCGGCAGCAAGGCGGCGGTCGGTTCGCCGATCAGGAGGTCGACGCCGTAGGCGCGCGTGAGCCCCTCGAGACGGGAGGCGAGATTGACCGCATCGCCGATCGCCGTATAGGCGTGCTGCTGGTCCGAGCCCATGTCGCCGACGCTGCAGCGCCCGGTGTTGAGACCGATGCCGATCTTGAGGTCGATGACGACGCTGCCGTCCGCCGGCGCCTCCTTCGCCCATTCGATGTTGAGGCGGCCGAGCTCCTCGCGCATCGCGACGGCGGCGTCGAGCGCGTTTCTCGCGTGGTTGGGCACGTCGAGCGGCGCGTTCCAGAACGCCATGATGCAGTCGCCGATATACTTGTCCACCAGGCCCTGCTCGCCCTGGATGATCCCGGTCATCCGCGTGAGCAGCCGGTTGATGATGCGCGTCAGGGTTTCGGGCTCGAGTTTCTCGGCGAGCGAGGTGAAGCCCTGGACGTCCATGAACATCAGGGTCAACTCGCGCACCTCGCCGCCGAGCTTGAAACGTTCCGGATGGCGCTGCAGCTCCTTCACGAGGATCGGCGATAGGTATTTGCCGAAGGTCGTGCGGATCTGGCGCCGCTCGGTCTCCGCCCGCAGATAGCCGAGGAAGGAGCTGCTGATATAGAGGGCGATCGCGACGCCGCAGGGGAAGAGCGGATCGACCAGCCACCCCTCCCGCTTGAAGGCGAGCCAAGAGGCTTCCGCCGCGATCATGCAGGCGGCGACCGCGAAGACCGCGGAGCCGATCGCGCCGAGCCGTCGCGTGGCGAGGATGATGAGAGTGCCGAACAGCAGCAGGAACAGCAGCTCCGCCCCCGCCGCCCAATCGGGCCGATAGAGGAACTGCCCGCCGATCATCTGCTCGATCGCCTGCGCCGTCACCTCGACGCCTGGCATGGTCGGATCGAGCGGGGTCGGTTTCAGGTCCTTCAGCGCCTCGGCGCTGGAGCCGATCAGCACGATATGGCCGGCAATGGCGGCGGGATCGTTGGTCCCGGCCAGCACCGCGCTCGCCGACACGAAGCGTTCCGGCCGATGGCCGCTGTCGTAGAGGAGGAGCGCGCCATAGGCATCGGTCGGCACGATGGCGCCGCCGATCTTCACCTGCGCGATACCGGTCTGGCGCCCGAAGCTGAGCTCGCCGCTGGCGCCCGAGGATTTGATCACGTAGCTGCCGGCGCCCTGGGCGACGCGCAAGGCTTCGGCACCGAGCGTCGGATAGGCTTCGCCGCGATAGGCGAAGAAGAGCGCCACGCGCCGCGTGACGCCGTCCGTGTCCGGCACGACGTTGACGCTGCCATAGCCCTGCGCCGCCTCGGCGAAAATCTCGAGTGCCGGCACCGCGCGCGGGAGCTGCGGCAGGAACTGGACCGGGTCGTCGCCCGCCGCCGCCACGCCCGCCTTGTGCGGCAGGACGATTTCGCCGCCATTCGGAGCCAGCAGGAATGCGACGACCGAGGGCGAGGCCGCGAGC
>CAZMUZ010000104.1:0-12984 GCA_964569315.1 uncultured Rhodospirillaceae bacterium | reverse complement strand
GCTGTAGGTGTAGTGGATCCCGTGATCGAACTGCTGATAGACGATCGTCGGTGCGATGCCCCAAGACGCATAGAATTGCGGATCGCCGTCCTTCGGGGTGTGCAGATAGACCACGTGATCGTGGTCCATGCTGTTCTCCGCGACCTGCAGCCAGTTGCAGGGATATTTGTGCGGATAGGGCGCGAGCACGTCGCCTTCGATGCAGAGGCTGTCATAGACCGGGAACTCCGGCATCTCGTCCGGCGGCCCCATATAGGCGAAAACGAGACCCCAGATTTCCTTGGTCGGATAGGCGCCCAGGCAGAGCCTCTCGCGCAGCTTGCTGGTGGGGGGCTCGAGCGGCGTCTCCAGCACGCGGCCGTCGATCCCGTAAAGCCAGCCGTGATAGCAGCAACGCAGGCCCTGATCCTCGATGCGCCCCCACTCCAGCGAAGCGCGACGATGCAGGCAGTGAAGATGGAGCAGCCCGATCTCGCCATCGGGGCGACGGAACAGCACCAGGTCCTCGCCGAGGATGCGGATGCGGAGCGGCCGGGTCGTCAAATCCGAGGCGAGCGCGACCGGGTGCCAGAACCTGCGGAAATACTCCCCCGCCGGCGTGCGCGGCCCGACCCGGGTCAGCTCGTGATCGGCCTCGCCGCCGGGGTCGACATGGTATCCGCCGAAAGGCCGAACGGCTGCGGGGCGATCCATTGGCGCTCCAGCTTGTTTAACGCTACACAACTTTGTGTAACGTTACAGTCAAGAGCCACGCTGTCAACGTCCTTCACGCGAGCGGCAACGATTTCGACGCCCGGTTCGAGGGACTCGGGAGCCCCGGTAGCGTTCAGAACCGGTTCGGCAGACGCCGGGCGACCTGGGAGGCCGCGATCATGAAAAGGCCCGAAGCAATGAAGACCGCCCGGATATCGAAGAAGCTGAGCAGGACCGAATAGAGCGCGGCCGGCAGCAGGTCCGAAAGGTCGATATAGCTGCGGAAAACGGTCGTCATCTGGGGTCGCTCCCAAGGCCGGACCGACCGCAGGAAGGGAATGTTGCCGAGCGCGTCGAGCGAGACGCAGGGCAGCGACCCTACGAGAAGCGCCGCCGCCACGAGATAGGGATAGTCGTAGAGCGCGGCGGCGGCGAGGGTGCAGCCGCCGAGCGCCACGAAGGCGCAGATGATGGGCCGCCTTATGCCGGTACGGCGCGCGAGCCTGCCGAAGAGCGGCGTCACGATCAGCATCGCATTGCCGGCCGAGACCAGGAGGGCGCCCACCATCGGGTCCTTGCCGGACTGGACGAGATAGAGCGTCGGATAGACGAAGAACATCGCCCACCAGGTAGAGCGGGCGAAGGGGATGAACCAGCCGAGCCGGAGTCGCGGCTGCGCGACGAAGCGGCGGATCGACGCGACCGGGTTCGGCGGCGGGCGCGTGGCGGCCGCGACCGCGGGGTTCTCGCTGAGGCGCAAATACCAGAAATAGCCGATGAGGAGCGCCGCCGTGCCGGCGCAGACCGCCTCCGCCGCCCAGAAGGACACGTTCTCGTAGAGCCAGACGCCAAGCCCCGGTCCGAGGGTCCAGGAGCCGGTGCTGAACATCAGCTTCAGCGGCTCCGACCAGACCAGGTCCTTCCGCTTGATGTGATCCAGCACATAGAGGCTGAGCGCGATGTTGACGGCGGCGACGGCGAAAGCGCGCAGCAGCATGCCGGCGATCTGGCCCGGCAGGGTATGGGTCGCGAGTGCGCCCGCCCCCGCCATCAGCGCGATGAGCCCGATCGTATAGACCCAGCGGCGGCGGAAACGGCGGATGAGGTACGGAATTACGAAGCTGCTGCCGAGGCCGGTGATGCCGACCAGGGTGTAGAGGATGCTGACGCTGCGGGTTTCCTGCAGCAGCGCATAGGCCTGCAGCGGAATGAGCGCGGCGAGGAGCGCGCGCGCGAAGGATTCCAGCGTGAACATGATCGCGAACACCACGGCGCCAGGGCGGCTGACCGCCTTGAGCCAGAGTGGTTCGGTTTCGGACATGCGGGCGCAGGAGCGGGAATTTTCGGGCGCGACGGGGGCGGGCCGGCGATGCCGGAGCGATGAGCCTTCAGCATAGGCGCGCGCAGGCACCGCGACAATTGTGCCGGGTGCAGGGCGGCGTCGCATTCGGGACGAAAGAAGTCCGCGCGCAGCGAGTATCGCCGCGGGGCGCCAGCGAGGGTCCGGCCGGAGCCCCGCCCCCGAAACGCCGGCGAAGCCGAACCGTACGGGCGGCCGTCGCGCCAGAGCAGGAAGGATAATGACCGGACGCTCCGAAGCCGGCACGCCGCCACCGACCGCGCCGCGCAACCGACGCCGGCGCGAGGCCGGGGCCCTGCCCCAGCGCCCCTGGCGACAACCGCGCAATCCCTACCGCCCGATCGAGGTGCTGAGCGAAGAGCAACTCGCGCGGATCGAGGCGGCCTCCTTCACGCTGCTCGAGACGCTGGGGCTCGAGATCATGCATGACGGCGCGCTCGATCGGCTCGCCCGCGCCGGCGCGACCGTCGATCGGGCGACGCGGCGCGTCCGGATGGATCGCGGGCTGGTGCTGGAGCAGGTCCGCAAGGCCCCGGCGCAGTTCACGCTCCATGCCCGCAACCCGGCGCACGACGTCGTCATCGGCGGCAACCGCATCGCCTTCTGCTCGGTATCGAGCGCGCCCAACTGCGCGGACCTCGATCGCGGGCGGCGGCCCGGCACCTATGCCGATTTCTGCGACCTGCTGCGGCTCGCCCAGAGCCTCAATGTCGTGCATTGCGCAACGGGCTATCCGGTCGAGCCGATCGACCTGCCGCCGGAAACGCGCCATCTCGACGCCCATTACGGCTTCATCACGCTGACCGACCGGGTGTGGCAGCCGAGCGCCATCGGACCCTGGCGGATCCGCGACGGCCTCGCCATGAACGCCCTCGCGCGCGGCATCGACGCGGACGGGCTCAAGGCGAAGCCGGGCCTCATCACCATCGTCAACACCAACTCGCCGCTCCGGGTCGACGGGCCGATGATCGACGGGCTGATGGCGATGGCCGAGGCGGGCCAGGCCGTGGTGGTGACCCCCTTCACCCTCGCCGGCGCCATGGCGCCCTCGACCCTCGCCGGCGCGCTCGCGCAGCAGAATGCGGAGGCGCTCGGCGTCATCGCGCTCCTCCAGCTCGCAGCGCCGGGCGCGCCCGTCGTCTATGGCGGCTTCACCTCCAACGTCGACATGAAATCCGGCGCCCCCGCCTTCGGCACGCCCGAATATGTCAAGGCGACGCTTGCGGGCGGGCAGCTCGCGCGGCGCTACAACCTGCCCTTCCGCTCGTCCAACGCCTGCGCCGCCAACGCGGTCGACGCGCAGGCCGCCTATGAATCCTGCATGTCGGTCTGGGCCGCGGTGATGGCCCATGCCAACTATGTGAAGCATGGCGCGGGCTGGATGGAGGGCGGGCTCGTCGCCTCCTTCGAGAAGATGGTGCTCGACGCCGAGATCCTGCAGGAGATGGCGGCCTTTCTCGACGGGGTCGCGGTCGACGACGACTCGCTCGCGCTGGAGGCGATCGCCGAGGTCGGGCCCGGGGGGCATTTCTTCGGCGCGGCCCATACGCTCGCCCGCTACGAGACGGCGTTCTACGCACCCATGCTCTCCGACTGGCGCAATTTCGAGAGCTGGCGCGAGGCGGGCGCGCAGGATGCGGCGCAACGCGCCAACGCGATCTGGAAGAAGCTCCTCGCCGCCTATGAGCCGCCACCGCTCGACCCCGCCATCGACGAGGCCTTGAAAGATTATGTCGCGCGGCGCAAGGCGGAGGGCGGAATCCCCAAAAGCTGAGACGCGGTTCACAGCCGATGTGGTAAAGTTGTGTTAACCATATTGGCGTAACCTCGCCTGACATAGGGAGCGGCATCGCGGGCGATGCGGGCGGCTCCCGCACAGCGCATCCGGCGATCGTAGGGCGGCCGAACCTGGCCGCGATCGTCGGGATCGAGGGGGTGATGCGCCGCCGGATCGGACAGTTGGCCCATGTCCAGATAATCGTCCTCGCGACGGCAATCTTGCCGCTGCGCGCCCCCGCTGCGGACAGCTTCGAACCGACCCCGCCGATCTTCACCGCCCCCGTCCAACTCGCCAGCCCCGAAGGCCCGTCGCGCAGCTTCGGCCTGCTGCTCGATTTCGGTCTTTCCGACGGTTGGGGAAAGCTCAGGAGCCGCATCGCCGCCCAAGGCTCGTTCGAGGATGTCCGCGCGGTCCGGCTCGAAAGCGCCTTCGTCCGTTCCCTGCCCGATCTGCCCTTCGCCCTCACCGCGGGCGATGCCGTCACGCGCGGCAGCGACTGGGCGCGGCCGCAGCGCTTCGGCGGCATCATGATCGCCCCCGATTTCGACCGGCCCCAATCGGCGACGGCCGCGCCCGCGACCGTCGGCTTCACCGGGCCGGTCATTCCCGGCATCGACCGCGCCGAGGACGTGCCGGCGCTGCTCGGGCTGCAATCGCACGGCCGGGACGGGATCGCGGCCGATCCGGTGACCCTGGGCACCGGATCGGGGCTGATCGATTTCGGCATCGAAGATGCGTTCGCGCGGCTGCAGCAGGGGTTGGGCCAGCCGGGACAACCCTGGGGCCGCATCCTCGGCGAGGGCAAATCGCTCTATTTCGCCGAGCTCGGCTTCACCCGCGAGAATTACGGCCTCGAGAGCTTCGACTATGGCGACCCGATGGTGTCCGGCACCTATCGCCACGGTCTCACCGGAAAATTGACCGGCGAGATTCATGCCGAAGCGCTGCCCGACAGCCAGGCCGGCGGCTTCGGACTGCTCTGGAACTGGCCCGGGCTCGGCCGGTTCGGCCTCGCCACCGCGGCCAGCGGCAGCGACGAGGGGACCGGCGCGCTCGCCCGCGCCTCCTTCGAGCATGTCGCCGAGAGATGGCGCGCCTCCCTCAGCTACCAGCACGCCACCGAAAGCTTCGCGCAGCCCGGCTTCGAGGAAGCCGGCCAGCGCGTGACCAGCCAGGCGCAGCTTACCGGCGGCATGGCGCTCGGCGACTATGGCGCCGTCAGCGTCGGCTATTCGATGCTGGAGCGCGCCGATGCGAGCCAGGGCGAGATCGCGAGCTTCGCCTATGCGATGCCGTTCCTGCCGAGCGCGCGGCTCGTGGCGGCAAGCGATTTCGGCGCGACGGTGCCCAGCTCCAGCATCGGCCTCAGCTTCAGCATTCCGCTCGGGCCGTAAACCGCCACGACCGGAGCCGCCGCGGCCCGACAAGGGGCCGGCGAAGATTCTGCGAACCCTTTCCTTCCTCGAGGGAAGGATCCCGTTGGCCGGCGGCCCGTTCGCATGGCTGCCCTTCCCGCCGCCCCCTTCCCCCGCGATTGCCGCCGTTTATAGTCCCTGTGGCATAAATTCTCGGCCGTGGCCGCAACGTCGGAGCGCGCTTTTTCATGAGCTTTCTCGTCATCATGCACGACGACCAGTCGCCGGCCGGCGTGGTCGAGGACCGGCTGGCCGCGCGCGGCGGCAAGATCGAGCGGATTTTCCCGCATCATGGCGAGGCGCTGCCGCAAGGGCCGGACGGCTATGACGGGCTCATCGTGCTGGGCGGCCCGCAACATGCGAACGACGACGCGAAGCACCCCTATCTGCCGGCCGTGCTGGAGCTGATGCGCGCCTTCCATGCCGAGGAACGCCCCCTGCTCGGAAGCTGCCTCGGGGCGCAGCTCCTCGCGCGGGCCTATGGCGGCAAGGTCCGGCGCCACACCCATCTCGAATTCGGCTTCCACGAGCTCGCGCTCACGGCCGAAGGCAAGGCCGATCCGCTGCTGGCGGGGCTCGCGCCCACCCACAGGCTCATGGAGTGGCACGAAGACACCTTCGACCTGCCGGAGGGCGCCACCCACCTGCTGTCGAGCGAGGCCTGCCGCAACCAGGCCTTCCGGCTCGGCCGGCGCTCTTACGCCTTCCAGTGCCATTTCGAGACCACGCGCGACATGGTGGAGAAGTGGGTCGGAGTCGGGCGCCAGGGGCTCGACCGGCATCTCGGCGACGCGGTGCCCGAGGCGCTCGCCCGCATGCGCGGCGACTGGGCGACCTATGGCGAGGCGCAGCGGCGCTTCGCCGAGACGGTCTCGGATCGCTGGCTCGATCTCGCGGATGCCTGACGAATCAAGACTGCCGCAGTCGCCGCTCGTCTTCCGCCGCTTCCGCTAAAATCCAGGCGCGGAAGCTCGCGATCTTGGGCAGTTCGGCGTTCGCCTTCGGGCAAACGATCCAATAGGCGTACGGCACCTCGAGGGCGAGTGCGAAGGGCCGCACCAGTCGGCCCGCGAGAAGATCCCAGGCGGCGAGCGCGGTGCGCGCGAGCGCCACGCCCTGGCCATCGATGGCGGCGTCGATCGCCATGCTCGCCTGGTTGAAGACGGGCCCGTGTATCAGCTCCGTATCCGCGACCTCAGCCGCTTGCAGCCATTTCGCCCAGTCGTTGCGCGCGTCGAGATGCAGGAGCGTGTGATTCTTGAGATCGGCCGGATTGCGCAGCGCCTTGCCGCCCTGCAGAAGGGCCGGGCTGCAGACCGGGAACAGCGCCTCGATGCAAAACCGCGTCACATGGAGTCCGGGCCAATACCCGTCGCCGTGGCGGATCGCAAGGTCGATGTCCTCGCGCGCGAAATCGACGTGATGCAGCGATGCGCTGACGCGCAGATCGATGTCCGGATGCGCTTCGGCGAAGCGCCCGAGCCGATGCACGAGCCATTTGCTCGCGAAATTGGGCGAGGTCGTCACCGTCAGCGCGCCCGCATTCTGCCGCTCCAGCAGGCGCTCGGTGCCCGAGGCGATCCGGTCGAACGCGTCGCGCACCACTTCGAGATAGAACCGCCCGGCCTCGGTGATAAGGAGACGCTGACTCTCGCGGCCGAAGAGGCGAAAGCCGAGCTCGGTCTCAAGCGCCTTCACCTGATGGCTGACGGCCCCTTGCGTGACGTGCAGCTCCTGCGCCGCCTTGGTGAAGCTCTCGTGACGCGCCGCGGCCTCGAAGGCCTTGAGCGCATTCAAGGGCGGGAGGCGCCGCGGCATGGCATGCCTGCTTCATGAGAAAAACTAAGGCAGGCTAGAGAAAGGATGCTTTGCGGGCAAGCCGAAACCGCCACTATTTCTAGGGCTCCCAAGCAAAGGCCGCGGCGGGGTGCCCGGCCGAGGAGGATGAAAAATGCTCAGGAGCCTTCCGCATTCGATCACGGCGCTGCGGCAGCCGGGCGCGGCGATCTTGCGACACCCGACCGGCGAGCATGGGCACGGGCGTTTCGGCGGGCTCGCCGAGACCGTCGGGCTGTGGATCGAGCGCAGCCGCACCCGCCGCGCGCTTGTCTTCCTCGATGACCGCCAGCTCGAGGATCTCGGCCTCACGCGCGCCGACCAGCGGCAGGAGGGGTCGAAGCCGTTCTGGCGAACCTAGCCGTCCGACACCAGCCGCAAGGCGGCGTCCGGCCATCGGTCCGCGGTCCCGGGGTCAGGCCGACGGCGCCTCGACCCCGAGCTTGCGGCGGCGCGCTGCGCGCCGGTCCGCTGCGCCGATCGAGCGAAGGACGGCAGCTAGCGCGACCGCAAGGCCGATCAGCAGCACCCACCAGACGGGCCGCAAGCCGAGCTGCAGCGAGAAGTCGAGCGCGAGTACGCGAAGCGGATCGACGCCGGTCTTGAGCCAGAAATAGAGAATCTCGCCGAGCCCGGTCGCGATCGCCGCAGCGATGCTCAGGCCCGCCACGGCAAGGGGCGAGGGCCGCGCGCCGTCCGAGCGCAGCCAGACCAGCAGCCGATAGCCCATCAGCCAGCCGAAGAGCCCGGCCATCACCGTCGGCTCGGTCACATCCGCCTTGGTCTGCATGAAGAAGTGGACGATGCCGAGCAGCGCGATGCCATAGACGATGCGATGCAGCCTCTGCCAGCGCCTGCCGCCAAGCCGGCGCAGCATCGCATCGGTCGAGGTGGCCGCGAGGGCGGAGAGGCCGAGCAGCGCCACGAAGCCGATCGTGAGATAGATGCGCAGCAGGATTTCCGACGCGACCTTGCCGATATCGAAGGACTGGTCGATCACATAGAGGAGGAAATGGGTTGCGATATAGGCGAAGGCGGCGACGCCGATCATGCGCCGGACCTGGATGAGCTGCGGCCATTGCAGGCTCTTCCGCAGCGGCGTGACGGCGAGCGAGATCAGCAGCAGCCTGAGGCCCCAATTGCCGATATCGCGCAGGCTCTCCATCAGCCGCAACGCGCCGATCGTGCCCGAGAGATAGCCATAGGCGATCCAGAGCGCCGGCAGGAAGAGCGCCAGGAACACGGTCGCCTTGAAGGGGGAGAAGCGCCCGCTACGGTCGCGCCAGGGCATGTCGAACCTCTCTTGCGCCGTCCTTCTAGCCGCTCCGCGCGCTCGCGTGCGATCAACTCTGCTTGACGGCGGCGCGAGCGGGGCGGATGGAGGGAATCACCCCCGCACCCTTCCCTCTTCCCCTCACGGGGGGGCGAGGGCAATTGGAACTTACGCCGTCACACCGGGGAGAGGACGCGGTCGCGCGCCGCCCCTGTGCCATCCGCCTTGTCGCCTTACTCCCGCTTCTCCCTCGCCCCACCTGCGGGGAGAGGGTGGGGTGAGGGGCGCCTGCGATTCAGTCGCGCGGAAATCTTGCGGCTGACAGCTCAGCTCCGGGCGCCGCCAGCGGCAGCTTGGGGCGGTCGGTGTCGGTTGCCGGGAACGGCCCCGATCCCTACGATGTTGCCCGAAACTGGGGATCATCCGGGGAATGTCGGTCGAGCCCGTCCGCGAGCTCGACGCAACGCCGATGCGGACGCGTCCGCAGAACACTGATCCATTTGTGGCGTTTCGCCGGAATGCGCCCTGTTGGGTCGGCTGGGAGGTTCGCCATGACATTGCGTGATGCGCGCGGGCTCGCTACCTCAAGCGCCAACCGAAGGAGCCTCGATGCCTTCGAAGTCGCACTGGGGCAGTTCCAGTGCTATCGCGGCAACTCGATCGCGACCATCGACGCGGCGCTCGCGGCCGACCCGGAATTCGCGTTCGGCCACATCTTCCGGGCCGAGGTGCACATCTCGGCCTGGGAGGCGAGCGTGCTGCCGGAGGTCGAAACGAGCCTCCGCGCGCTCGAGAAGCTCGGCAACAAATGCAACGACCGGGAACGTGCGCATGTGGCGGCCATCCGCGACTGGCATGCCGGCGACTGGGAGGGGTTCCGCGCGCGGTTCGACCTCCTGTTGGCCGAGCATCCGCGCGATGCGCTGGCCCTCCAGCTCGGCCATCTCGCCGACTTCTTCCATGGCGACCGCGACAATCTCAGGGGCCGGATGATGCGCGCGCTGCCGGCCTGGAATCGCGAGCTGCCGGGCTACGGCTTCACACTCGGCATGCAGGCATTCGGCCTCGAAGAATGCGGCGACTACCGCCGCGCCGAGGACACCGGCCGGCACGCGATCGAGCTCGAACCCGACGATTGCTGGGCGCATCACGCGCTGGCCCACGTGCTCGAGATGGAGGCGCGCCAGGCCGAGGGCATCGCCCTGATGGAATCGCGCCGCGACCACTGGGCGCAGGAGGACAATGGCTTCGCCTTCCACAACTGGTGGCACGCCGCACTCTACAATCTCGACCAGGACCGCGCCGACCGCGCGCTCGAGATCTACGACCGCTCGATCCGGCCGGGCCAGTCCGAGATCCAGACCGAGATGCTGGATGCGACGGCGCTGCTCTGGCGCATGCATCTCCGCAGCATCGATGTCGGCAAGCGCTGGCACGATCTCGCCGCAGCCTATGACAAGACGGCGCAGGACGGGTTCTATGCCTTCAACGACATGCACGCCATGATCGCCTATGTCGCGACCGGGCGGCGCGAGGCCGCCAAGCGGCTGCTGGCCGCCGCCGCGCGCGCCGCCGAGAAATCCGGCGCCAACGCCCGCATGGAACGCGAGGCCGGGCTGCCGGTCATGCGCGCGGTCGAGGCGTTCGGCCGCGGGCAGTACGGCACCGCGGTGCAGCTCCTGATGCCGATGCGCTATTCCGCCCATGTGTTCGGCGGGAGCCACGCACAGCGAGACATCATCCATCGCACGCTGATCGAGGCGGCGTTGCGGGACGGTCAGTTCGCGCTCGCCAACGCGCTGGCGACCGAGCGGACCCGGCTGAAGCCGCATTGCCCCTTCAGTTGGCAGCTCCGAAACCGGGCCGAGGCGGGCATCGCCGGCAGCGGCGGTGCGGCGATGCCGCCGCGCTAGGAACCGACCATCGGGAAGCCAGGACTCACGCCCGGCCGGCTCGCGCGCGATCAACTCTGCTTGACGGCGGCGCGAGCGGGCGGATGGAGGGAATCACCCCCGCACCCTTCCCTCTTCCCCTCACGGGGGGGGGCGAGGGCAATTGGAACTTACGCCGTCACACCGGGGAGAGGACGCAGTCGTGCGCGCCGCCCCCGTGCCATCCGCCTTGTCGCCTTGCTCCCGCTTCTCCCTCGCCCCGCCGGCGGGGAGTAGAGTGGGATGAGGGGCGCTTGCGATTCAGCCGCGCGGAAAGAGCGCGGCCACGAAGACCGTGGCGGTCTCGTCACCCGTGAGCTCGCCGAGCACCCCGGTCTCTCCCTCGAGGATGAGCGTCTCGCCGCTTGCAAGCGGCATGTCGTCGAGGCGGGCATTGCCCTCGAGACAATGGATCAGCAGGGTCCCGCCATCGGTCGCGAGCGCCAGCGGCTCGTCGGCAAGCTCGACCACATGGCATTCGGCGCCATAGCCCGCCCGGCGGACCATCAGGTTGAAATCGCGGATGCGCCCGCCGAGGAGCCGGCATTCGACCGCCGCCTCGCCGACGAACGCGAAGGGCTCGAACGGGACGGCGATGCGCTCCGCCTTGCCGCCGCCGAAATCGAGCACCATGCCCGCGCCCTCGATCAGCATGATGGTGCGGTCATGGCCGGGGAAGGCGGAGAAGGGTCCGTCCCGCTCGACGGTCGCGATCGAGAGCCGCCAGTCGAAGCCCGCCGCGAGATCGGCGCCCTCGGGTGCCAGCGCGATCTCGGCCGTGCTGCCGCCGCCGTTCTTCCACGGCATGACGCGATGGTCGGCGGGCCCGACGAGGCGCCGGGTCACGGCAGGGCCTTGCCGCCGGCGATCTCGCGCTTGCGCCGCGCCACATAGGCTGCCATCGCCTCGCGCCGCGCCGGATCGAGCGCGGGCTCGCGATAGGCGGCGAGCAGCTCCTTCCAGATCCGGTGCGCGCGCTCGGTGCCGGTGCGGGCGCCGGCTTCGCTCCAGGTCTCGAAATTGCGCCAGTCCGAGAGCATCGGCGTGTAGAAGGCGCTCTCGAAGCGCTCGAGCGTATGGCCGACGCCGAAGAAATGCCCGCCCGGCCCGACCTCGGCGATGGCGTCGAGCCCGAGGCTCGCGGGGTCGGTCGCGATCGGCCGGAACGTCTCGCGCATGAGCTGGAGCATCTCGCAATCGACGATCAGCTTCTCGAAGCTCGCCGTGAGCCCGCCTTCGAGCCAGCCCGCCGCATGGGCGAGGAGATTGACCCCGCCCATGACGGTGCCCCAGAGCGACATGGCGGACTCGTAGGTCGACTGCACGTCGACGCAGTTCGAGGCGTTCACGTTGCTGGAGCGGTAGGGCAGGCGGTAGCGCCGGATGAGCTGGCCGGTCGCGAGCGCGGCCTTGGTATATTCCGGCGTGCCGAAGGCGGGCGAGCCGGTGCGCATGTCGACGTTCGAGGTGAAGCCGCCATAGACGACCGGCGCGCCTTTCCGCACGAGCTGGGCGAGCGCCACCATGGCGAGCGCCTCGGCGTTCTGCTGCATCAGCGCCCCGCCGATGGTGACCGGGCTCATGGCGCCGGCAAGGGTGAAGGGCGTCAGCACCAGCGCCTGGCCGTGCCGCGCCATCTCGACCAGCCCCTGCCCCATCGGCACGTCGAGCCGGAGCGGCGAGTTCGAGTTGATGATCGTCATCATGACGGGGCGCGCGAGCATCTCCTCGGCCGTCACGCCGTAGGCGAGCTTGGTGAGCTCGATGCCGTCCAGCACGCAGGCCGTGCCCATGCCCCAGCTATGCCAGCCCTTGTCGGTGAGCCGGAGCGTCGCCTCGTAGAAATCGAGATGCCGCGTCTCGGGCGGCAGATCGGTCGGCTCGACCGCCGTGCCGCCGTCCTGATGGAGCACGTTCAGCGACTGCACGAGGCGGATATAGTCGCACATGTCGGCATAGTTGCCGGCGCGCCGGCCGCGCTCCATGTCGCTCGCGAAGGCGGGGCCGCCGGTCGCGGTGAAGACCAGATGGTTCGCGCCGAATTCGAGATCGTGCGCGGGGTTGCGCGCATGGATCGTGAAGACCGGCGGCGCATGCGACACCGCTTCCATGACGAGCCCGCGATCGAGCCGCACCTTTCCGGTGCCGCGATCCACATCGGCGCCGGCGCGCGCGAGGATGTCGATGCTCTCGCCATGCAGCACCTCGAGCCCGACCCGCTCCAGGAGATCGAGCGAGGCGTGGTGGATCGCCTCGACCTGCTCCGGTGCCAGAACCTCGATCGGTTTCAGCGGATTCCGCAGCGTCTGGAACGGGAGCTGCCGGATGCCGCCCCCGCCCTGGCGCCGCTCGCCGCGCCGCCGCGCGCCTTCGCGCGCGACGCCCTCGCGGGCCATGTTCTCCTGCGCCATTCCCCCTCGCTTTCCCCGTCTCCCCCGCGCCGCCAGGCGGGCGATCGAACGCCCGCCGCCGCCGCTAGTCCGCGATCGCGCCGCCGAGGATGCGCCGCATCCGAAGCGTATCGGCCGAGCCGGCGTCGCGATCGAGCTGCACCGTCACCCGCTCGCGCCGGTAGGGCACCTCGCCGCCCGGGGGCTCGTCGAACTCGCGCGCATGGCGGTGCCCCGAATAGATAGCATGAACCAGCGCGGCCGGGTTGTTGCAATCGCCGATGCGCGCGAGCCCGAGCACGCCCG
>CAZMUZ010000103.1:0-13330 GCA_964569315.1 uncultured Rhodospirillaceae bacterium | reverse complement strand
CGCGAGTACTATCTGAACGAGCAGCTCAAGGCGATCCAGAAGGAGCTCGGCGAGACCGAAGACGGCCGCGACGAGCTCGCTGAGATCGAAGAGCGCATCAACAAGACCAAGTTCTCCAAGGAAGCGCGCGAGAAGGCGCTGGGCGAGCTGAAGAAGCTCCGCTCGATGAGCCCGATGTCGGCCGAGGCGACGGTGGTGCGCAACTACCTCGACTGGCTCGTGTCGATCCCGTGGAAGAAGCCGACGAAGATCAAACGGGACATCAAGCTCGCCGAAAAGGTCCTGAACGCGGACCATTACGGGCTGGAGAAGGTCAAGGAGCGGATCCTCGAATATCTCGCGGTCCAGCAGCGCATGAACAAGATCAAGGGCCCGATCCTTTGCCTGGTCGGCCCTCCGGGCGTGGGCAAGACCTCGCTCGGCAAGTCGATCGCGCGCGCGACCGGCCGCAATTTCGTTCGCATGTCGCTCGGCGGCGTGCGCGACGAGGCCGAGGTGCGCGGCCATCGCCGGACCTATATCGGCTCGATGCCGGGCAAGGTCATTCAGGGCATGAAGAAGGCGAAGTCGTCCAATCCGCTCTTCCTGCTGGACGAGGTGGACAAGCTCGGCGCCGACTGGCGCGGCGATCCGTCCTCGGCCCTGCTCGAGGTGCTGGACCCGGAGCAGAACTCGACGTTCAACGACCACTACCTCGAGGTCGACTACGACCTGTCGGACGTGATGTTCGTGACCACGGCGAACACGCTGCGCATGCCGCAGCCGCTGCTCGACCGCATGGAGACGATCCGTCTGCCCGGCTACACCGAGGACGAGAAGATCGAGATCGCCAAGCGCCACCTGCTGCCGAAGCAGATCAAGGAGCATGGCATCAAGAAGAACGAGTGGTCGATTTCCGACGATGCGCTGAAGGACCTGATCCGGTACTACACGCGCGAAGCCGGCGTCCGTAACCTGGAACGCGAGATCGCGAACCTGGTGCGCAAGGGCATCAAGGAGATTCTGATGAAGAATCTCAAGAAGGTGACCGTGTCGCGCCGCAATCTCGAGAAGTTCGCGGGCGTGCGGCGGTTCCGCTACGGCGAGGTCGAGCTCGAGGATCTGGTCGGCATCACCACCGGCCTCGCCTGGACCGAGGTCGGCGGCGAGATCCTGCAGATCGAGGCGGTGACCGTGCCGGGCAAGGGCAGGGTGATCACCACCGGCAAGCTCGGCGACGTCATGAAGGAGTCCGTCCAGGCGGCGGAAAGCTTCGTGAAGTCCCGTTCGACCGAGTTCGGGATCCGCCCGACGATCTTCGAGCGCAAGGACATTCACGTCCATGTGCCCGAGGGCGCCACGCCCAAGGATGGGCCCTCGGCCGGCATCGCGATGTTCACCTCGATCGTCTCCGTGCTGACTGGAATCCCGGTGCGCCGTGACATCGCCATGACCGGGGAGATCACGCTCCGCGGGCGGGTGCTGCCGATCGGCGGCCTCAAGGAGAAGCTCCTGGCGGCCCTCCGCGCCGGCGTGAAGAAGGTCCTGATCCCGGCCGATAATGAGAAGGATCTCGCGGAGATACCGGACAACGTTAAGCGCGGGCTGGAGATCATCGTGGTGGCGTCGGCGGACGACGTGCTGCGTAATGCGCTCGTGCGCGAACCCACGCCGATCGAGTGGATCGAACCGAGCGATATCGACAAGCTGCCGGAAAAGACCGATCAGGAGCGCGGCATCATCACGCACTGACCGGTGACGGAATCGGGAACTCGCGACTCGGAAATTCCGAGTCGCGAGACAACTCCGAACACCGCGGAAATCTGGGGATATCCGAGGTTCCGCGATTGACGCGATCACGAAGCGCGATCTAGACTTGAGTCGTATTCGCGCCGCACTTCTCTACTTCCAACCACAACGAAACTGATCGTCCCAATTCGCAGAAGGGGGGTTTTTCCGGTGAACAAGAACGATCTCATCGCCGAAGTCGCCAACGATACGGGTTTGTCCAAAGGCGATGCCGCGAAGGCGGTGGACGCCGTGTTCGATGCGATTACCAAATCGCTGAAGAAGATGACCGAAGTCCGCCTCGTCGGATTCGGCACCTTCACCGTCGCGCGTCGCGCCGCTTCCGAAGGCCGCAACCCGCGCACGGGTGAGAAGATCAAGATCCCGGCCTCCAAGCAGCCGAAGTTCAAGGCCGGCAAAGCGCTCAAGGACGCTGTAAACTAACGCGTCGCCGACGCGAGATCCGGCACACGGATACCGGCCGCCCGCTAATCAGCGTGGCGGCCGGTCGCGTTTTACGGCTGCGGTCGGCGGCCGGGATATTTATGATGAGCCGGCGCGTCCCGGAGACGCCCCTGCCGGATGCGGCAGGGCCCGGGCGCCCGCGGGCGATTAGCTCAGTTGGTAGAGCATCTCGTTTACACCGAGAGGGTCGGCGGTTCGAGCCCGTCATCGCCCACCACTTCCGCCCCTCGCACCTCGCTGCCCGCGACGCTCCGGCCCGCTTGACAGGGGGTGGCATGGGCTTTACATGAACCGGCCCCGCGAAAGGGCCGCTTCATGGGGGCGTAGCTCAGTTGGTTAGAGCGCCGGCCTGTCACGCCGGAGGCCGCGGGTTCAAGTCCCGTCGCTCCCGCCACCCTTTCCAGGGATGGCTTTTTCGCAGTTCGACCCTATCTTCAATCTCGACGCCGCTGCGACGATCGAGCGCGTTCGACGGAAGGGCGATTTATCCTTTCCGCACCTAGGCCAGCGACATATATTGGCCGCGATTTTTCGGGAGGAGCGGCGAAGCGGGCCCCGAGCCTGGCGCCGTTCTTTGCGCTGCCTTCCGACGGAATCGAAACGTCAGACGATGAGCGCCGAATGCAGTCCATGCTCGCCGAATATCTGCCTATCCTGATCTTTCTCGGCATCGCGGTCGCGGTCGCCGGGGCGGCCATCGGCGCGTCCTTCATCGTCGCCCGCCAGAACCCCGATCCGGAAAAGCTTTCGCCCTACGAGTGCGGATTCGACGCGTTCGACGACGCCCGGCGTCGCTTCGACGTTCGGTTCTACCTCGTAGCGCTGCTCTTCATCATCTTCGACCTCGAAGTCGCGTTCCTCTTCCCCTGGGCGATCACGCTCGGCGACACCGGGATGTTCGGCTTCTGGTCGATGACGCTGTTCCTCTTCGTCTTGACCGTCGGGTTCGCCTATGAATGGCGGAAGGGAGCGTTGGAATGGGATTGAGCCAACCGATCCAGCCGAGCCGCGACGAAGTGGCGGCCGCCGTCGGCCAGGAACTGGCCGACAAGGGCTTCATCGTCACCCACCTCGACAAGCTGGTGAACTGGGCGCGGACCGGGTCGCTCTGGCCGATGACCTTCGGGCTCGCCTGCTGCGCCGTCGAGATGATGCATGCCTATATGGCGCGCTACGACCTCGACCGGTTCGGCGTCGTCCCGCGGGGCAGCCCGCGACAGTCCGACGTGATGATCGTCGCCGGCACGCTCACCAACAAGATGGCCCCCGCGCTCCGCAAGGTCTACGACCAGATGGCGGAGCCGCGCTGGGTCATCTCCATGGGCTCCTGCGCCAATGGCGGCGGCTATTACCATTATTCCTACGCCGTGGTGCGCGGCTGCGACCGCATCGTGCCGGTGGACGTCTATGTTCCGGGCTGTCCGCCGACCGCCGAAGCATTGGTCTACGGCATTCTTCAATTGCAGAAGAAGATCAAGCGAACCGGCACGATCGCGCGTTAGGCGCGGTTGCGACGCAAGCGAGTATCATCTGGCATGACAGACGGCACCAACAGTCTTACCGACGCGCTGCAGCATCTCGGCGCCTACGTCGCAAGCGCGCTCGAGAATGAGGTGCAGGGGACCGAGATCGTCCGCGACGAACTGATCGTCCGCGTGACGCGCCCTTCGATCGTGAAGGTGCTGACGTTCCTGCGCGACGACAGCCACTGCCTCTTCAAGCAGCTCATCGACATCTGCGGCGTCGACTATCCGGACCGCGAGGAGCGGCTCGAGGTCGTCTACAACCTGCTCAGCCTCAAGCATAATCACCGGATCCGGGTGAAGCTGACCACGACGCCGGACGCCCCCGTGCCGTCGGTCGTGAGCGTGTTCAACGCGGCCAACTGGTTCGAGCGCGAAGCCTGGGATCTCTACGGCGTGTTCTTCGCCGACCATCCGGATCTCCGCCGGCTGCTGACCGACTACGGATTCGAAGGCCATCCGATGCGGAAGGATTTTCCGCTCACCGGCTATGTCGAGGTTCGCTACGACGAGAGCCAGAAGCGGGTGATCTACGAGAAGGTGAAGCTGGTCCAGGAATTCCGCAGCTTCGATTTCGTGAGCCCCTGGGAAGGGATGCTGACGCGGCTTCCGGGCGACGAGAAGGCGACCAAATCGTGACCGAAACCCAGATCAAGCCGCTCACCATGAATTTCGGGCCGCAGCATCCGGCGGCCCACGGCGTGCTGCGCCTCGTCATGGAGATGGACGGCGAGGTGATCGAGCGGCTCGATCCGCATATCGGGCTGCTGCATCGCGGCACCGAGAAGCTCATCGAATACAAGACCTATGTGCAGGCGATCCCGTATTTCGACCGGCTCGATTACGTCTCGCCGATGTGCCAGGAGCATGCCTTCGTGCTCGCCATCGAGAAGCTGCTCGGGCTCGAGGTGCCGGCGCGCGGGCAGTATATCCGCGTGCTGTTCGACGAGATCACCCGGCTGCTGAACCACCTGCTCAACATCCCGGCCTATGCGATGGATGTGGGCGCGATGACGCCCTTCCTCTGGGCCTTCGAGCAGCGCGAGCTGCTGATGGAGTTCTACGAGCGCGTTAGCGGCGCGCGGCTTCATGCGGCCTATTACCGGCCGGGCGGGGTGCATCAGGACCTGCCGGCCGGCATTCTCGACGACATCATGGCCTGGTCGGAAAAATTTCCCCAGGTGATCGAGGATATCGACCTGCTGCTGACCGAGAACCGCATCTTCAAGCAGCGGCTGGTGGATATCGGAACCGTCTCCGCGGCCGACGCGCTCGACTGGGGCTTCACCGGCCCGATGCTGCGCGCCTCCGGCGTCGCCTGGGATCTGCGCAAGTCGCAGCCCTACATGGTCTACGACAAGATGAAGTTCGACGTGCCGATCGGAAAGAACGGCGACTGCTACGACCGCTATCTGGTGCGGATGGAAGAGATGCGGCAAAGCCTGCGCATCGTCCGCCAGGCCTGCGAGCAGATGCCGGGCGGGCCCTGCACCAGCGACGACCGCAAGATCACGCCGCCCAAGCGCGCCGACATGAAGCGCTCCATGGAAGCGCTGATCCATCACTTCAAGCTCTATACCGAGGGCTTCCACGTGCCGCCGGGCGAGACCTACACGGCGGTCGAGGCGCCGAAGGGGGAGTTCGGCGTCTATCTCGTGTCGGACGGGAGCAACCGGCCCTATCGCTGCAAGATCCGCGCGCCGGGCTTCCCGCATCTTCCCGCCATCGACTATGTGAGCAAGGGCTACATGCTGGCGGATTCGGTCGCGATTCTCGGTTCCATGGACATCGTTTTCGGCGAGATCGACCGATGAGCAGCAACGCCCCCGACACCGGCCCCGAAAGCTTCGCCTTCGACGCGACGAACGCCGAGCGCGCGAAGAAGATCGTGGCGCGCTACCCGCAAGGCCGGCAGGCGAGCGCGGTGATCGCGCTGCTCGACCTCGCCCAGCGGCAGTCCGGCGGCTGGTTGCCGCGTGCCGCGATGGACCATGTGGCGAAGACCCTCGACATGGCGCCGATCCGCGTCTACGAGGTCGCGACCTTCTACACGATGTTCAATCTGAAACCGGTCGGGAAATTCCATCTACAGCTCTGTCGGACCACGCCCTGCTGGCTGCGCGGCTCGGATGCGCTGAAGCAGGCTTGCGAGAAAAAGCTCGGCATCGGGCTGAAGCAGGTCACGCCGGACGGCCTCTTCTCGATGGTCGAGGTGGAATGCCTGGGCGCTTGCGTGAATGCGCCGGTGATCCAGATCAACGACGATTTCTACGAGGATCTCGATCCGAAGCGGCTCGATGCGCTGCTCGATGCGCTGGCCCGCGGCGACACTGCGAAGATCGGCTCGCAGACCGGGCGGCAGGGCTCGGCGCCGGAGGGCGGGCCTCAGGTACTGACCGGCGCGAAGGCGGGGGCCTAGTTCATGCTGCGCGACGAAGACCGCATCTTCCGCAATCTCTACGGTGCCGGCGACTGGCGGCTCGCCGGCGCGCGCAGCCGTGGCGCCTGGGACGACACGAAGTCGCTCCTGGATCGCGGACCCGACGCGATCGTGGACGAAATCAAGAAGTCGGACCTGCGCGGCCGGGGCGGGGCGGGCTTCCCGACCGGCCTCAAATGGTCCTTCATGCCGAAGCAGTCGGACGGGCGGCCTTCCTATCTCGTCGTCAATGCCGACGAGTCCGAGCCCGGCACCTGCAAGGACCGCGATATCCTGCGCTACGACCCGCATGTGCTGCTCGAAGGCTGCCTCGTGGCCGGCTTCGCGATGCGGACGCGCGCCTGCTACATCTATATCCGCGGCGAATTCTTCAACGAGGCCTCGAACCTGCAGCAGGCGATCGACGAAGCCTATGCCGCGGGCCTGCTCGGCAAGAATGCCTGCGGCTCCGGCTACGACTACGACGTCTATCTGCATCGCGGCGCCGGCGCCTATATCTGCGGCGAGGAGACGGCGCTGCTCGAGAGCCTCGAGGGCAAGAAAGGCCAGCCGCGCCTCAAGCCGCCGTTCCCGGCGGCGGTCGGGCTCTATGGCTGCCCGACGACGGTCAACAATGTCGAGACCATCGCGGTCGCGCCCACGATCCTGCGCCGCGGCGCCGACTGGTGGCTCAAGATCGGCCGGCCGAAGAACACCGGCACCAAGATCTTCTGCATCTCGGGCCATGTGAACAAGCCCTGCAACGTCGAAGAGGCGATGGGCATCCCGATGAAGGAGCTCATCGAGACCTATGCCGGCGGCGTGCGCGGCGGCTGGGACAATCTGCTGGCGGTGATTCCGGGCGGTTCCTCGGTGCCGATGCTGCCACGCTCGATCTGCGACACGATCCTGATGGATTTCGACTCGCTGCGCGAGGTGAAGTCCGGCCTCGGCACGGCTGCGGTCATCGTCATGGACAAATCGACCGACCTCATCGCCGCCATCGCGCGGCTCTCGCATTTCTACATGCATGAGAGCTGCGGCCAGTGCACGCCCTGCCGCGAAGGCACCGGCTGGATGTGGCGCGTGATGGAGCGGATGGTGAAGGGCAATGCGACGATTCCGGAGATCGATATCCTCGAGGAGGTCACGCGCGAGGTCGAAGGACACACGATCTGCGCGCTCGGCGACGCCGCCGCCTGGCCGATCCAGGGCCTGATCCGGCATTTCCGGCCCGAACTCGAGCAGCGCATCGAAGCCTATCGCCAGCGGCCGCAGGCGGCGGAGTAGAAGAGCCATGCCGAAACTCACCATCGACGGACAGGCGATCGAGGTTCCCGGCGGCATCACGGTGCTGCAGGCCTGCGAGATGGCCGGCGTCGAGATCCCGCGCTTCTGTTACCACGAGCGGCTGTCGGTCGCCGGCAATTGCCGCATGTGCCTCGTCGAGATGGAGAAGTCGCCGAAGCCGATCGCGTCCTGCGCCATGCCGGTCGCCGAGGGCATGGTGATCAAGACCGACACGCCGATGGTGGAGAAGGCGCGACGCGGGGTGATGGAGTTTCTCCTCATCAACCATCCGCTCGACTGCCCGATCTGCGACCAGGGCGGCGAGTGCGACCTGCAGGACCAGGCCGTCGCCTACGGCTTCGACCGCAGCCGCTTCCACGAGAACAAGCGTGCGGTGCCGGACAAGGATTTCGGCCCGCTCATCAAGACCTCGATGACCCGCTGCATCCATTGCACCCGCTGCATCCGGTTCTCGGCCGAGATCGCCGGCGTGGAGGAGCTGGGCGCCACGGGGCGCGGCGAGCATCTCGAGATCGGCACCTATGTGCAGAAGGCGATCAGCTCGGAGCTTTCGGGCAACCTCATCGATATCTGCCCCGTTGGTGCGCTGCTCTCGAAGCCCTATGCCTTCAGCGCGCGTCCCTGGGAGCTGGTGAAGACGGAATCGATCGACGTGCTCGATGCCGTCGGCAGCGCCATCCGCGTCGACAGCCGCGGACGCGAAGTGATGCGCGTGCTGCCGCGCCTCAATGACGAGATCAACGAGGAGTGGATCGCCGACAAGACGCGCTTCGCCTGCGACGGGCTGAAGCGCCAGCGGCTGGACCGGCCCTATGTGAGGATCGACGGCAAGCTGCGCCCGGCGAGCTGGCCCGAAGCCTTCGACGCGATCGCGAGCCGCCTTCACGGCGTCGCCGGGAGCCGCATCGCCGCCATCGCGGGCGACCTCGCGGATCTCGAATCCATGCTGGCGCTGAAGGAGCTGATGGCGGGGCTCGGTTCGGCCAACCTCGAATGCCGGCAGGACGGCGCCGCGATCGATGCGACGACCCGCGCGGGCTATATCTTCAACACCACGATCCAGGGCATCGAGCGGGCCGATCTCTGCCTCCTGATCGGCACCAATCCGCGCTGGGAAGCGCCGCTCATCAGCGCGCGGCTGCGCAAGCGGTTCGTGACGGGCGGGCTGCGGGTGGCGGCCGTGGGCGCGACGCCGGACCTGACCTTCCCGGTCGAGGCGCTGGGCGCGGGGCCCGACACGCTCCGCGAGATCGCCGAGGGGCGCCATCCCTTCGCCGAACGGCTCAAGGCCGCGAAGAGCCCGATGCTGATCCTGGGCCAGGGCGCCATCGCCCGCGCCGACGGGGCAGCGGTGCTCGCGCTCGCACGGCAGATCGCGGATAGCTGCGGCCTCGTGCGCGAGGGCTGGAACGGCTTCAATATGTTGCATCAAGCGGCCGCGCGCGTCGGTGGGCTCGATCTCGGCTTCCTGCCGGGGACTGGCGGCCGCGACCTCAAGGCTATCCTCGAGGGTGCGGAGCAGGGCGCGATCGACGTCGTCTATCTGCTCGGTGCCGACGAGTTCCCGATCTCGCGCCTGGGCAAGGCCTTCGTCATCTATCAGGGCCATCACGGCGACGCCGGCGCGCACCGCGCCGATGTGATCCTGCCGGGCGCCGCCTATACCGAGAAGAACGGCACCTACGTCAATACCGAGGGGCGGGTGCAGCAGGCGAAACGCGCGATCTTCCCGCCGGGCGAGGCGAGGGAGGACTGGGCGATCCTGCGCGCGCTCTCCGAGCGGCTCGGCAAGCCCTTGCCCTACGACTCGCTGGAGCAGCTCCGCAAGCGGCTCTTCGAGCTGAAGCCGCATTTCGCGGTCCTCGACGAGGTGCAGCCCGCCGCCTGGGGCGCCTTCGGCAAGGCCAGCGCCACCGATGCCGCGCCGTTCCGCTTACCGATCGAGAACTATTACATGACCGATCCGATCAGCCGCGCCTCCGAGACCATGGCGGCCTGCAGCGCCGCCTTCGTCGCGACCGGCGCAAGGAAGACCGGGACCCATGGCTGATTTCTGGTCCGGATACGCGTTGCCGACGGCGATCATCGTCGCGCAGATCCTGGCGATCGTGCTGCCGCTGCTGCTGGCCGTTGCCTATCTCACCTATGCCGAGCGCAAGGTGATCGCCTCCATGCAGATGCGGCGCGGCCCCAACGTCGTCGGGCCGTTCGGGCTGCTGCAGCCGATCGCGGACGGGGTGAAGCTGCTCTTCAAGGAGACGATCATTCCGGCCGGCGCCAACCGCGTCGTGTTCGTGGCGGCGCCGATGATCACCTTCACCCTCAGTCTCGTCGCCTGGGCGGTCATTCCGTTCGGAGAGGGGATCGTGCTCGCCGACATCAATGTCGGCATTCTTTATCTCTTCGCGATCTCCTCGCTCGGCATCTATGGCGTGGTCATGGCGGGCTGGGCCAGCAACTCGAAATATGCCTTCCTCGGCGCGCTCCGCTCGGCGGCGCAGATGGTCTCCTATGAGGTTTCCATCGGCTTCGTCATGGTGACGGTGCTGCTCTGCGTCGGGTCGCTCAACCTCAGCGACATCGTGAACGCGCAGCGGACCATCTGGTTCGCCGTCCCGCTGCTGCCGATGTTCGTGATCTTCTTCATCTCGGCGCTCGCCGAGACCAACCGGTCGCCCTTCGACCTTCCGGAAGCGGAATCGGAGCTGGTGGCGGGATATTTCTCCGAATATTCCTCGATGACCTTCGCGCTCTTCTTCCTCGGCGAATACGCCAACATGATCCTGATGAGCGCGTCCACGACGATACTGTTCCTCGGCGGCTGGTTGCCGCCGCTGGATATCGCGCCGTTCAACTGGATTCCGGGGCCGATCTGGTTCGGCGCGAAGATCGCGCTGGTGCTGTTCGGCTTCCTCTGGGTGCGAGCGACCTTCCCGCGCTACCGCTACGACCAGCTCATGCGGCTCGGCTGGAAGGTGTTCCTGCCCTTCACCCTGTTCTGGCTCATGGCGACGGCGGGCGTGCTCGTCGCCTTCGACTGGCTGCCCAAGTGATCCGGAAGATCGGAGCCGGCCGGCTCCGGGGAAGAGAGACCTAAGCGATGTCGGTTCTTCAACGTGGCGCGAAAAGCCTGCTGCTGTCCGAGCTCGTGGCCGGGCTCGGGCTGACCTTCCGCTACATCTTCAAGCCGAAGGTCACGCTCAACTATCCCTACGAGAAGGGCCCGCTCTCGCCGCGGTTCCGCGGCGAGCATGCGCTCCGCCGCTATCCGAACGGCGAGGAGCGCTGCATCGCCTGCAAGCTTTGCGAGGCGATATGCCCGGCGCTCGCCATCACCATCGAGGCCGAGCCCCGCGAGGACGGCAGCCGCCGCACCACGCGCTACGACATCGACATGACGAAATGCATCTATTGCGGCTTCTGCCAGGAGGCCTGCCCGGTGGACGCCATCGTCGAGGGACCGAACTTCGAGTTCGCGACCGAGACCCGCGAGGAGCTTTTCTACAACAAGGAAAAGCTGCTCGCGAACGGCGACCGCTGGGAGCCGGAACTCGCCGCCAACCTCGCCGCCGACGCGCCGTACCGGTAAGCCGAAGCGCCGGTCAGGGGATCAGGGAATGATCGTTCAGTCGCTTGCCTTCTATTTGTTCGCCGCCGTGACGCTCGCTTCGGGCGTGATGGTCATTTCCGCGCGCAATCCCGTCCATTCCGTGCTGTTCCTGATCCTTGCCTTCTTCAACTCGGCTGGGCTCTTCGTGCTGCTGGGCGCCGAGTTCCTGGCCATGATCCTGGTCGTCGTCTATGTCGGCGCGGTCGCGGTGCTGTTCCTCTTCGTGGTGATGATGCTCGATATCAACTTCGCCGAACTGCGCCAGGGCTTCATGACCTACCTCCCGATCGGCGCGCTGGTCGGGCTCATCCTGGTGGTCGAGCTGCTGCTGGTGGTGGGGGGCTGGGCGATCCATCCGACCGCGGCGATGATGTCGGGCGCGCCCATGGCGCCGGGCAGCCTCAGCAACACCGAGGCGATCGGGCAGGTGCTCTACACCCGCTATTTCTACCTCTTCCAGGCAGCCGGCCTCATCCTGCTGGTCGCTATGGTCGGCGCCATCGTGCTGACGCTCCGCCACCGCGAGGTGCGCCGGCAGTCGATCGGCCGGCAGGTCAACCGCCGCGCCGGCGACACGCTGGAAGTGAAGGACGTGCCGACGGGGAGCGGCATCTGAAATGGAGATCGGCCTCAGCCACTACCTGACCGTCGCCGCGATCCTCTTCGCGCTCGGCATCTTCGGCATCTTCCTCAACCGGAAGAACGTGATCATCATCCTGATGTCGGTTGAGCTCATGCTGCTCGCCGTCAACATCAACCTCGTCGCCTTCTCCGCCTTTCTCAACGATCTCGTGGGGCAGATCTTCGCCATGTTCGTGCTGACGGTCGCGGCGGCGGAAGCCGCGATCGGCCTTGCCATCCTCGTCGTCTATTTCCGCAACCGCGGCTCGATCGCGGTCGAAGACGTCAACACGATGAGGGGCTAGAAGCGCACCGTGATCTATCAAACGATCCTTCTCCTGCCCCTCTTCGGCGCCATCCTCGCGGGCGTATTGGGCAAGCGCGTGGGCGAGCACGCGGCCGAGTACCTGGCGACTGGGCTGCTCTGCGTCACCGCCTTCTTGTCGCTTTGGGTCTTCTTCTTCGAACTACCGCACATGGAGGTGGCAAAGACCGTCCCCCTGTTCACGTTCCTGGATTCCGGGTCGCTGCAGGTCGACTGGTCGATCCGGGTCGACGCGCTGACAGCCGTGATGCTCGTGGTCGTCACGGGCGTTTCCGCGCTCGTGCATATCTATTCGATCGGCTACATGCACGACGACCCGCAGCGTCCGCGCTTCTTCGCGTATCTGTCGCTATTCACGTTCGCGATGCTGGCGCTGGTGACGTCGGACAATTTCGTGCAGCTGTTCTTCGGCTGGGAAGGCGTCGGCCTCGCGTCCTATCTGCTGATCGGCTTCTGGTACAAAAAGCCGTCTGCGAACGCCGCCGCGATCAAGGCCTTCGTCGTCAACCGCGTCGGCGATTTCGGCTTCGCGCTCGGCATCTTCGCCGTGTTCTTCGTGTTCGGCTCGCTCGACTTCACGACCGTGTTCGAGGCGGCAAAGGGCCAGGCGGGCAAGACGTTCGAATTCGCGGGCTTCCAGCTCGACGTGATGACGACGATCTGTCTGCTGCTGTTCATGGGCGCGATGGGCAAGTCGGCGCAGTTCCTGCTCCACACCTGGTTGCCCGACGCGATGGAAGGCCCGACCCCGGTTTCGGCCCTCATCCACGCGGCGACCATGGTGACGGCGGGCGTCTTCCTCGTCGTGCGCTGTTCGCCGCTGTTCGAACTCTCGCCGGTCGCCCTTCAAGTCGTAACCATCGTCGGCGCCACGACCGCGTTCTTCGCCGCGACCGTCGGCCTCTTCCAGAACGACATCAAGCGCGTCGTCGCCTATTCGACGTGCTCGCAGCTCGGTTACATGTTCTTCGCGGCCGGCGTCGGCGCCTATCAGGCGGCGATGTTCCACCTCTTCACGCACGCCTTCTTTAAGGCGCTGCTGTTCTTAGGCTCGGGCTCCGTCATCCACGCGCTTGCCGGCGAGCAGGACATGCGCCGCATGGGCGGGATCTACAAGATGATACCCTACACCTACGTGCTCATGCTGATCGGCACATTGGCGCTGACCGGGTTCCCGTTCCTCGCGGGCTTCTGGTCCAAGGACGCGATCATCGAAAGCGCGTTTGCCGCCCATACCGGCGTCGGCAACTACGCCTTCGCGCTCGGCATTGCAGCGGCCGCCATGACGT
>CAZMUZ010000102.1:0-13379 GCA_964569315.1 uncultured Rhodospirillaceae bacterium | reverse complement strand
AGATCATGGCCTCGGCGCATCTCGGCCATAACAACCCGGTCACCTTCAAGATGCTGGAGGACCTTGGCGCCGACACGATCGCCACGCAGCGCGACCTCGATTTCTCGATTCTCTCGGCGATGCGCCAGGCGATCAAGATCCCGCTCCATGTCCATATCGACAATCCGCAGGCGACCGGCGGCTTCATCCGCGTCTATGACGCGCCGGAGATGATCCGCATCTGCGCGCCGGTCTATCTGAAGACCGGCTCCTCGGTGCTGGAGCGCCACGGCATGACCATCACCAACGACCTCGCCAAGGCGATGGCGCGCCAGGTGGCGGTTTCCATGGAGACGATCAAGCGCTACTTCCCCTCGGCGATCCAGACCGGCAAGCCGGCGAAGGACATGGCGGTTCCCGTCTGACTCTAAGGCGGACACCCATCGCCATGAGCGATCTCTCGAACGGGAACCGAGGTTCGAGCAGCCAAAGCGCCCGCGTTGCCGTCATCGGCGGCGGCATCGTGGGCGCGAGCCTGCTCTACTGGCTCACCAGGCTCGGCTGGACGGATGTGGTGCTGCTCGAGCGGGCCGAGCTCACCCACGGCTCGACCTGGCATGCGGCAGGCAATGTGACGACCTTCCACGGTCTCTACAACCTTACCCGCATCCAGAAATACAGCATGGAGACCTACCGCGAGGTCGACAAGGCGACCGGCGGCGGCGTCGGCATGAAGCGGATCGGCAGTCTCTTTCTCGCTCACCATCAGGGCCAGATGGACGAGTATCGGATGCAGATGGGCCGCTCCCGCCTGCTCGATCTCGGCTATGCGCTCGTCACGCCGAAGGAAGCCTGCGCGCTCCATCCCTTCATGTCCGGCGAAGGTCTCGTCGGCGCGCTCTACGATGCGGATTACGGCCCGATCGATCCGACCGGCGCCACCAACGCGCTCGCGGCGGCGGCGAAGGAAGCCGGCGCCACCATCCTGCGGCGCACCGCCGTCACCGGCCTCGAGCAGCGCGCGGACGGAAGCTGGACCGTCATCACCGAGGCCGGGCGGCTTCACGCCGGCCTGGTCGTCAATGCCGCCGGTTTCTGGGCGGCCGAGGTCGCGGCGATGGCGGGGCTCCATCAGCCCATCATCGCGGTCGAGCATCAATATCTCGTCACCGAGCCGATCCCCGAGATCGCGGCGCGGAAGGAACCGTTCCCCGCAATCCGCGGCGGCGACGCTTCGTTTTACATGCGGCGGGAGGGCAACGGCCTGCTCTGCGGCGCGTGGGAGGCGGAAAACCGCGTCTGGGGCGTGGATGGCGTGCCGAAGGGTTTCGGTGCGGAACTCTTCCAGCCCGACCTCGAGCGCATCGAGCATGAGATCCTCAAGGCGTCCGAGCGCGTGCCGCTGCTGGCGACGGCCGGCATCAAGCGCATCGTCAACGGCCCCTTCGCCTTCGGGCCGGATGCGAAGCCGCATCTCGGCCCGGTTCGCGGCGCGCGTAACTTCTTCTCGGCCGCGGGCTTCACCGCCGGGATCGCGCAGGGCGGCGGGGCGGGGCGCGTGCTCGCGGAATGGATCGTCGAAGGCCGGCCGAGCGTCGATCTGACGGCGCTCGATGCGGACCGTTTCGGCGAGTATGCGACGCGCAGCTATACCGTCGCCAAGGTCCATGAATGTTACGCCAGGCGCTTCTCGGTGCCCTATCCCGAGGAGGAGCGCCCGGCCGGGCGCCCGGCCAAGACCAGCCCGCTTTATGAGCGGCTTCGGGAGGCGGGCGCCGTCTATGGTGCGCTCGCCGGGTGGGAGCGTCCGATGTGGTTCGCCCGCAACGGCGCCGATGGCGTCGAGCGTCCGAGCTTCCGGCGCCCCAACTGGTTCGACGCGGTGGGCGAGGAATGCCGCGCCGTGCGCAGCTCGGCCGGCCTCCTCGATCTTTCGAGTTTCGCCAAATACAGCGTCGAGGGCCCCGGCGCCGCTGCCTGGCTCGATGGCATCTTCGCGAAGCCCGTGCCGTCGCGGATCGGACGCGTCGGCCTGCGGCTGATGCTGGATCGCGAGGGCGGCGTGATCGGCGATCTTACCGTCGCGCGTCTTGCCGCCGACCGCTTCTACATTCTCGGCGCTGCCGCGGCGCAGCACACCCATACGCGCTGGTTCGAGAATTTGGTGCCCGCGGCGGGCGTGCGCTTCGCGCAAGTAACCGGGCGCTACGGCGTGCTGGCGCTGGCGGGACCGCGCTCGCGCGAGATTCTGACCGCCGTTGCCCATGCTGACGTGTCGAACGAGCGGCTGCCCTTCTTCGGTGCCGCCGAGATCGAGATCGGCATGGCAAAGGTCATCGCGCTGCGGGTCGCCTATACGGGCGAGCTCGGCTACGAGCTGCATCTCCCGACCGAGCATATGCTTGCGACCTACGATCTGCTGAAGGCGGCGGGCGCGGAACGCGAGCTGATCGATTTCGGCGTCCGCGCCATGAACTGCCTCCGGCTGGAGAAGGGCTATCGGCGCCTCGGCTCCGACCTCACGCCGGAGGTCACGCCTTTCGAGGCCGGCATGGACGGCTTCGTCGCGCTCGAGGGCGGCGATTTCATCGGCCGCGACGCCCTCTTGCGCGCGCGCGATTCGGGGCTGCGGCGGCGGCTCGTGACGCTCGAGGTGGACGCGGCGGATGCGGACGCGGTCGGCAACGAGCCGGTCTTCGCCGGCGACCGCCTCGTCGGCTATGTGTCGTCCGGCGGCTACGGCCATGCGGTGCGCAAGAGCCTGGCGCTCGCCTATGTCGCGCCCGACATCGCCGACACCGCGACCGATCTCGCGGTCGAGATTCTCGGTGACCGCCGCCGCGCCAGCCTGGTTGCGGACAGCGTCTACGACCCGAACGGCGGCCGGCTCAGAAGCTGACGAGCCGGAATCCGGAAGCAAAGGAGGGGGCAATGGCTTATTCGAACTTTGCGGCGATGGCACCCGACGCGTTCATCGACCGCGAGCGCTACCCGATCGACCGGCTCGATCGGCCGGAAGGCAAGGCGCTCATCGAGCGAATGCGCGCAACGCTGGCGGCGGAAGGCTCCTGCTGCCTGCCGGGATTCCTGAAGCCCGAGGTCGCAGACGCGATGGCGAAGGAAATGGAAGGGCTGGCACCCCACGCCAATTCCGGCCGTACCGAGATCAGCCCCTACGAGTTCGACCCGGATGTCGATGCGGTCGCCGTCGCGGACCGCTATCCCGAAGGCCATCCGCGGCGGCGCATGGTCCGGCGCCGTTTCAGCGTTCTCGCCTACAAGCACATCCCCGAGAAAGCGCTGATCCGCCGGCTCTACTGGTGGGATGCGATGCCGCAGCTCCTCGCCGGCATCCTCGGGCTGCCGAAGATCTATCGCTTCGAGGACGAGTATCAGGCGATCAACGTCCTCTATATGGGTGAGGGCGGCGAGCAGCAGTGGCATTTCGACTCCAACGACTTCTCGATCACGCTGCTGCTGCAGCAGGCGGAGCAGGGCGGCGAATTCAAATATGCCCCCAATATCCGACGCTCCGGGGACGAGAACTACGAGGGCGTGGCGCGGCTGCTGGATGGCGACGAGACGAGCGCGCAGGTGGTAACGGTCCCGCTGACGGCGGGCACCCTCATGATCTTCCGGGGCAAATACTCGATCCACCGCGCGACGCCCGTGCGGGGGCCGCGGCAACGGATCCAGACGGTGCTTTGCTTCGACGTCGATCCCGGCAAGACCAATCTCGCCGTGACCAATCAGCGTCACTACCTCTAGCCGACCGGAGAAGGGGGCTCTTGCCCTGCCGGTCGTCGTGGGCCCGCTCCCGCGCGCTGTCGAAGGGCGATGGCGTCGAGATCGACGCCATGATCGGCGGGTTCGGCCGCCCGATGGCGGAGATCAAGGAAGACAAGAGAAGCCCGGCGCCGCCTATTGCGGCCGGCTGAAATCCACGGTTCCGGTGTCGTGGCCGAGTGTCAGCGTCGCGGCGACCGGCGGCGTTTCGGCAATGACGCGGCCGCGCCGCACCACCTGGAGGCGTGCCGGCCGGAGGCGCAGCGCCTCCACCGGATCCGATGCCTGCAGCACGACCAGGTCCGCGTGACAGCCGGGTTCGAGGCCATAGCCCTCGAGGCCCATCGCTTTGGCCGCATTGATCGTCACCGCCTCGAAGCAGCGCCGCATCTCGGCAGCCCCGGTCATCTGCGCGAGGTGGAGCCCCATGCTGGCGACCTCGAGCATGTCGTGGCTGCCGAGCGGATACCAGGGATCGACCGCGCAATCATGGCCCATGGCGAGGTTGACGCCGGCCGCCATCAGCTCCCTCACCCGCGTCAGGCCGCGGCGCTTCGGATAGCTGTCGTGGCGACCCTGCAGCGTCACGTTGATGAGCGGGTTCGCAACGACATGGAGGTCCGCCTCGCGGATGAGCGCGATCAGCTTCGATGCGTAGGCATTGTCCATGGAATGCATCGAGGTGAGATGCGAGCCGGTGACGCGGCCCTGGAGCCCGAGCCGTACGGTCGCCGCGGCCAGCGCCTCGACATGGCGCGAGAGCGGGTCGTCGCTCTCGTCGCAATGCATGTCGATGCGCAAGCCCCGCTCGGCGGCGATCTCGGCGAGTGCCCGAACGGATGCGCCACCCTCCGCCATGGTGCGTTCGAAATGCGGGATGCCGCCCACCACGTCCACGCCCTTGTCGAGGGCGCGCAGCAGGTTCTCGCGCGACTTTGGGTATCGGAAAAACCCGTCCTGCGGAAATGCGACGAGCTGCATGTCGATCCAGGGCGCCATCTCGCGCTTGACCTCGATCAGCGCATCGACGGCGAGCAGCCGGTCGTCCGAAATATCGACGTGGCTGCGGATCGCGAGGTTGCCGCGTGCGATCGACCAGCGGCAGAAGGCGAGGGCGCGGCGCTTGATCTCCTCGCTCGTGATATGCGGCTTGAGCTCGGCCCAGAGGGAAATCCCCTCGAGCAGCGTGCCGCTCTCGTTCTGCCGGTCTCCCGTCAGGATCAGGGCGGAATCGAGATGAAGATGCGCATCGACGAAGGGCGGCGAGACGAGGTTCCCGGCGGCGTCGATCTCACGCCGGGCGGTCGCGGCGATCGCGGGCGCGACCTCGACGATGCGACCGTCCTGCGCGGCGATGTCGATGCCGCGCCGTCCATCCGGCAGGTTGGCGTTGCGCAGCAGAAGATCCAGCATCGTCGACCGGGCTCGAAACGGGGGAAGGCGAGGAAACGGTAGCGGGGAACCGCGGCCGCCGGAAGGCCGGATTGGCGCCGGCTATTTCGCGCCGATGCGGCAGGTGGCGAGGATCATCCGCGTGATGAGCGCGGCCCCCGCCCGGTAGTCCGCCGCCCGCAAGGTCTTGCGGCCGAGCACGGCGCGAAGCTGTGCCTCGAAATCCGCGTAGGTCTGGGTCGCGGCCCAGAGAACGAAGAAGAGGTGCCGGGCGTCGACGGGCGCGATCAGTCCGCGCCGCGCCCATCCGTCGAGCACGGTGGCCTTGGCCTCGACCCAGCGTCGCACCTCGCGACGCAGATAGTCGGAGAGTTGCGGCGCGCCATGGAGGATCTCGTTGGCGAAGACCTTGGATGCATAGGGCTGCCGGCGCGACGCCTCGATCTTGGCGGCGATATAGTGGGTGAAGGCGGTCTCCGGATCGGCGTCCGGCCGAATTTCGTTGCCGCTCGCGAGCCAGGCTTCGAGGATGCGCTCGAGCACCCGGCGATAGAGCTGCGTCTTGGTGCCGAAATAGTAGTGGAGATTGGCCTTCGGGATTCGGGCGCGGCGCGCGATCATCGCCGTGGTGGCGCCGGCGAAGCCCGTCTCGGCGAAAATTTCCTCGGCCGCGGCGAGGATTCTGGCCTCGCTCTCCTGCCGCCGGCGGCCGCGCCGCGTTTGCGCCGGCTGCGGCTGCGGTTTCGACGCGGCCTTCTTCGAAATGCGCTTGCTCGCCCGCCTCGCCATGGCCCATCCCCCCCGCATCATTGAAATTGACCAATTGGTCAGTTTGAAACTACTATCATGACCGTGCGACCGGACGAAATACCTGTTGCGATCCGGCGCGATAGGAACGGCGGGAGTGGGATGGCCAACCCAGGACCGGACATCGCGTCGGGCCGGCTTTCGCCGGACGAGTACGCTGCGAACTTCGGCGATGTCGAGCCGCCGCTCGATGCCAAGCGCGCCCTCATCGAAAGCAGCCGCTGCTATTTCTGTTACGATGCCCCCTGTATCGAAGCCTGCCCGACCGGCATCGACGTTCCGGGCTTCATCCGGAAGATCGCGACCGGCAACGTCAAGGGCGCGGCCATCACCATCCTCGAAGAGAACATTTTCGGCGGCGCTTGTGCGCGCGTCTGTCCGACCGAGGTGCTGTGCGAGCGGGCTTGCGTGCGCAACCACGCGGAGGACAAGCCGGTCGATATCGGCGCGCTGCAGCGCTATGCGACCGATCCGCTCCTCGCGGAGGGAAAGCAGCCTTTCGCGCGTGCCGCAACGACGGGAAAGCGGGTGGCGGTGGTCGGCGGCGGCCCCGCGGGTTTCGCTTGCGCCCACCGGCTCGCGATGCTCGGTCACGACGTCATGCTGTTCGAGGCGCGGGAGAAACTCGGGGGACTCAACGAGTATGGCATCGCCGCCTACAAGGTGCCCGGAAGTTTCGCCCAGGCCGAGGTCGATTTCATTCTCTCGATTGGCGGTATCGAAACCCGTACCGGCCAGTGTCTTGGCCGCGATATCGACCTCGCGGTGCTGCGACGGCAATATGATGCGGTCTTTCTCGGCATCGGGCTCGCGGGCGTGAATGCGCTTCAGGTGGAGGGTGAGCAGCTTGTCGGAGTCGAGGACGCGGTTGCCTACATCGCACGGCTGAGACAGGCGCCGGACAAATCGACGCTCCCGATAGGGCGCAGGGTGGTGGTGATCGGCGGCGGCAATACCGCGATCGACATTGCGGTGCAGTCGAAGCGGCTCGGTGCGGAGGATGTCACCATCGTCTATCGCCGCGGGCCGGCGACCATGGGCGCCACCGGCCACGAGCAGGAATTCGCGCAGGTGAACGGCGTCCGGATCAAGCATTGGGCGCGCCCGACGCGCCTGCTGGGATCTGGCGGGCATCTGCGGGAGATCGAATTCCAGCCGACGGCGCTCGATGCTGCAGGCCGGCTGCAGGACAGGGGCGAAGGTTACCGCCTTGCGGCCGACATGCTGTTCAAGGCGATCGGCCAGAGCTTCGTGCCGGATCCCGTCATGGAGGGCGCAGGCGAGCTTCTCGAGCTCGAGAACGGCAGGATCCGTGTCGATGCCGACCGCGCGACCTCGCTCGACGGCGTCTTCGCCGGCGGCGACTGCGTCGCGGGCGGCATCGACCTCACCGTCCAGGCGGTCGAGGACGGCAAGCGCGCGGCCCACGCGATCGATCTCTATCTGAAGCGGCGTTAGGCCGCGACGGGAGGAAACCATGGCAGATCTTCGCACCGAGTTTGCCGGCATCAGGTCGCCCAATCCCTTCTGGCTCGCCTCGGCGCCGCCGACCGACAAGGCCTTCAATGTCGAGCGCGCCTTCAAGGCGGGATGGGGCGGGGCCGTCTGGAAGACGCTCGGCGAAGACCCGCCGATCGTCAATGTCGCCTCCCGCTACGGCGCGCTGCACTACAACACCGACAAGATGATCGGCTTCAACAACATCGAGCTCATTACCGACCGTCCGCTCGCGGTCAATTTGCGGGAAATCAAGCAGGTGAAGCGCGACTGGCCGGATCGCGCGCTCGTCGTCTCCCTCATGGTGCCCTGCGAGGAGCAGCCCTGGGCCCTTATCCTGAAGCAGGTGGAGGAGACCGGCGCCGACGGAGTCGAGCTCAATTTCGGCTGCCCGCACGGCATGTCGGAACGCGGCATGGGCTCGGCGGTCGGCCAGGTGCCGGACTATGTCGAGATGGTCACCCGCTGGTGCAAGCAGCATACGCGCATGCCGGTGCTGGTGAAGCTGACGCCGAATGTGACCAATGTGCTCGGCCCGGCGCGGGCCGCGAAGAAGGGCGGGGCCGACGCGGTCTCGCTCATCAACACGATCAATTCGATCACCTCGATCGATCTCGACGCCATGGCGCCGACCCCGACGGTGGACGGCAAGGGGACCCATGGCGGCTATTGCGGCCCGGCGGTGAAGCCCATCGCGCTTCACATGGTGGCCGAGATCGCGCGGGACGCGGAGACCCGCGGCATGCCGATATCCGCTATCGGCGGCATCGCCACCTGGAAGGACGCGGCGGAGTTCGTGGCGCTTTCCGCGGGCACGGTGCAGGTCTGCACCGCGGCGATGCATTACGGCTTCAAGATCGTCGACGACATGATCGACGGGCTCGGCAACTGGATGGATGCGAAGGGATATGCGCGCATCGAGGATTTCCGGGGCCGCGCCGTGCCGAACGTGACCGACTGGCAGTTCCTCAACATGAACTACAAGACGGTTGCGCGCATCGACCAGTCGCTCTGCATCAAATGCGGCCTCTGCCACATTGCCTGCGAGGACACCTCGCACCAGGCGGTCGCCGCGACGAAGACCGGCGGCGGGCGACGCTATGAGGTGCTCGACGAATCATGCGTGGGCTGCAATCTCTGCATGCATGTCTGCCCGGTGCCGGAATGCATCGTCATGGTGCCGGTAGATACCGGGAAGCCCTATATGAACTGGACGCAGCATCCGGCCAATCCCATGCGGAAGGCCGCGGAATAGCTGGCGCTCAGGCTTTCCGCGGGCCGGCGCGCTCGGATCGACAGAGACGGCGGCCCTGCATTAACATGCGCCCCGGAAATTGACGCCGGACAGGCCCGGGGGCCTGCCGGAAACAGAAGAGGTTTGCGAAGGCATGAGCACGAATATCCGCATCAACGCCGACCGGCTCTGGGAGAGCCTGATGGAGCTGGCCAAGATCGGGGCGACCGAGAAGGGCGGCGTCTGCCGCCTGGCGCTGACCGATCTCGACCGCGATGCGCGGGATCTCTTCGTCAAATGGTGCAAGGAGGCGGGCTGCACCGTCAGCGTGGACAACATGGGCAACATCTTCGCCCGCCGCCCGGGTCGCGACAATTCGCTGCCGCCGATCATGACCGGCAGCCATATCGACACCCAGCCGACCGGCGGCAAGTTCGACGGCTGCTATGGCGTGATGGCCGGGCTCGAGGTGATCCGCACCCTCAACGACTACAATTACGAGACTAGCGCACCGGTTGAAGTCGTGGTCTGGACCAACGAGGAGGGCTCGCGCTTTGCGCCGGCCATGGTGGCGTCCGGCGTGTTCGCCGGGGCCTTCGACGTGAATTACGGCCTGTCGCGCGCGGACGTCGACGGCAAGACCATGGGCGAGGAGCTGAAGCGGATCGGCTATGCCGGCACCGAGGAATGCGGCAAGCGTCCCGTGGGCGCCTTCTTCGAGGCGCATATCGAACAGGGCCCGATCCTCGAGGCCGAGAACAAGACGATCGGCGTGGTGCAAGGCGTGCAGGGCATCCGCTGGTACGAGGTCACCGTCACCGGCATGGAGGCCCATGCGGGGCCGACGCCGATGGAGCGCCGGCGCGACGCGCTGGTCGGCACCAGCGAGATGGTGCTGGCGGTCAACCGCATCGGCATGAGCAATCTGCCCTATGCCTGCGCCACCGTGGGCATGCTCCAGAACCTGCCGAACTCGCGGAACGTGATTCCGGGCCGGGTCTTCTTCACCGTCGATTTCCGCCATCCCGACGCGAAGATCCTCGAAAAGATGGGTGCCGAGCTCAAGGCCGAGGTGGAACGCATCTCGAAACAGCGCCGCCTCGACACCGAGTTCAAGGAGATCTGGTACTCGCCGCCGGTGAAGTTCGCCGACGAGTGCGTTGCCGCCGTGGCGCAGGCGTCGAAGGATCTCGGCTATGAGGGTCGGCCGATCATCAGCGGCGCCGGCCACGACGCGGTCTATCTGAGCCGCGTCGCCCCGACCGGCATGGTGTTCGTGCCCTGCAAGGACGGCATCAGCCACAACGAGATCGAGGACGCGAAGAAAGAGGATCTGGCGGCGGGCTGCGACGTGCTGTTGCGCGCGATGGTCGAACGCGCCAACGCCGCCGCTGCCGCACGTTAGGCAGCGATCTCAGGGCCGCGCCGGCATGCCGACGAAACCGACGCTCAAGGTTGTGTCGGACGCGCCGGCCGGCGATGCCGCGATCGATATCCGCGGGCTCTCGCTCATCTTCCCGACGCCGGACGCGCCCGTGGTGGCGCTCTCCGGCGTCGATCTTGCGGTCAAGCGCGGCGAGTTCGTCTCCTTCATAGGCCCTTCCGGCTGCGGCAAGACCACGCTCATGCGCGTGATTGCCGATCTCGAACGGCCGAGCGAGGGCCATATCGCCGTCAATGGCGTGTCGCCGCGCGAGGCGCGGCTCGCTCGCGCCTATGGCTACGTGTTCCAGTCGCCGGCGCTCTACGCCTGGCGCAGCGTGACGCGCAACGTGACCTTGCCGCTCGAGATCATGGGGATCGCCCGGGAGGAGCGTCTCACCCGCGCGGCGAAATATCTCGAGATGGTCGGGCTCGCCGGGTTCGAGCGGAAGTTCCCCTGGCAGCTTTCCGGCGGCATGCAGCAGCGCGTTTCCATCGCGCGGGCGCTCAGCTTCGAGCCGGCGCTGCTGCTGATGGACGAGCCTTTCGGTGCGCTCGACGAGATCACTCGCGACCGGCTGAACGAGCAGCTCATCGGCCTCTGGGAGAGAACGCGGAAGACCGTGATCTTCGTCACGCATTCGATCGCGGAGGCCGTGTTCCTGTCGAGCCGGATCGTGGTGATGAGCCCGCGGCCCGGTCGCATCATGCAGGTCATCGAATCGAGCTTGCCGGCAAAGCGCACGCTCGACATTCGCGAGACGCCGGAGTTCCTCGCCATCGCGCACCGGGTGCGCGACGCGCTTCGCGCCGGCCACTCCTATGAGGACTGAGACGCGATGAGCGCGGTCGGGGCGCTCGCTCCGGCGCCGGCAGGCGCCGGCTGGCGCGGCCTCGTCCGCAACCACGCGCTTCCCGTCGCGGCCGTCGTCGGGGTGATCCTCCTGCTCTGGTTCGCCGGCGCCGTCTGGCTCAATGCGCTCCAGGTCGCGGCGAAGCTCGATCAGTCGGGCGCGCCCTGGAGCTTCCCGGATCTGGTGGCCGGGACCTGGTCGATGGAACGGCCGGTGCTGCCGACGCCGTTGCAGATCGCGGCAGAGCTGGACAAGACGGTCCTCCAGACGGCCGTCACCAGCAAGCGCAGCCTCGTCTATCACGCGGCGGTTACGGCCTCCGGCACGCTGCTCGGCTTCGCGCTCGGCGGCCTGCTCGGCATCCTGCTCGCGGTCGGCATCGTGCATCTCCGGGTGCTCGACAAGAGCCTGATGCCCTGGGTCATCGCCTCCCAGACCGTCCCCATCCTCGCCATAGCGCCGATGATCGTGGTGGTGCTGGGCAGTATCGGCCTGACCGGGCTCGTGCCGAAATCCATCATCTCGATGTATCTCTGCTTCTTCCCGGTGACGATCGGCATGGTGAAGGGGTTGCGTTCGCCCGATCCACTGCAGCTCGACCTGATGCGCACCTACAACGCCTCGCCGGCGCAGATCTTCTGGAAGCTGCGCTGGCCCGCCTCGGTCCCGTTCCTCTTCGCCTCGCTCAAGGTTGCAGTCGCGATCAGCCTCGTCGGCGCGATCGTGGGCGAGCTCCCGACGGGCGCCCAGGCGGGATTGGGCGCAAGGCTGCTGTCCGGCTCCTATTTCGGCCAGACCACCCAGATCTGGGCGGCGCTCGTCATGGCGGCGCTGCTCGGCGCGCTGCTCGTGCTGGCGGTCGGGATGGTCGAGCGGTGGGTGCTCCGGCAGATGGGGGTGCGGTCATGAGAAGGCTCCCGCTGCTCGCCGCGACCTTGCTGCTGCTGGGGCTGGTCCTGCCGGGGGGCATCGACGGCGGCGGTGAATCGATGTCCTGGTTTGCCGAGCCGCTTGCGCTCGCCGCTGGCCTCGGCGCGCTCGCCCTTGCCGTGTTGGCCTGCTTTCCCGCCTTGCGCAGCCTGCCCGCGACCGCGCGGATTCGCCGCCTTCCGGCCGGGCTCGCGGCATTGTTGACGCTCGCCTGCGGCGGCATCGCCCCCTTGCTGCTGGTGGCCGCCTATCCGGCAAGCGGAATCGGCGCCTCGGGGTTGTGGCTCTTTCTCATGGGGCTCGCCCTGCTCGCCTGGATGGCGATGGACTGGCTCGCTGGTCTCGGCGCGGAGCGCGCCGCTCTGCGCCTCGCGGCTCCCCTGCTGTTCGGCCTCTGGCTCGTCTATCTCTGGGAGGTCGTCGTGCTCGGCTTCGGGATTCCCCAGATCCTGCTGCCGGCGCCGCACCAGATCGCGCAGAAATTCGTCGATCAGGCCGGCATCCTCGCCGACGATTTCCGGCAGACCTTCCTCAAGGCGGTGCTCGCGGGCTGGGCGATCGGCTCCGGGCTCGGCCTCCTCGTCGCCATCGCGATCGACCGCGTGCCCTTCTTCCAGCGCGGGCTCTTGCCGCTCGGCAATCTGGTGAGCGCCGTCCCCATCGTGGGAATCGCGCCGATCATGGTGATGTGGTTCGGCTTCGACTGGGAATCGAAGGCGGCAGTCATTGTCGTCATGACCTTCTTTCCCATGCTGGTCAATGCGCTGGCCGGCTTCGGCCAGGCCGATGCCATCAGCCGCGACCTGATGCGCGCCTACGGCGCCGGCTACTGGCAGACCTTCTTCAAGCTCCGCCTGCCGAGCGCATTGCCCTTCGTCTTCAACGCGCTCAAGATCAACTCGACGCTCGCCCTCATCGGCGCGATCGTGGCCGAATTCTTCGGCTCGCCGATCGCCGGGATGGGATTTCGCATCTCGGTCGAGGTCGCGCGCATGAATGTGGATATGGTATGGGCGACCATCGCGGTCGCCGCGCTCGCGGGATCGGTCTTCTATGGAGCGCTCGCGCTCCTGGAGCGCGGGCTGACGTTCTGGCATCCCTCCTATCGGAGGTAACGGACGGCAACAAAACAACAGGGAGGAACAACATGAGGAAATTGATCGGTGTCGCTGCGCTTGCGGCGGCGCTGGCGAGTGCTGGCAGCGGCGCGGATGCTGCCGACAAGCTCACCCTCCAGCTCAAATGGGTGACGCAGTCGCAGTTCGCCGGCTACTACGTCGCGAAGGACAAGGGGCTCTACGAGGATGTCGGCCTCGACGTCGAAATTCTCCCCGGGGGACCCGACATCAATCCGAGCCAGGTCATCGCGGGCGGCGGCGCCGACGTGGTCGTCGACTGGATGCCGTCTGCGCTTGCCACGCGTGAAAAGGGCGTGCCGCTCGTCAATATCGCCCAGCCCTTCCAGAAGTCCGGCATGA
>CAZMUZ010000101.1:0-13386 GCA_964569315.1 uncultured Rhodospirillaceae bacterium | reverse complement strand
GGCAGGCCATGCGCACGGCCACGCCCATCTCGACCTGCTCGCGGATCGCGCTGCGGTCGATGTCGTCCGCCACCTCGCTGTCGATCTCGACGCCGCGGTTCATCGGGCCCGGATGCATGATGAGTGCGTCCGGTTTTGCGGCAGCCAGCTTCTCGTAGTCGAGGCCGAAGAAATGGAAATACTCCCGCGTCGAGGGGACATGCGAGCCGTGCATGCGCTCGCTCTGCAGCCGCAGCATCATGACGATGTCGCAGTCCTTGAGCCCCTTGCGCATGTCGGTGAAGGCCTCGACGCCGAGCCGTTCGACGGCGGCGGGTAGCAAGGTCGGCGGCGCGATCACGCGGACCCGCGCGCCCATCGTCGTGAGCAGGTGGATGTTGGAGCGCGCGACGCGGCTGTGCAGCACGTCGCCGCAGACCGCCACGAGCTGGCCTTCGAGGCGCCCGCGCCGGCGGCGGATCGTGACGGCGTCGAGCAGCGCCTGGGTCGGATGCTCGTGGCGCCCGTCACCGGCATTGATGACCGCACCATCGACCTTCTGCGACAGCAGGTTGACCGCGCCCGAGTCCGGATGGCGCACGACAAGCACATCGGGATGCATGGCGTTCAGCGTCATCGCCGTGTCGAGCAGGGTCTCGCCCTTCTTTATCGAGCTCGCCTGCACCTGCATGTTGATCACGTCGGCGCCGAGCCGCTTCGCCGCCAGCTCGAAGGAGGTGCGGGTGCGCGTCGAGTTCTCGAAGAAGAGGTTGATGACCGTCCGTCCCACCAGGAGGGCGCTCTTGGTCTTGCTGCGGATCGGCTCGATATAGGATTCGGATAGGTCGAGCAGGCTGCCGATCTCGGGCCGTGTCAGGCCTTCGATTCCCAGCAGATGACGATGACGATAGAGGAGCGGGGCGGGCGAGGAGGGGGTCGGGCTCATTAAAGCCGGACTATATGCAGAGCCCGCCGCGACGGGCAAGCGCGGGCGGCAAAGGCGCGGAGAGCGCGGCGGCTAAGCGGCGCGGGCGGATCGAAGAAGCGCCCGAATCGGCATCGGCAGGAAAACCAGGATGGCGGCCGCCATCGCGGCGATCAGACCCGAGGGGCCGAGCTGGTCCATGAGGAATCCCGCGACCGGCGGCCCGACGAAAGTGCCGCCCGACCACATCATGGTGAACATCGCGCTCGCCATGGCGAGATCGGCGCCGCGGAAACGCTCGCCGAGCAGCACCACGCCGAAGCTGTAGAGCGACGACATGATGCCGCCGAAGAGGAAGAAGAGGACATAGCCGACCATGCCCGCGCCGAGCATCAGGGGGATGCAGAGGATGCCGGCGAGGCTAGCGCCGAGGCAGATCAGGAGCAGCAGGAGCCGGTTCATATGATCGGCGAGCCAGCCCATCGGATATTGCAGCAGGATCCCGCCGAGCCCGATGAGCGTCATGATGAAGAAGGCGTCGGACTCGAGATAGGCAAGTCCCTTCGCATAAATCGGGAAGAACGTATGGAACGCCTCCATGATGGAGGCATAGGCGAAATTGAGCAGTATCGGCAGCGGCGCCAGCAGCAGATAGCGCAGCACCCCGCCGCTCGGCGTGCCGGGGAAAGCCGGCCGTGTCGTGCCGGCCAGCAGGATGCAGATCGATCCGGCGAAGGAGACCGAGGCGATGACGATGAAGGGCGCGAACCCCTCGCTGCCGGTAAGGAGCAGAATGCCGGGGCCGAGCGCGCTGCCGACGGCGGCTGCGGTCGAGTAGATGCCGATGACGCGGCCGCGGCTGGCGTTGTCGGTAAGCGCGTTGATCCAGGCCTCGCTCGCGACCCACAGGAACGACCCGAGCCCGCCCAGCAGGAACCGCAGCGGCAGCCACAGCAGATAGTCCGGAAAGGCGCCGAGCAGCAGGTAGATGGCGGCGATGGTCGCAAGCGAGACCGCCATGATCGGGCCGGGTCCGTAACGGCCGACGAGATTGCCCGCGAAGAAGGCGAAGACCAGACCGGCGAACGCCTGAACGGCGGTCGAGATTCCGATGAGGCTCGACGAGATGCCGTGACGTTCGAGCACCAGCGCCAGCAGCGGATAGGAAAGCCCGTGATTCATCGTGACCATCGCCATGGCGATGATCACGGCGGCGAGGCTGCGCGCGCGTCCGCGCTCCGCGGGCAGGGGCTCCGTCATTCCTGTGTCCTCTGCCCTTCGGATCGCGACAACAGGGCCATCGGCAGAAACGTGATCAGGAGTCCCACCGTGATCCAGACGAGACCGGACGAACCCATGACATCCATCGTGATGCCGGTAAGGGACGGGCCGACGATGGTGCCGACGCCCCACATCATGCTGAAGCCGGCGCTGGCGGCGACCAGGTCCGGCCCGCGGAAACGTTCGCCGAGCAGCACGAGCCCCAGGCTGTACAGCATGAAGAAGGCGCCGCCGAAGACGAAGTAGACGGCGAGGCCGACCCAGCCCGCGCCGATGATGTACGGCAAAGCAAGAAATCCGATCGCGCTGATCGCGACGCACAGCACCAGAAGCCGGCGCCGGTTCATGTGATCGGCAAGCCAGCCGAGCGGATACTGGAACAGGATGCCGCCGATCGCCATGGCGCTCAGCAGCGCGAAGGCTTGGTGTTCCGCGATCCCCCGATCGAGTCCGTAGACGGCGAGGAAGTTCCGAAGCGATTCCGACGTGGCGGAAAATGCCGCGCAGAGCAGGAGCGGCAGAGGCGCGATCCAGAGGAAGCGCCATGGCTGCCTGCTGGGCTCACCGGCAAGCGCCGGCGCCCCGCCGCCGACGAACCGGATCATCAGCATCCCCAGAATCGCGATCGAGGCCGGCGCCATGAAGGGAACCCAGCCGCTCGTGCCGACCACCGTCAGGATGAGGGGACCCATCGCCGCACCCGCGGCCGAGGCGACGCTGTAGAGACCGATGATGCGACCCCGGTTGTGGGTTTCCGCGAGCGCATTGATCCAGGCCTCGCTCGCAACCCACACGATCGCGCCGCTGGCGCCGAGGATGAACCGGAAGACGAACCAGGCAGGAATATCGTCGATCACCGCGAAGAGCACATAAACGCAGGCCGTGCTCACCAGTCCACCGGTCAGCAACCCTGTCGCACCGAGGCGACGGAGCAGAAGTCCGGTCAGCGGTGAGGCAATGACGACGGCGACGGCCTGGAAGCTGGCGTTGAGGCCGATCAGGCTCTTGTCGATCTCCCGCCGCTCCATCAGCACAGCAATAAGCGGCGCGATGAATCCGTAGTTCAGCCCGGCGATGGTGACGGCCGTGATCGCCGCGATCAGGCCGCGCATCCGCATTGCGGAGGAAGGCGCCGATGCCCCCATGACAGCGCCGCCTTTTCTAGATCGCGCCGCGCGCTTTCAGGCTCGCGATCTCATTTGCCTCGAGGCCGAGCAGCCCGGTCAGCACCTCGTCCGTATGCTCGCCGAGAATGGGCGGCGGCAGCCGATAGTCGATCGCCGTTTCGGAAAAGCGGATCGGGTTCGCGATCAGGTCCACCTTGCCGCCGGCGGCCCCCGGATAGGGCATGGTCAGTTTCATCTCGCGCGCCTGGACTTGCGGATCCTTGAAAACCTGCGCGACGTCGTTCACCGGGCTCGCCGGGACGCCGGCCTTCGCCAGGCCTTCGATCCACTCCTGTTGCGTCTTCCGCCGCGTCACCTCGGGGAGGATGTCGTAGAGCGCCCGCCGGTTCCTGAGCCGCGCCTCGTTGGTCGCGAAGCGCGGATCCCGGGCGAGCTCGGGCGCGCCCGCGAAGTCGCAGAACTTGCCGAACTGGCCGTCATTGCCGACCGCGAGGATGAAATAGCCGTCGGAACTGGGCATGACGTTGTAGGGCACGATGTTCGGATGCTCGTTGCCGACGCGCTGCGGCACCTCGCCCGAGGTCAGGTAGTTGAGTCCGATCGTGGTCAGCCAGGCAACTTGCGTATCGAGCAGGGCAAGGTCGATGTACTGGCCCTTGCCCGTCTCGCGCCTGTGGTGAAGCGCCGCCAGGATCGCCACGGTCGCATACATGCCGCACATGATGTCGGCGATGCCGACGCCGACCTTCATCGGCGGGCGGTCCGGCTCGCCGGTCACGCTCATGATGCCGCCGATCCCCTGGGCGAGCAGGTCGTAGCCCGCGCGCGGCGCATAGGGACCCGTCTGGCCGAAGCCGGTGATCGAGCAATAGATCAGCCCGGGGGAATCGGCCTTGAGGTCGGCATAGGACAGGCCGTAGCGCGCCATGTCCCCGACCTTGAAGTTCTCCAGCATGATGTCGCACTTGGCGATGAGGCGCTTCGCGAGAGCCTGTCCTTCCGGCTTTGCGATGTCGATCGAGACCGACCGCTTGTTGCGGTTCGAGGCCATATAGTAGGCGCTCTCGGTCGTGTTCGCGCCGGCCGCATCCTTCACGTAGGGCGGGCCCCATTTGCGCGTATCGTCGCCGGCCCCGGGGCGCTCGATCTTGATGATTTCGGCGCCGAGATCGCCGAGGAGCTGCGAGCAGGTGGGGCCGGCCAGGATGCGGCTCAGATCGAAGACGCGAAGGCCAGCAAGCGGACCGGACATGGATCGAAACCTCGAGGAGCGATGCGAATTGGCCGGCACTCTGGCGAGCGCCGCAGGCGAGGTCAACCGGTCGCCCCGAAAGCGGTCCGCGGGCGGTTGCGCGCGAGGCTGCCGGTCAATGGACCGGCTTGGCGAGGAGCGGCCAATTGCGCCGTCGGCTCCATATGATGGCGTCGACCGTGTAGTGATGGAAATTGATGGAATGAAAGACCACCAGGGAAACCGGTAGAGCGAGGGGCGCCAGCCATTCGAGGCCGAGCCTGATTGCGCCGAAGAAAACCACCGACAAGCCGAGGAAGACGAGCGCGTAGCGCAATACGCCGCCGGGTTGGCTCAGCCTGGAGAGAAGCGGGTGTTCGGGGTCGGATCGGGTTCCGTACCGCGAGCGATTCACGTGCCATACGAACAGCATGTATTGGCTGGAATGCCACAGGCTGAGCACCAGCCACCCGACATTGATGTCGGCGATCAGAAGGTAGCCAAGAGCGAAAATGCCGGCGTGCGACGCGACGTAGAGCGTGTGCGGCAGCAGGAGGGTGCCGGCGCGCCAGGCGCGAACGCGTCCGTAGACCCACCACCCCGTCACGGCAAGCGTCGCCACGCTCGCGCATGCCAGCAGGAGATCGGGAACCGGCAGCGTCCAGACCTCGCTCCCGAGATACCGCGTCGGCGCCTGCCACGAGCGATGAAGAATGCCGAGCGCCGGCCAGAGATAGAGAACGGCGGTGGTCAGGCGGTCGTCCGCGAGTGGCCGAGCCGCTTTGCGCGCATAGTGCCGCGAGATCCCGTAGCTCTGGCGCGCGAAATGGAACCATTGCCAATAGAGATAGACGGTTACGAGCGGCCAGGTCCCCACGGCATAGGCGGTAAATGCGACCAGGGCGAGAATGGCGATCGGCAGCTCGAGGTTGAGCCGTCGATAGGTGTCGAAGCTCTTTCGGTCGAAAGCGATCTGCGAATAGGTTGCGAGCAGATGCGGATATCCGACGAGCCAGAGATAGGGCACGGTGATCAGGGCGAAGAGACGCGGCTCGATCGAAAGCGGGATCGTGACGAGAGCGGCGAGCCCCGCCGTGCCGGCAATGAGCGCGAGATCGAACGTCGGGCCGCGTATCCAGCCGGCCGGCAATTCGGTGGGTTCGAGAGCGGCGGCGGACATCACACCCTCCTCGCGAGCATGAGCCCAGGGCTGGCGAATCCCGCCAGGGCGGGCAACCGGATCCCGTGGCGCGGCGCAATGATTCTGGGGCGGGCAGGCTTACCAAAAGGTTAGTCGCGGCCGCTGCCGGTTGGGTTTATCGGACCTTAATGGCTGGAGGGACGAAACGGCCGGGTGCGGGCGTGAAAGCGGATATCTGCGCTGTCGGCGCGGCGACCGTCGCGCGCCGGGTCAACTCGCCTCTCGCTACTCGGATACAATCCGCGCGAGCGCGTCGAGAGCTCCCTGCAGAATGTAGGCGGCGGCCATCTTGTCCACCACTTCGCCGCGCCGCTTGCGGCTCATATCGGCCTCGTCGATGAGAAAGCGGTTAATGGCCGCGGTCGAGAAGCGCTCGTCCCAGAACAGGATCGGCATCTCCTTCCGCGCGAGAAAATTCTGCGCGAATTGCCGGACCGACTGACAGGCCGGTCCCTCGCGCCCGTCGAGCCCCACCGGCAGGCCGATCACCAGCCCGCCGACCTTGCGCTCCGCGATCAGCGTCTCGATCGCCGCTGCGTCCGCGGCGAACTTGCCGCGCCGCAGCGTGCGCAGGGGGGAGGCGACGAGAAGGCCGGGGTCGGACAGCGCAAGCCCGATGGTCTTGCTGCCGAGATCGATCCCGAGCAGCGCGCTGCGCGGCGGCAGCGCCGCCTTCAGGGTCTCGAGGGAAAGGACGGGCATCGCGGCTGGATAGCCGGTTGTCGTGGATGCTGGCAAGCCGGGATTCTTGCGGAAATCCACCAACTTAGAAAAAAATGCAGTTTTTATATGGTAATAATGTATTTTATGCGGCATGGACGCCATAGATAGAGAAATATTGCAACTCATTCAGATCGACGCGACTCGGTCTTACGGCGCGATCGGAAAAGCGGTCGGTCTCTCCGTGTCCGGCGTGAACGAGCGGCTGAAGCGCCTCAGAAACCGCGGCGTGCTGCGGTCGATCGAGGCGCGGCTCGATCCGGCGGCCCTCGGACTCGACATCCTCGCCTTCGTCCAGATACTCGTGGACCGGGCGGGGGCCGAGGGGGAACTCGTGCGACGCATCCGTCAAATGCCGGAAGTGCAGGAATGTCACCACATGACCGGCGACTATTCCTACCTCATCAAGCTTCGCGCGCGCGACACCCGTCACCTGGAGCATCTCATCGGCGATCGGATCAAATCCCTTCCGGGCATCGCGCGTACGTTCACGCTGATCGTGCTTTCCACGGCGAAGGAAACTGCCGCGGTCGATTGCCGGGACGCGGCCGATGCCTAGCGTCTTCTCCACGGAGTTCTTCTTCAAGGGTATCCTGGTCGGGCTCGCGATAGCGGCGCCCGTCGGGCCGACTGCGCTCATCATCGTGCGACGGACCCTTACCCGCGGCTGGCGTTCCGGTTACGCGACCGGGCTCGGCGCCGGGACGGCCGACGCCATCTATGGATTCGTCGCCGCCTTCGGCCTGACGCTGGTCGGCGGCTTCCTCTACGACCATCGCAACTGGCTCGCCTTCGTCGGCGGCGCGCTGCTCTGTTTCCTCGGTATCCAGAGCTGGCTCGCCCATCCGACGGAGAAAACCGTGCGCGAGCCGAGCCGCGCCATCGGCATGGGGGGGCTGGTCCGCGAGTTCGTGACCATTCTGATGCTGACGCTCGCCAACCCGATGACGATCCTCTCCTTCGCGGCCGTCATCGTCGCGATCGGCGCGACCCCGGGGGATACCGAGCAGATCAACGATCCGCTCGTGGACTATCCGAAGATGATGGCGCTCGTCGCGGGCGTGTTCGTGGGCTCGGTCGCCTGGTGGGCCATGCTCGTTGTCATTTCCGGCCTTGCCCGGCGGCGGTTGAGCGACGCCTGGCTGCATCATTTCAACCGGATCTCGGCCGTGGGATTGCTCGCCTTCGGCGCCTATGTGTTCTACACGGCGCTCGAATGGACCTTCCGATAGGGAAGGCTTGGCGGTGACGGCCGATCTCTGGCTCCGCGGCTTCGTCATCGGCCTCGCGATCGCGGCCCCCGTCGGCCCGATCGGCGTGCTCTGCATGCGGCGCACCCTCAACGCCGGCCGTCTCGCCGGCTTCGTGACCGGCCTCGGTGCTGCCGCCGCCGACGGGGTCTATGGCGCGATCGGCGCCTTCGGCACGGCGCTCGCGGCCCTGCTCGTCGATCGGCAGGAATGGATCGCCACGGCGGGCGGCGTCTTCCTGCTGTGGCTCGGCATCGCCGGGATGCGGCGTCCGCCGGCAGAGGTCGAGGCCGCGCCGTCCCGGGGTGCCATCGATCTCGCCGGCTATTTCGGTAGCACTTTCCTGCTGACCCTCGCCAATCCCGCGACCATCCTGTCCTTCGCGGCGATCTTCGCGAGCGTGGGGCTCGGCTCGGCGCCCGACGCCGGATCGGCGCTGCAGCTCGTGGCAGGCGTGCTGTCGGGGTCGGCCGCCTGGTGGCTCTTCCTCAGCCTCGCCGTGGGGGCGGTGCGGCATCGTCTCGGCGCGACCGCGACGGCCTGGATCAACGGGCTCTCCGGCCTCGTGCTGATCGGATTCGGCCTCTGGGCTCTCTGGATCGCCTGGGGCTGATCCCGCGCCTTCCTCAGCGGGCGATGAACGCCGCCAGCGCGTCCGCGAAGGCGGAAGCCGACACGACCATGTCCGCGCCCTTCAGGTTGCGGAAGTCGACCTCGGCGGATTCGATTCCGACGATCGAATACTCGCCGTTCAGCAGGATCAGGTCGGGCGACCCGGAATCGCCCGGCACGGTGCCGCAGTGATGCGCATAGGTATGGTCGTCCCACCATTGCTCGATGCGGCAGTTGCGCCGCACCACCGGATGGTCGCTCTCCTCGTTGCCGTAGCCGATCTGGGTAAAGCCGGTGCCGCCGATCTCCATCATGGCGTCGAGCTCGCCGCCGCTCAGCACGCGCACCGGCAGGATGCCGGTATCCTCGCCGATCTCGCGGTTGAGCCGGAGGAACGCGTAGTCGTAGCCGTCGATGTCGTTGGTCGAGAGAAACTTCTTGTGGTCGTACTCCGGCGGCAGATAGACGTCGCGGATCTTCGAGGTGGCAACGGTGTCGCCGCGGTCGTAGCCGGCGCTGAACAGGGCCGGCGAGACGCGGCCGTGGTCCTCGTCGAAAAGGCAGTGCGCCGCCGTCAGGATCACGTCGATCGCGACCACGCTGGCGGAGCAGACCGTGCCGTCCGACATCTCCAGCAACCCGATGGAGCGGGCCGGCGGATCGCTCGCCACGATGGGCTCGCCCGGATTGTCGCCCGGATCCGCCACCGGCTCGTCGCCGGCCCTGACCGCGCCGGCTCCCATATCATCGAGCACGCGCCCGACGCCTTCGATGAAGACCTGGTAGCCGTTCTCGGCGAATTCCTTCGGATTGAGGCCGAACTGCACCGGGAAGTTCTGCTCGGCGACCAGCTCCTCCTCGTCATTGACGAAAAGCTTCACGGTGACTTCGTCGCGATTCCAGCCATTGGCGTATTCGTGGTACTGATCGCGGCGCTCGTGGTCGGCCGGCAGGTTCGCCGTGAAGCGGAGATTCCAGATCGTCCCGTCGTCGAGACGGTCGAAGATGAGCCAGCCGGGCACGGTCACGCCATCGACCGTGAACGTCACCTCGAGGTCGCCGTCGTCGTCGACCTTGCTGCGGAGCCCCTGATCGACCAGCAAGGCGGCCACGAGCTTTTCGGTCGGCTTGTAGAGCTGCCCATCGACCGTCTGCCCCAGGGAAGGGTCGAAAGCTGCGGCGGGAACGGCGAAGGCGAGAAAGAGCGCGGCCCACGCGGCAAGCGCGAGGCCGGGAGCGGGCAGGGTGATGACGGGGCGCATCGAGGGCCACCTATGCGGGACGGGCGCACCCCAAGTCTGCCCTTACCGGGCATTTCCGGCAATATCGGCCACAAGACCTCGGGGCGGCGGCCCGCCGCACCGGTAGCGCCGAGCGGTCGAGGACGCGCCGTCAGCGCATCATCGTGTCGACCACCAGGGTCTGGAAGCCGCGGATGGCGCCTTCCCATTCCGGCGAGAACCGGTTGTCGACGCCGATCTTGTCGCGGGTCCGGTGGTTCTCGTGCAGCGGCTCGACGATGCTCTGGTCCTGATCGTTGATCTGCAGCCAGCCGCTCGTGACGGTCTTCCGGGCCTCCTCGAAGGCGGGATCGGTCGCGGCCTCGCCGATGAAATAGTAATCCTTGCGGTAGTAGGTCAGGCCGGCGCTCTTCGGTACATAGTGGGTGATCGCCATGTGATCCGGTCCGATCGAGAGCCCGGCATTCGGGAAGAGCACCATGAAATTTCCCGTCTGCCGATGGTCGTCGTTGAGGCCCGGGAAGCAGGGCAGCTCGCGGCTGGCGCCGTAGAGATCGACGTCGGACTTGCCGAACCAGCTCTCGGTGCCGACCAGGCTGCGATCGAGGATCGCGCGACCGTGCCAGGCCGGCACGCCCTCGAAGAACTGCGGATGCACCCAGGGCAGGTGGTAATCCTCGATGCCGCCCTCGATGCAGAGCTTCCAGTTCGCCTTGAACTCGCGGTCGGTATGACCGCTGTGGCGGAGCAGGGAGAGATCGAACGCCGAGTAATATTCCTCGTACGGCGCGACATGCTCGGAAAGTGGCGGCGCCTTGCCGTCCAGATTGACGAAGACGGTGTTCAGCCATACCCCGGCGCGGACGGGCTTCAGCCCGAGCTCGCTTTTCTCGAAGCCCTTGGCCTCGTTCACGCCGACGCCGCCGATGTTCGGCGTCGCCATGCAGCGCCCGTCGAGCGCGTAGGACCAGCTATGCCAGGGGCAGCGCAGGGTCGTCTGGCCCTTGCAGGGTTCGGTCAGGAGCCGCATGCCGCGATGGCGACAGACATTGTGGAACGCACGGACCTGGCCCTCGCGGTCGCGCACCAGCATCAGCGGCAGGCCCGATACGGTGACCGGCTTCGCGTCGCCCGGGTTCGGGATGTCGCTCGCCACGCCCGCCACGGTCCAGGTGCGCGGAAAAAGCGTCTCCTTTTCCAGATCGAAGAAATCGTCGCTGGTGAAGGCGGCGCCCGGCAATCCGAAGGCCTGCCCGATCGGCCGCTTCAGCGCCTCGATCGCCGGTTTGCCGAGAAGCTGTTCAACCGGGTTGGTCATGCGGGTCTCTCCCTTGATACCGCGTTGCCGCCGGCCGGCAGAGTAGGCGCGCCGTCTCCCGGGGGCAAGCGAGCGTCCCATGGCGGAAAGCCGCGGGGCGCCTCGGGTTGCAGCGACCGGAACCGGATGATAATTTCGCCGCCCTCCGAAGCCGTCCGCCCGCCTCCGCCTGGGGGATCGGCTCCGTTCAGAGATATCCGGGATCCGGCGACGGGGTCGTCCCGCCCGGTTTCCCATTTGCGAAGGATCGTCATGTCGCTCGACCGCAAGACCGTTGCCCATATCGCAACGCTCGCCCGCATCCGGCTGGAGCCGAAGGAGGCCGACGCGCTGGCCGGCGAGCTAGAAGGCATCCTGCGCTGGGTCGAGCAGCTCAACGAGGTGGACGTCTCGGGCGTCGCACCTATGTCCGGGGTCGAGCAGTTCAAGCTGCCGCGGCGCAAGGACGAGGTAGCGGACGGCGGCTATCGCGATCGCGTCCTGGCGAATGCGCCGGAAGCCGCTGCCGGCTTCTTTGCCGTGCCGAAGGTGGTCGAATAATGGCTGCCCTTACCGATCTTACGCTCGCCGGCGCGATCGACGGACTCGCCAACGGTAAATTCTCGTCCCGCGAGCTGACCGACGCGCATATCGCGGCGATGGAGAAGCACCGCCATCTCAACGCCTTCATCACCGAGACGCCGGACCGGGCGCGGGCCATGGCCGATGCCTCGGACAAGCGCCGTCGCGAGGGCAAGGCGGGCGCGATGGAAGGGCTGCCGATCGGCATCAAGGATCTCTTCTGCACCGAAGGCGTGCCGACCACGGCGGGCTCGCACATCCTTGACGGCTTCAAGCCGACCTACGAATCGACGGTGACGACGAATCTCTGGCGCGCCGGCGCGGTGATGCTGGGCAAGCTCAATCTCGACGAGTTCGCCATGGGCTCGTCCAACCTGACGAGCTATTACGGGGCCGTCGAGAACCCCTGGAAGCGCAAGGGCGACGCGACGAAGCTCGTGCCGGGCGGTTCCTCGGGCGGCTCGGCCGCGTCGGTTTCCGCGCGGGTCGCGCTGGCCGCGACGGGCACCGACACCGGCGGCTCGATCCGCCAGCCGGCCGCCTTCTGCGGCATCGTCGGGCTGAAGCCGACCTATGGGCGCTGCTCGCGCTGGGGCATCGTCGCCTTTGCCTCCTCGCTCGACCAGGCCGGCCCGATGACGCGCTCGGTCGAGGATGCGGCGATCATGCTGGGCGCCATGGCAGGCCACGATCCGAAGGATTCGACCTCGGCGGACCTGCCCGTGCCGGATTTTCGCGCTGCGCTCACCGGCGATGTGCGCGGCCTCAGGATCGGCGTGCCGAAGGAATACCGGATGGACGGCATGCCGGGCGAGATCGAGGCGCTGTGGGCCGAAGGCGCCAAGTGGCTCAAGGCGGCGGGGGCCGAGATCGTCGATATCTCGCTACCCCATTCGAAATATGCGCTGCCGACCTACTACATCATCGCGCCGGCGGAGGCCTCCTCCAACCTCGCGCGCTATGACGGGGTGCGGTTCGGGCTCAGGGTGCCGGCGGAAAGCCTCGATGCCATGTATGAGCTGACCCGCGCGGCGGGATTCGGCGCAGAAGTGAAGCGGCGCATCCTGATCGGCACCTATGTTCTCTCGGCCGGCTACTACGATGCCTACTACCTGCGGGCGCAGCGGCTGCGCAGCCTGATTCTCCGCGATTTCACGGAAGCCTTCGACAAGGTCGATGCGATCCTCGCCCCGGCGACGCCGAGCGCCGCCTTCGGGCCGAACGACAAGACCGACGATCCGGTCGCGATGTATCTGAACGACATCTTCACCGTGCCGGTGAACCTGGCCGGCCTGCCTGGCATCTCGGTGCCGGCCGGCCTGTCGGCGGACGGCCTTCCGCTCGGCCTCCAGCTCATCGGCCGCGCCTTCGACGAGGCGACCCTGCTGCGCGTCGCGCAGGTGGTGGAGAAGGCGGCGAACTTCACCGCGCGTCCGGGCGCTTGAACGAGGACATGACGATGGCAGCGGAAGCGGCGCAGGCGAACGACACCGATCTGATTCAGGGTCGCACCGGCGCGTGGGAGATCGTGCTCGGGCTCGAGGTGCATGCGCAGGTGGTCTCGAAGGCGAAGCTCTTCTCCGGCGCGGCGACCGCCTTCGGCGCCGAGCCCAATACGCAGGTGAGCTTCGTCGATGCGGGCTTCCCCGGCATGCTGCCGGTGATCAACGAATATTGCGTGGAGCAGGCGGTCCGCACCGGCCTCGGGCTCGATGCCGAGATCAATCTCCATTCGGTGTTCGACCGGAAGAACTATTTCTACGCCGACCTGCCGGCCGGCTATCAGATCTCGCAATATCTGCAGCCGATCGTCGGCAAGGGCATCATCACGCTCGACCTGCCGGGCGGGCGCACGCGCGCGGTCGGCATCACGCGGCTGCATCTGGAGCAGGATGCCGGCAAGAGCCTGCACGACCAGCATCCGACCAAGACCTATGTCG
>CAZMUZ010000100.1:0-13984 GCA_964569315.1 uncultured Rhodospirillaceae bacterium | reverse complement strand
AAAGGAGCAGGCCGTGAACGTGAAGCCGACGAGCAGAGCCAGCGCCAGCATTGCCCAGCGACGCGGGCGCGACGCCTGACGCAAGGCCTTGGAGGCTTGACGGGCCATGAAATCCCCTTCGACGGAAACGGGTCGCGACCGGCGCAAAGCTTAAACCAGAGGGTTTCCCTCAGGTCAAGGCTGAGGCCTTGCGCAACGCCATAGCGGGCACCCTTCCGCCCTGCGGCGAATCGCCTGCCGCCGCGGCCGCTTTGCGTCCCGGAAGCGGATGGATTATCTAAGGCCGCCCCGGGCGGAAAACCGCAGCGGCGGCCGTGGAATTTGTCGCGCTCAGCCGCTCGCAGGAAGGAATTCGATGGGCAAGGTCATCTGGCTCGCCTCCTATCCCAAATCGGGCAACACCTGGCTGCGCGCTTTCCTGCACAATCTTTTCCGCAAGCCGGGCGAAGCCTACGACATCAACCGGCTGGCCGATTTCTGCACCTCGGAATCCGCGCTCGGCTGGTACACCGAAGCCGCGGGCGGGCCGGTGCAGGAGATGGGCCTCGCCGAGATCGCGCGGCTCCGACCGAAGGTGCATCGCCGCCTCACGCAGATCTTTCCGGACAATGTGTTCGCGAAGACGCACAACGCGCTCGTGGAATCGCAGGGCGTGCCGACGGTCACGATGGAATACAGCGCCGGCGCGATCTATGTGATCCGCAACCCGCTCGATGTGGCGATCTCCTTCGCCGACCATTACGGGCGCAGCCTCGACGAAGCGATCGAGATGATGGGGCGTCCGGGCCTCGCCACCGGCATGACCGACAAGCATGTGCAGGAGGTGCTGGGGTCCTGGTCGGAGAATGTCGAGAGCTGGACCGGCCGGCCGAACCCGGCGCTCCATGTGATGCGCTACGAGGACATGCTCGACCGTCCGCTGCAGTGCTTCGGCGCCGTCACGCGCTTCCTCGGCCTCAATCCGGGCGAGGAGCGGCTGCGCCGCGCCGTCGAGCAAAGCTCGTTCGAGAAGCTCCGGCAGCAGGAGGACGAAAAGGGCTTCATCGAGCGCAGCGAGGCGAGCCGGCGCTTCTTCCGCGCGGGCCGGGCCGGGCAATGGCGCACCCTGCTCTCGCCGGCGCAGGTCGAGGCGATCGCGACCGCGCACGAGGCGCAGATGCGGCGCTTCGGCTATCTCCCGCTGCCGGCGGACTACCGGCCGGTGGCCGGCACCGCCTGATCGGATTTTTCGGCGTATCCGAAGCGCGCCATCACGGCGCCGAAGCGCGCATTCGCGGCCGCGCGTTGCGCCGGCGTGAGCAGCGTCTCCTGGCCGCCCACCTCGCCGCGCCGCACGAACCGCCCGCCGAGCTGGACGCTCGCTTCGACCGTGTCGTTGAAGAAGATGCCGCGCTCGCGTCGCGCGATCTCCTCCTCTTCGAGCGCGCGCATCGCCTTGAAGCTCGACCGCGCCACCGCGTCGGCGATCCGCGTCTCGGTGGCGTTGATCCCGAGGAAGCGGGCGACGTCGAACATCCGCTCCGTGGGCGCCGCCTTCAGATCCTCGTATTTCAGCACCAGCCGCGGATAGGGCAGCGGGTCGCCGGTCCAGCTCGCGACGTTCTCGTTCCAGCCGCCGAAATCGAACTCGAAGGCGCGGTTGCTTCCGCCCCGCTCGATATATTCGTCGATCCAGCGCCGCATCGCTTCGCGACGGGCATCCTCGGTGCCGAGCGCCTCGAAGGCCGGCGAGCGGACGAGGTAATACTGCAGGTTCGAGGCGAGAACGTCGATCGGATGCCGCAGGATGTAGATGGCGCCGATCGTGTCCTCGCGCAGCGGCAGCGTCGGGTTGTAGCTCCAGTGCGTCTTCACCAGCAGCTTCTGGCCGCCGAAGAGATGCTTGCCGTTGATGCCGCGATGGATGGCGGGAATCTTCTTGTCGAGCTCGGCCGAGCTCTTGAGCGGCCCGTAGAGCAGGTTGGCGAGCAGGAACCGCATCCAGGTATTCCCGGACCGGGGGTATGAGGCTATCCAGACGATCTTCGCCATGTCGTCGATTCCGGAACGCTGCCGTCGCCGTGAGGCTGCCGGGCCGTTGCGCTTCGCGCCCGCGCCCGCGCCCGGCGGCGAGGCCGCACTCTGCCTCCGGCGACGCCGGCCGCACAAGCCTTCCCTGCCGCGCCCGAGGGGCTAGTGCTGCGGCCGCGAAACCGATGCTATAACGCCGCCATGAATCGAAACATGCGACGCGGGTCCGGCGGCCCGCCGCCCCGCGGTGCCGGCGGTCCCGGCCGCGCCGGGCCGCCCGGACCGGACCCGGTGCTGATGCGCGCCATCGCGGCGCACCAGCAGGGCCGGCTGCCGGAGGCCGAGGCGATCTATCGCGAGATCTTGCGCGCGTCGCCGCGGCGCTTCGAGGCGCTGGGGCTGCTGGGCTATCTGCTGCATCAGCGGAACGAGGACGCGGCCGCGATCGAGCTCATCGACAAGGCGCTCGCGATCAACCCCAACATGGCGGACGCGCATCTCTGGCGCGGCATGGCGCTGCACCGGCTGGAGCGTTTCGACGAGGCGGCGGCGAGCTACCGCGCCGTGCTGCGGCTCAACCCGCAGCATGTCGATGCGCTCAACAATCTGGGGGCGCTGCTGACGACCCGGGGCGACTATGCGGGCGCCGTCGATCTGCATCGCCGCGCGATCGGCCTGAAGCCGGACCGGGCGCATGCGCATTACTCGATGGGCGTCGCCTTCGACCGGATGGGCCGCTATGACGAGGCGATCGAGGCCTATCGCTGCGCGATCCGCCACAAGCCCGACTATCTCGACGCCTACATCAATCTGGGGGTGGCGCTGACCACCCAGCGCCGCGCGGCCGAGGCCCTGCCCTATCTCGAAAAGGCGGTCGCGCTCGATCCGCAGAAGCCGGAATGCCGCCTCAATATCGGCAAGGCCCTGCGCGACCTCAGCCGGTTCGCCGAGGCGGAATCGACCTATCGTTTCGCGCTGGAGTTGCGTCCCGATTTCGGCGAGGCGCGCAACAGCCTCGCCAACGTGCTGCAGGATTTCGGCAATCTCGACGAGGCGCTGGAGCATTTGCGCTACGTCGTCGCGACGCAGCCGGATTATCTCACGGCCGGATCGAACCTGCTGATGAAGTCGATCTATCACGACCGCATCGATCCGGCGGCGATCGCCGAGGAGCATCGCCGCATCGGCCGCAACATGGCGGGTCTCGCCGGCGCCGGCGAGACCGCCTGGCGCGAGCGCGAGCGCGATCCGGAACGGCGGTTGCGGGTCGGCTATCTCTCGCCCGACTTCAACGCCCATTCCTGCGCCTTCTTCCTGGAGCCGCTGCTCGCCGCCCACGATCGCGCGGCGGTCGAGGTCTATGCCTATTCCAACACGGCGCGGCCGGACGCCATCACCGAGCGGATACGAACCCATGCCGATCACTGGCGCGACGTCACGCTCCTCGCCGACCTCGAGGCCGCGAAGCTCATCGCCGCCGACCGCATCGACATCCTGGTGGATTGCGCGGGTCATACGGCGCGGAACCGCCTCTCCGTCTTCGCCCTCAAGCCGGCGCCGCTGCAGGGCACCTGGCTCGGCTATCCGCACGGCACCGGCCTGCCGACGGTGGATTTCCGGCTGACCGATGCGGTCGCCGATCCGGTCGGCCTCACCGATCCGCTCTATGGCGAGACGCAGATCCGGCTGCCGCAAGGCTTCCTCTGCTACCGCCCGCTCGAGGAGGCGCCGCCGCCCTCGCCCGGGCCGCTGGCGCGCGGCGAGCCGCCGGTGTTCGGCTGCTTCAACAACGCCCACAAGATCGGTCCCGCGGCGGCCCGGCTCTGGTCGGAGATCCTGGCGGCGCTCCCGGGCGCCCGGCTCAAGCTCCGCGCCAATCAGTTCCGCGATCCGACCGTGGTCGAGCGCTATCGTACCTGGCTCGCCGCCTTCGGCATCGACCCCGCGCGGCTCGAGATCGCGCCCTGGGCGCCGACCATCCAGGAAGGCCTCGCCGACTACGCCAATATCGACGTGGCGCTCGACCCCTTTCCCTATAACGGCACAACCACAAGCTGCGAGGCGCTCTGGATGGGCGTGCCGATCGTGGCGCTCGAAGGCACGGCCCATGCCGGCCGCGTCGGTGCGAGCCTGCTGACCCAGGTCGGGCTCGAGGCGCTGATCGCGAAGAGCCCCGCGCAATATCGCGACATCGCCCTTGCGCTCGCGCGCGACCCGGCGCGGCTGGCTCGACTCCGCCAGGAGCTCCGGCCGCGCATGGCGACCTCCCCGCTCTGCGACGCGCCGCGTTTCGCGGCGGCGGTGGAGCGCGCCTATCGGACGCTCTGGCGCGACTGGTGCGCACACGGCACCACCGAAATCGCACCGGCCGCGCCGCCGGCGGTTGCGCGCGTCCGGCATGAAGCGACCGAAGCCCCGGCCGCGGCACCGGTCTTCTTTGCGCCGGGTCCCCGCGCGCCGACAGCACTGCCGGCCGGCCGGCCGGTGATGCGCGTGCTGCACAATCTGGCGCGGACCGGCGGCACGGTGATCGCGCAATGCATCGGCGCCCTCCCCGGCGTGGCGCTGCTGAGCGAGGTCCATCCCGAGGGCACCCGCTTCATCGACCCCTATCGCCAGGCGCAGGAATGGTACGGGCTGCTCACTACCGAAGAGGCCGCGCGCTTCGCCGCCGAGCCCGAGGCGCGGTTCCTCGATGCCATTCGCCTCATCGACGCGCGCGCCGCCGCCCGGGGCATGACCCTCGTGCTGCGCGACTGGAGCCACCTCGATTTCCTGGGGCCTCCCCACCTCGCCGCCCCGACCGGGCGGCGCGGCCTCAACGAGGCGCTCGCCGAGCTCTACGCGATCCGCGAAACCTGCACGGTTCGCCACCCGATCGATCAATGGCAGAGCACGCGCCGGCTGCTCGGCTTGCGCGGGCGCGTGCGGCTCGACGAGTTCCTCGCCGCCTATCGCCGCTTCGCCGAGCTCGCGGCCGAGCTCGGCTTCGTCCGCTTCGAGGATTTCGCCCTGGCGCCGGAGACTGGCATGCGACTGCTCGCCGAACGGCTCGACCTCGCCTACGACCCCGTCTTCCTTGAGCGCTGGGCGGAGAACGACCGCGTCACCGGCGACCGGCCGGCGCCCGACAAGCGGCGCAAGACCATCGGCCTGCCGCCGCGTCGCCTGCTCGAGCCCGGCCTCCTCGCCGAGTTCGAGCGCCATCCCGACTATGCGCCGGCGCTCGCCCTGCTCGGCTACGAACACCCCGTCTAGGATTTCCCCGATGGTCTCGAGGCTCCCGGTCGTGCTGGCGACCACCGTGGTGCGCTCGGCGCATGAAGGCGCCAGCCACGGCGGCGCCTATCTCGTCGATCTGGAGACGGGCGCCGAGCGCCAGGTGCTGGACTGGAACGACGGCTCGATCGACTGGAGCGGCCGCGGCGGCGATCGGGGCTTGCGCGGCATCGCCTTCCGCGGCGAGGAGGTCTTCATCGCCGCCAGCGACGAGATCTTCGTGTTCGACCGCGAATTCCGGAAGCTGCGCTCGATCCGCAGCCCCTATCTCAAGCTCTGCCACGAGATCTGCATCGCCGGGGACCGGCTCTACCTCACCTCGACCCGGTTCGACTCGATCCTCGTCTGCGACCTGACCACCGGCCGGTTCGTCGCCGCCTATTGCCTCAAGCTCGACGCCGAGCGCCGCATCCAGTTCCGCGCCTACGATCCCGAAGGGCCGGACGGGCCCGCCCTCGCCGACACCACCCACATCAACAACGTGCATGTGGAGGACGAGGTCATCTATGTCGGCGGGCTCCATATGAACCGGCTGATCGCGATCCGCGACGGCCAGGCGTCGGCCCATGCGCGCCTCCCCCGCCTGACCCACAATGCCCGCCCCTTCCGCGGCGGGGTCCTCGCCAATTTCACCGGCGCCGACAGCGTCGCCTGGTTCGGGCTCGACGGTCAGGTGCGGCTTTCGATCGAGGTGCCGCGCTATGCCGCTGAGGCCATGACCCACACGGATCTGCCGCAGGATTTCGCGCGCCAGGCCTTCGGCCGCGGGCTCGCGACGATCGACGACGATCATGTGGTCGGCGGTTCTTCGCCGGCGACGCTCGCCGTCTATCGGCTCGAAACGCCCGCGATGCTGAAATCGATTCCGCTCAGCCACGACGTGCGCAACGCCATCCACGGGCTGGAGATCTGGCCGTTCGCAAATCGCTAACCAAATCGCATCATGCTTGACACCGATATCGGTGTTGCTGATTGTAAGCAGTCTAATTTGGGGATTAGGGGGAGTGTTACCATGAAGCGCCTGCTGCTCGGCTCGACCGCCATTGCGTCCGTGGCGGCGCTCGCTCTTCCTGCCCACGCCGAAATGGAAATGGGCATCGGCGGCTACTATGTCGGCGCTGCCGGCCTGCTGCTGACCCAGGATGACGGTGCCGGCGAATCCGGCGACAACACGCAAAGCGATGCCTTCCGGCAGGACGTCGAAGTGCACTTCAACGCCGACGTCACCCTCGACAACGGCCTTTCGATCGGCGCGCGCATCCAGCTCGAAGGCATGCAGTCCTCGGACCAGATCGACGAGGTCTATGCCTTCTTCGAGGGTGAGGGCTGGGGCCAGATCCGCTTCGGCGACACCCCCGAGGCGCTCGCGCAGATGTGCTACCTGGTGCCGGTCGCCGGCAACGTGTTCGGCGTGGACAGCCCCTATTTCGACTTCGGCAATGCCGGCCAGAACGGCTTCGCCAACACCAACAGCAGCTGCCTCGGGCTCGACGACAACTCGACCAAGATCGTCTATTTCAGCCCGACCTTCGGCGGCTTCAGCTTCGCCGCCTCCTGGACGCCGGACCGGCGTGGCGAGGACCAGTACAGCGGCGTCGCGAACTCGAACGGCCCCGGCGGCACCTCCTTCAACAACAATAGCGGCCAGGTCGACGACAACATCTCGGCCGCGGTCAGCTTCAGCCACGATTTCGAGGATGTGAGCCTGGTGATCGGCGGTGCGGTGTCGCACGCCAACTGGGAGGCGCCCGCCGCCAACCAGGACAAAGACACCATGAACTACAACGCCTATTTCCAGGTCTCCTTCGGCGGCTTCCTGATCGGCGCGTCGGGCGAGTATATCGACAACTGGAACAGCTCGAGCCCGAGCGAGCAGGATCTCTGGATGGCGGGCGCGGCCATCGTCTATAGCTGGGACGCCTGGAGCGTCGGTCTCGGCTATTCGCACGGCACCTACGAGATGACCGACAACAGCGACCACGACACGCTCGACATCGTGCAGATCCAGGCGTCCTACGCCCTCGCCGAAGGCATCAGCATCGACGGCATGCTGGGCTACACCGCCTATAACGACGACAACGAAGACAATCCGGGCGGCAACGGCGATTACGATGCGGTCGAGACCGGCGTCGGCTTCTATATCGAGTTCTGACGCGGCCTCGCTTTGACGGACCGGCAAGGCCGGGACCGGACGCGAAACGAGGGGGAGCGGCGCGGCCGCTCCCCCTGTCTTTTTGCCGGTGCCGTCGCGTCCGCCCTCGCCCCGCTCTCCCCGAAAGCCGCCCGCGTTAACCTTCTCGCAAGGGAACTGTGGCTTCCGCGCCACAGTGGGTCAGAATAGCCATGGGCCGGCGGGGGTTTGCTTGACCCTTAATGACCGAGGCGGGATAAACCCTTGGTCGGAATGTGGCGTCGACGCCGCAGTTGTGTCTCGGGGGCCTTTTTAGGGACTGGCGTGACAGAACTGCGGTCAAAAGGCCGCAACCGGCAAATGGGGTGGTCGAAGGTGGCTAGCGCTTTCGACTAGAACTTCAAAGATAGGAACCGACTGTCATGAAGCATATTCTTCTCGGTACGACCGCATTGGTCGCGGCCGGGGTCGTTGCTGGAAGCGCGCAAGCGAACGTCCAGCTCGGCCTGGGCGGCTACTATGCGGGTGCTGCCGGCCTCGTCTTCGATCAGGACGATGAATCGGGCGAACCCGGCGACAACACGTCGAGCGACGTGTTCCGGCAAGACGTCGAAGTCCATTTCAAGGGCGAAGTCGTCCTCGACAATGGCCTTGCGGTGGGTGCCACCATCCAGCTCGAAGCCATGCAGTCCAGCGACCAGATCGACGAGGTCTGGGCCTACTTCAAGGGCGGCTGGGGTCAGATTCGCTTCGGTGATGACGACGACGCTTACGAGCAGCTCGCTTACATCATCCCGAGCGCCTCGAACATCTTCGGCGTCGACACGCCGTATTTCGAGTTCGCCAACAACTTCGGCAGCGGCACGCAGGCTGTTGTCCAGACCAACACGACAATCCACCGTATTTCGGGCGACGCGACGAAGATCATCTACTTCTCGCCGAGCTTCGGTGGCTTCACGTTCGGCCTCTCCTGGGCGCCGGATCGTCGTGGCGAGGACCAGTACAGCGGTATCGCGAATGCCAACGGTCCGGGCGGCACGTCGTTCAACAACAACTCGTTCCAGACTGACGACGTCATCGCAGCCGCGATCAACTTCGAGCACGACTTCAATGGCGTGAACTTCATCGCCGGCATCGGCGGCGGTCACGGCAACTACGAGGCGCCGTCTCCGGGTCAGGACGACGATACGTGGAACGCGCGCGCTCACATGATTGTGGGCTTCAGCGGCTTCACGATCGGTGCGGCTGGTTCGTTCCGGAACAACTACTCCGCCAGCAACACCGACGAAATCGACCTGTGGGTTGCGGGCATCGGCCTGACCTACAACTGGGATGCCTGGACGGTCGGTCTCGCCTGGTCGCACGGCGAATACGGCGTGACCAACGGCAACACCGACAATCTGGACGTCATCCAGATCACCACGCGCTACGACCTCGGGCCGGGCATCTCGCTCGACGGCATGGTCGGCGTGAACGACTACCAGGGTAGCGGCACGTCTTCCGACGATAATGGCAAGACGTACGACACCGACGACAACACTAGCTGGGAAGCTGGCGTGGGCTTCTTTATCGGGTTCTAACAACCGATAAAGCCTGGGGGCCAGAACCGGGGGGAGCGGCTATGCCGCTCCCCCAATTTTTTTGCCCGCACCGCCCCTTCCCGCCGGCCGATTCCCGCCTCATGCGCGGGTCTTCGCACGGCTGGCCAAGCCTTCGACGGCGCTCTGGAGCGCGTTTCCTCGAAGTTGAATGGGAACGCGCGCCGGATTCCCTGATTTGGCCGCATTTTCTGCCGCGACCCGGTGCCCACTTCGCAGGAAAATGCTCTAGGATTCCGGCCCCATCGTTCGAGCCCGGACGCCGCATGACCGACTCCGCCGACACCGATATCGCCGCCGCGCTTGCCGGGATCGGCGGGCGCATGGCTGCGGCCGCGCGCGCGTCGGGGCGGGATCCCGCCGCCGTGACGCTGGTCGCGGTCGCCAAGACCCACGGCGCGGCGACGGTCGAGGCCGCGATCCGCGCCGGCCAGCGGATCTTCGGCGAGAACCGCGTGCAGGAAGCGGCGGTGAAATATCCGGCGCTTCGCGACCGCCACCCCGGGCTCGAGCTCCATCTCGTCGGGCCGCTGCAATCGAACAAGACGGCCGATGCGGTCGCGCTTTTCGACGTGATCGAGACGCTGGACCGCGAGAAGCTCGCCTGCGCGCTCGTGGCCGAGCGCGACAAGGGCAAGCGCCTGCCGCGCTGCTACATCCAGGTCAATACCGGCGAGGAGCCGCAGAAGGCAGGCGTCGCGCCGGCGATGGCGCCGGCGTTCATCCGCCTCTGCCGGGACGAGCTCGCTTTGCCGGTCGAAGGGCTGATGTGCATCCCGCCGGCCGGAGAGGAGCCCGCGCCGCATTTTGCGCTCCTCGCGAAGCTCGCGCGCGAGCACGGGCTTCCCGCCGTCAGCATGGGCATGAGCGGCGATTTCGAGACGGCGATCCGGCTCGGCGCGACCCATGTCCGGGTGGGCACGGCGATCTTCGGCGCGCGCCCGGCGCCTGCCTGAAGCTCCGGCCCTGCGCTCGTCACCGCGAGCCAGCGGCTCCGCCGCTTCACCGATCCGGGCGTGTGCGCTCTTGCGAGCGCACACTGCGCGATTGACCCCTCACCCGCTCGCTGGCGCTCGCCTCCCTCTCCCCGCTTGCGGGGAGAGGGCAGGGTGAGGGGCTGCGGCCTCGTCCTGCTTCGCAAGGGCGCGCGCCCGGCGCCTGCCTGAAGCTCCGGCTCTGCGCTCGGTCGTCATGCCCGGCTTGACCGGGCATCCATCGCGGGGCCGAGACCGGAACCGCAACAGCCGCCGATCAGCTTCGGATGTCGAGCTCGATATCGGGGGCGAGAGCTGCGTCCGGCTGCTGTTGCTGGCGGCGGTAGCTCTCGAGGGCGCGGCTCATCTCGAGCGGGATCGAACCGGGCAGATCGAGACCCGGCGCCGGCTGGGGCCCGATATCGATGACGGGGGCCGGGCCTGCGCCGGCTGGCGCGCCCCCGGGCGACTGGCTCTCTAGGAAGCGGAGCAGGGCTGCCTCCTGGCCCCGATCGAGCTCGATCGGCGACGGCGCGCCGTTTCCGGCAAGCGGGATCATCGGCGCTGTGCTCTCGCCCGTCTCGAGCGGGATCATTGCCGCCATGGCGGGGGCGGCAGGTACGTTCGCCGGCCCCGCCAGCGGCAGGAAGCCGGCTTCGGTGGGCGTCGGTGCCGCGTTCGGGGGTGCCGCGTTCGGGATTGCGGCCGGCGCCGCTGCGGCGACCGCGGTCCCGCCCTCGGCCGGGTCGGCGAAGGGGCTCGGGCCCAGCAGCGCCGTCAGCACCTCCTGATCGGGGGCGCCGCCCATGACGCCGTTCACGATGAGCTGGCCGATCGAGCCCGCAAGCCCGATCGGGCCGCCATAGAGCGCGCCGCCCGCCACCCGCGCCGCGGGCGACAGGTCGTCGCCGGTCAGCCAGCGGTAAACATTGCCGACCACCGGCAGATGCTGCAGCGGGTTCACCACGTCGATCAGATCGCCGAAGGTGAGCCCGTCATCGCCGAACGGCCTGAAATCCGGGGAATCGGGCTGCGGCTGCCAGCCGGGCTCGCCGATGCGCCGTGTGCGCTCGCGCGCCTCGAGAGCCGTCAGGTCCGGCGCGGGACCGGCGGCAAGCCCCGTGGCGGGCCCAGGGGCGGGCCCAGCGGCAGGGTTGACGGCGACGATCCGGTGCGCCGGCCCCGCCCGGGGGCGGGCATCGGCCGGCGGCGCGGTATTCGCCACATAGGCGACCGGCGTCACGATCCGCGGCAGGCTCGGCATCTGGACGGGCATGAAAGGACCTTTCGGTCACTCTCCATGCAGGGCGGATGCCAGCCGGGAAGATGCCGGACCCCGGCGCCCGGCTGCGACGAATCCAGCCAGCCCCCTCGCCCGGCAAGACTTGCCGGCTTCGCGAAATGGCCGCGCGCGAAACCGGGCTGCCGGCCCGGAGCGCCCGGCTCAGAACATGTGGCCGAGCTTGGTCGCCTTGGTCTCGAGGTAGTTCTCGTTATGCGGATTGGCCGGGATCACCAGCGGCACCCGTTCCACCACGTCGATGCCGCAGCGCTGCAGCCCCGCGACCTTGGCCGGGTTGTTGGTCATGAGCCGGACCTGATGATAGCCGAGCCGGCGCAGCATCTCGGCCGCCGGCAGATAGATGCGCTCGTCCGCCTCGAAGCCGAGCTGCTCGTTGGCGACGGCGGTGTCGGCGCCGCCATCCTGCAGCCGGTAGGCGCGCAGCTTGTTGACGAGGCCGATGCCGCGTCCCTCCTGCGCGAGATAGAGCAGCACCCCGCTCCCCTGCCGGCCGATCTCGGCGATGGCGCCGCGGAGCTGGTCGCCGCAATCGCAGCGCAGGCTGCCGAGGAGGTCGCCGGTGAAGCATTCGGAGTGCAGCCGCGCGAGCACGGGCATCGCCGGGTCCGGCGTGCCGATGACGATCGCGAGATGCTCGATGCTGCCGTCGCTCGGGCGGAAGGCGACGACGCGGCTCGCCTCGGCGCCCTCGAGCGGCACCCGGGCCTCGCCGACCGGATGGAGGCTGAGGGCGGCGGCGTTCTGGTAGGCGGCGATGTCGGGCGCGGCCACCCCGAGCAGCCCGCCGAGCAGGTTGCGCCGGCGCGGATCCGTCGCAGCACCCGCGCCGAGCGGCGCCACCACGGCGGCCGGCAGGAGCCGCGCGAGCTTGGCGAGCTCGATGGCGGCGGCCGCGATGAGCGTGCCGAGCCCGCCCGCGGTCGAGAGCCGCGCGATGTCGAGCGGTGCTGCGGCCGCGGTCGGATCGGCGAGGCGCTGCAGCGCCGCCGCGTCGGCATCGTCCGGAAGGCCGAGCGCCACCGTCGTGCCGGAGCTGCCGCCGAGCCCCAGCACGCCGGCGCGCCGCCGGGTCAGCACCAGAAAGGGCCGGGTTTCGCCCGCCTCGCGCAGCCGCTCGAGCGTGGCGTCGTCCAGCGTCTCGGCGGCGGCCACGAGGCCGGACGCGCCGTCCGCCCCGGCCAGCAGCACGGGCACGCCGCGCCGCAGCTCGCCGGTCGCCCGATCGACCGCCAGCGGTCCGCCGACCGGCGTCGTCTTTTCCGTCGCGATGCTCTCCGCCATGACCCGCACTCTACCGCCCCGGGGCGCCATCCTCATGTGCGAAAAAGGGCGGCATTAGGCCGCCCGGCCGGACCCGGGTCAAGCGCCGGGCGCGCCTCGCGCCGACGCCCGGGGGCGCGGCTTGCCTCGGGCCTCGCCGCGATGCTATCTCACGGGGAGAACGGCAATTTCGCGTCCCGGATCAAGGAGCTATCGGTCATGCCGAAAGCCATCTGGAACGGCAAGGTGGTCGCCGAGGCGGAGCGCTGCGAGAGCGTCGAGGGCAATCTCTACTTCCCGCCGGAGGCCCTGCATGCGGAATTCTTCCGCCCGAGCGACACCACGACGCACTGCCACTGGAAGGGCGACGCGAACTATTACAGCCTGCTCGTGGACGGCGTCGAGAACCGCGACGCCGCCTGGGTCTATCGCAATCCCCTTCCGGCCGCGGCCAACATCAGGAACATGGTCGCGTTCTGGCGCGGCGTGAAGATCGAACCGTGAAACCGCGCCGCAAGATCCTGCTGGTCGACGACGACGAGGCGCTGCGCCATTCGCTCGCGGAGCAGCTAAGCCTGCACGAGGAGTTCGACACCGTCGAAGCCGGCACCGGCGAGGCCGCGCTGAAGGCGGTCAAGGATACGACCTTCGACCTGGCGCTGCTCGATGTCGGGCTGCCCGACATGGACGGGCGCGAGCTCTGCCGCCTCCTGCGCCGGGCCGGCCTGCGCGCGCCGGTCATCATGCTGACGGCTGCCGGCACCGATGCGGACGCGATCCTCGGCCTCGACTCCGGCGCCAACGACTACATCACCAAGCCCTTCCGTCTCGCCGTGCTGCTGGCGCGCATCCGCGCGCAGCTCCGCCAGCACGAGCAGACGGAGGATGCGAGCTTCGCGATCGGCCCCTACATGTTCCGGCCCGCGGCGAAGCTGCTGCAGAACGAGAGCTCCGGCAAGAAGGTGCGGCTCACCGAGAAGGAAACCGCGATCCTGAAATATCTCTACCGCGCGGGCAACCAGGCGGTGAGCCGCGAGCAGCTCCTGGGCGAGGTCTGGGGCTACAATGCGGGCGTGACCACCCACACGCTCGAGACCCACGTCTATCGCCTGCGCCAGAAGATCGAGAAGAATCCCGCGCAGTCGGAGCTGCTGGTGACCGAGCCGCGCGGCTACCGGCTGGTTCCCTGAACCGCAAGCGCCCGCGTCGAGCGGGCGCTCAGCCCGGTCGGGCCGCCGGCGCGCGCCGCCCGAGGCGCAGCGCCAGCAACGCCGCGCCGCCCGCGCAGACCGTGCTGATGGCGCCGAAGATCGGCACGGCGATGGCCCAGCCGCCGCTGCCCCGCATCGCCGCGGCGAGCAGGATCGGTCCGACGAAGACGCCGATATTGCGCCCCGTCATGATCCCGGCGAAGGCGCGCGGACCCGCC
>CAZMUZ010000099.1:0-14107 GCA_964569315.1 uncultured Rhodospirillaceae bacterium | reverse complement strand
AGGCAGGGCGAGAAAAGCCCGATGCCGACGCCGCCGAGAAGCCAGAGCCGGTGCGGGGGGACGAAGTTCGGGATGAGCGGCCCGCGCTCGGTCAGCTTCACCGCGAGCAGCAGGACCGGCGCCGCCCAGGAATAGCGGAGCGTCGCCAGGAAATAAGGATCCCAATGCTCGAGCAGGATGTCGAAGGCGGCGATCTGCGTGGCCCAGGTGAAGGCCGTGAAGAGCAGACCGAGATTGGCGCCGATCATGGAAGGTCCGAGGCGTTGCGGCGCGCTGATGATGTCCGGGGATCGGGAGGATCCGGGCCGCATGTTGCAAGCGAGGGATGAACGAGTCAATAAAGAGCGCCGCCAACCGGACGCTCAGGGGAGCCTACATGTCCTATGACACCATCCTTTTCGAGACGCGCGGGCCCGTCGGGCTCCTGACGCTCAACCGCCCCGACCGGCTGAACGCGATCAGCCAGCACATGATCGGCGAGGTGCACGATCTCCTCGACAAGATCGAGCAGGACGAAAATATCCGCGCGCTCGTCGTGACCGGCGCCGGCCGCGCCTTTTCCGCCGGCTTCGACCTCAAGGACGGCGCCGACCGCGCCTGGGGCACGGTGGAATCGGTGACGCCGATCCTGAAGAAGGATTTCGATTTCATCATGCGCTTCTGGCATTTCGCCCTGCCGACGGTGGCGGCGGTGAAGGGTTATGCGCTCGCCGGCGCCTGCGAGGTGGCGATGGCCTGCGACATCACGATCGCCGCGGCCGGCACGCGGTTCGGCGAGCCCGAGCTGCGCTTCGGCAGCGGCATCGTGGCGCTGCTCATGCCGTGGTTCTCCGGGCCGAAGAAGGCGAAGGAGGCGATCCTCACCGGCAACGACAAGATCACGGCCGAGGAAGCGCTCGCCATGGGTCTCGTCAACCGCGTCGTGCCGGAGGGCCAGGAGGTCGATGTCGCCCTTGCGATCGCCCGCGAGATCGCGATCAACGACCGCCAGAAGGTCGCCATGACCAAGAAGGCGATCAACCGCACCTACGATTTCATGGGCTTCCGCGAGGCGCTCGACATGGGGCTCGACGCCGACATCATGATCGAAGCGCTGGAGACGCCCGAAGGCAAGATGTTCAAGGAAATCTCGAAGAAGGACGGGCTCAAGGCGGCGCTTGCCTGGCGCGACGCGCGGTTCGATCAAAAGAGCTGACGGCCGCACCGGAGCGGGCGAAGCCTCGCCCGCTCAGCCGGGCGAGGGCGGCTCCGTCTCGTCGCCGGTCCGCCGCCCGGCGCGATGCTCGCGGATCGAAATGTAGGTGCCGGACCCGACCAGGATGACGATGCCGATCAGCGTCCAGAAATCCGGGAAGTCGCCGAAGAAGACATAGCCGATCGCGACCATCGAGATCATCTCGCTGTAGGTGAGCGGCGCCAGCAGCGAGGCTTCGGCGCGCTCATAGGCCATGACGATGAAGAGATGGCCGCTGGCGGCGATCAGCCCCATCGAGACCATGAGCACCATCGCCCAGGCGGTCGGTTCGACCCAGACGAAGGGGACCATCGCCGAGGTCACGATGGCGCCGAGCAGCGCGGTGAAGGCGGCGGTCACGAAGGGCGGCGCCGTGCCGGCGAGCTTCCGTGTGGTGATGGTATAGAGCGCGTAGATCAGGCCGCTCGCGATCGGGAAGAGCGCGGCGGGCTGGAACACGGTCAGCCCGGGCCGGATGATCACCATCGCGCCGACGAAGCCGATCAGCACCGCGATCTTCCGCCGCATCCCGACCTGTTCGCCCAGCAGCTTCGGCGCCAGCAAGGTCACGATCAGCGGCGAGATGAAGAAGATCGCCAGCGTGTCGGCGAGCGGCATGTGCGAGACGCCGCCGAAGAAGCAGAAGGTCGAGGCCAGCAACAGCCCGCCGCGGACGATCTGCAGCAGCGGTCGTTGCGGCCAGAGGTCGGCGAGCCGGTGCCGGAGGAGGACGACCGGCACCAGCAGGAGGAAATGGAAGAAGAAGCGGGCCCAGGTGATCTGCAGCAGCGCGAAGCTGCCGCTCAGATGCTTCGCCATGGCGTCCATGACGGGCAGGATCGCCATGGCAGCCAGGAGCAGCAGCAGCCCCTTGAGCCGTTCGGCATGTGATCCGGTCATGTCCGCGGGGACGCCGCGGCAGGATCGGCGACGGGCCCTGCCGCCGCGGGCGCCGGCGCCTGGTAGGCCTTCAGCACCTCGTCCGTCGCGCCGAGCATGCGGATCTGCCCGCCTTCGAGCCACAGCGCCTTGTTGCAGAGCGCGCTCAATATGTCGCTGTTGTGCGAGGCGACCACCAGCACCTTGGCCTTGTTGGCCATGGCGGTGAACCGCGTCCGCGCCTTCTCGGCGAAGCGCCGGTCGCCGGCGCCGATCACCTCGTCGATCAGCAGCACGTCCGGCTCGATGCAGGTCGAGATGCCGAAGGCGAGCCGGAGCCGCATGCCCGCCGAATAGGTGCGAAGCGGCAGCTCCAGATGGTCGCCGAGCTCGGTGAAATCCACGATGTCCTGGAGCCGGCTCTGGATCTCCGCCCGGCTCATGCCGAGGAGCCGCCCGCGGACGAAGATGTTCTCGTAGCCGTTGGAGTCGTTGTCCATGCCGAGGCTGATATCGAGAAGGGCGCTGATCTTGCCCTTTACCAGCACCTCGCCGCGCGTCGGCTCGTAGATCCCGGCCAGCACCGCGAGCAGCGTCGATTTGCCGGCGCCGTTGGAGCCGACGAGGCCCACCCGGTCCCCGTCGTGGAACTCGCAGCTCAGGTCCTGCAGCGCGCGGACGAGGAGCTGGCGGTGGCGGCCGCTGCCGATGCGGCCGCGCGAGCCGCTGCCGACGAGCCGCAGCTTGAGGGAGCGCGCGCCGGTCTGGTAGATCGGAAAATCGATCGAGAGATCGCGGACGGAGATGACCGTCATCGCGTCACAGCCAGTAGGTGATGCGCGGCCGATAGCGCGCGAACATGGCGAAGGCCGCGGCGCCGAGCAGCAGCAGCACGGCGCTGACGACCGGCCAGGTGAGGGCATCGGGCGGCTGGCCCATCAGGGGCGCGCGTACCGCATCGAGAAAATAGCCGAGCGGATTCCAGTCGACGAGGTAGCTGTACTGGCCGAGCACTTCGCGCCGATAGAGGATGGGCGTGAAGAAGAACAGCATCGTAACCAGACTCTGGGTGAAGGAGGCGAGGTCGCGGAACCGCGCGCCGACCATGCCGAGGATGAGCGCCAGAAAGGCGCCGAGCATGAGCAGGGCCAGCATCCCGGGGATCAGCAGCAGCGTCCATGCCGTCGGATAGACGCCGAACCAGAGCAGCACGACGAGCACCACCGGCAGGTGATGCAGGAACATCATCAGGTTCCGCCACACGACCGCCATGACGAAGGTCGATTTGGCGAACCGCATCTGCTGGAGATAGCCGGTCCAGCCCACGAAGGTGAGCGGACCCTCGTTGAGAAAGGCGGCGATCATGGTCCAGGTGAGGTAGCTCGCCGCCACATAGGGGATGTAGTCGGGGTGCGACGCGTTCAGCAGCCGGGCGTAGAGCAGGCTCACGAAGCCGATGAAGGTCACCATGCTGAGGGTGATCCAGAACGGGCCGAGCGCCGAGCGGCGATAGCGGCGCCGGATCTCGCCCCATCCGAGCATCGTCCAGACCTCCCAGCCCGACACGCCTTCGCAGAGGTCGGCCCAGGCCAGCCGCCAGCTTCGCCGGGACCAACCCCGGTCGGCAGTCCCGGTCAGATGGAGCAGATCGTGCGTGGTTTGCATGGCGGCTGCCGAAAGCGGGTCCGTTCCGGATCGCCGGCCTGGGCGGGAGCGGCCGGCAAACTATCGCCGAGACGAGCTCGGCTGCAAGACGTGAGTTCGGAAGCGGAGCGGTCGGCGGGCGGGCAGGCCGGCGCTCAGGCCGGATAGGGCGGGCGATGCAGGCCGCGCGGCGACTCGGTGAAGATCTCGTAGCCGGTCGCGGTCACGCCGATGGTGTGCTCGAACTGCGCCGACAGCGAACGGTCGCGGGTGACGGCGGTCCAGCCGTCCTCCAGCAGCTTCACCTCGAAGCGGCCCGCATTGATCATCGGCTCGACGGTGAAGAACATGCCTTCCTGCAGCACCGGCCCGCGCCCGGGCCGGCCGAAATGCAGGATGCTCGGCGCGTCGTGGAAGATGCGTCCGACGCCATGGCCGCAGAAATCGCGCACGACCGAATAGCGATGGCTCTCGGCGAGGCTCTGGATCGCGTGGCCGATATCGCCGACCGTCGCACCCGGCCGGACCGCTTCGATCCCGCGCATCATCGCCTCGTAGGTCACGTCGCAGAGACGCTGCGCCTTCACCCCGACCTTGCCGACATAGAACATGCGGCTCGTGTCGCCATGCCAGCCATCGAGGATGACCGTCACGTCGATATTCACGATGTCGCCGTCCTGCAGCTTCTTGTCGCCCGGAATGCCGTGACAGACGACGTGATTGATCGAGGTGCAGATGGATTTCGGGAAGCCGCGATAGTTCAGCGGCGCGGGGATGGCGTCGCGATCGACGATGAAGCCATGGCAGAGCCGATCGAGCTCGCCGGTGGTGACGCCGGGAACGACATGCGGCGTGATGAAATCGAGGGTTTCGGCCGCGAGCTTGCCGGCGCGACGCATGCCGGCGAAATCCTCGGGCCCATGCAGCTTGATGCGCCGCTCTTCGCTGTGCCAATCGACAGCCATGTCGTTCGGATGCATGAGGCCTCGGAAGGGTCTGCGTTCGTCGCCGGGACGATCCTGTCGGACAATAAATGGCGCCGGTCGCCAATTTGCAAGCCTGCTGCCTAAACGGCTGCGCAAAAACGCGGATTCGACGGGATCCGGGCCCGATCGGCGGCGCGTGCGGCCCGTCGGCAGTACCTCCCGCCGAGGGGTGCGGCGGAGCCTCGTTCCCTTTGGCGAAGCGCGGGGCGCGTCCCCATCTATAGAGCGATGCGCCGTCCGTTACGGGCAGCGCCGGTCCGTCCTCGATGCATGCGGGATCGGACGCGCGACCTCGCGCGCCGGGATCCCGTTATTCGCAAAGGGAGGGCTCGATGGCTTCCTTCGAAATCTTCTGCCGCGACACCGAAGCGCGCCGTCGCCCGAGCGGCATTGCGCTTGGCTTGCGCCCGCGGCTAAGCTCGCCGCTGCGCCCCAGAGCCAGAACATCAGAACGGGAACCTATGCGCGCCGTTGTCCTTGCCAGCCTCCTTCTGCTCTCCGCCTGTTCCTATTTCGGCCCGAAGGACGACTGGAAGCGGAGCGGCACGAACGAGGATGTCGCCAGCAGCGATCTCGAATCCTGCAAGCAGCAGGCGCGGGCCATGATCGCCCGCGACGAGCGCATCGATGCCGATATCAGCGCGCAGAACATCGAGTACGACTATATGCAGAGCACGGGCACGCTCGAATCGAACCTGAACCAGTATCAGCAGGGCAATCGCTACGATTCGATCGTGTCTGACTGCATGGCGGCCCAGGGCTACGGCCAGGCCGCGCCCGAGGAAGCGCCCGAAGCGCAAGCCGCGCCCTGATCCGCGGCCGGCAATCGCCCCCGAAGCTCCCGCCCCCGAAGCTCCGCGATGCCAGAGCCCGCCCCCGTCGCCGCCCCCGTCACGGCCGCCATCCTGATCATCGGCAACGAGATCCTGTCGGGTCGCACGCAGGATGCGAACGTCGCGTTTCTGGCGAAGGAGCTGGGTGCGCTCGGCATCCGCATGCGCGAGATCCGCGTCGTCCCCGACATCGAGGCGGAGATCGTCGCGGCGGTGAATGCGCTGCGTGCGCGCTACAGCCTCGTCTTTACCACGGGCGGGATCGGCCCCACCCATGACGACATCACCTCGCCCTCCGTCGCCAAGGCCTTCGGCGTCGAATGGGTTCGCCATCCGGCAGCGGTCGCGTTGCTGCGGCGACACTATATCGGCGACGATCTGAACGAGGCGCGGTTGCGCATGGCGACCGTGCCCGAGGGCGCCACCCTCATCGACAATCCCGTTTCGACCGCGCCGGGCTTCCAGATCGGCAACGTCTATGTGCTGGCCGGCGTGCCGGCGATCATGCGGGCCATGTTCGAAGGGCTCAAATCGCGGCTTCCGGGCGGGCGCCCGGTCGCGTCCCGCACCGTCAGCACCTTTCTCGGCGAGGGCGCGATCGCGGCCGGGCTGGGGGCGCTCCAGGATCGGTTTCCCGAGCTCGAGATCGGCAGCTACCCCTTCTTCCGGCGTGGCAAGTTCGGCACGGCGCTGGTGGTGCGCGGCACCGCCGAAGCGGCGCTGGAGAAGGCCGCCGACGGCCTGCGCGGATTGATCCGGAGCCTCGGGGAGGAGCCGATCGACGGCGAGGTGGCCTAGAAAGGCCAGGCGCCGGATCTCGGCGGGCGAGGGAACGCGGCACGCCCGCCGGGCGTTCAATCGGAGCAGGCCCCGCCGATGTCCGTGGGGCGAGGATACCGATCGGGCGTTCCGCCGGCGGAATTTTCGCTATTGCCGATCGGTCGCCTTCGGGGTGGAGTGCATCGCATCAACGGCGGTCGAGCTGCGATGGAAAAACGATCCAAGCCCACGGCTGCGCGCGCTCTGGTCGATCGGGAGATCGGCCGCTTCGCGGCCATGCCGCCTTCGGCCCGGGAGCGCTGCGTCGATGCCTATCAGCGCATCGCCGCCGTCTACGACATCATCGACATGCCGTACGAACATCTCTGGAAGCGGCGGTTGCGGCGTTATCTCTTCGCCCGCACCGCCGGCCGGATTCTGGATGTCGGCATCGGTACGGGCTGCAACATCCCCTTCTATCCCGCGGGTGCGACCGTGACCGGCATCGATCAGAGCGGGGCGATGCTGGCGCGGGCGCGCAAGCGCGCCGCCGGGCTCGGCCGGGAGATGACGCTTCTCGAGCGCGGCTTGCCGGATACGCGCCTGCCCTCGGCCGGTTTCGACTGCGTCGTGGCGAGCTTCATCCTCTGCTGCATCCCTGCGGCGGAGCAGCCGGCGGCCTTCGCCGAGCTCCGGCGTCTGGCCGGTCGCGAGGGCAGGATCTTCGTCCTCGACTACACCCTGCCCACGCAGCCGCTGCTGCGCGCTTTCATGCGGGCGACGGCGCCGATGATCCGGGCCGTCTTCGCCGCGCGCTACGATACCGATGCGGAGCGCTGCTTCGGACCCGCGGGGCTTCGGGTCGAGGAATCCCGCAAGTTTCTCGGCGGCGCCGTGACCTTGCATATCCTTGCCGCGGCGGCGGAGCCTTTGTCCGCGGGGGCGGGCGGAACCCGCGAGAAGACTCCGCTCTCGGCGATCTAGCGAACCCGCCGCCCGCGATCGTCCGCGAAGCGCCCGCGTCGCGCGCGCCGGATGCATCGACAGGCTGCCCTTCGAAGCGCGGCCCCTTGTGCATCGCCAGGCGCGGCCATAGGGTCCGCTGGCTGGTGGCAGATCGCCGATGCGCCGCTTCGGCGATCGGCCCGCGCAACAGGGACGTGGCGGAACTGGTAGACGCTAGCGACTTAAAATCGCTTGGCTTTCAAGCCGTGCGGGTTCGAGCCCCGCCGTCCCTACCAGCGCGAGGCGCGCCATCGCGCCGCGGTCCTCGCGGTTGGACAAGGCCGCCGCCTGTTGCGCCGCGCCCCTTCCGCACCGGGTGCATCCGGCACCGGGCTTCGCGCCGGGACGGACGGGAATGTCGTTCGCATGCGCGCAAGGCCATCGGCCTCGATGCTCGACATCGCGCGATCGCGGGATCGTCGTCATGCGCACGGGAGAATTCCGAAACGACGCGAGACATGCACCTGCGCGCCGGTCCCGACTCGGTTGCGACCTCGCCGGTTTTGAGAGCATGATGCCGGCCTGATTCGGGCGGCCGTCGACGGGGGATTCATGCGTCAGCGCAACGACATCGTGTTTCCGATGGCGGAGTTCGAGCGCCGGCTCGCCGAGCTCCGGCGGCGCATGGCGGTGAAGGGCATCGACGCGATGATCGTGACGACGCCGCAGAACATCACCTATCTCACCGGCTATCAGACCACCGGTTACTATTATTTCCAGGCCGCGGTCGTGCCGGTGGAGGGCGAGCCCTTCATGGTCACGCGACGCCTCGAGGACAGCAACGTCCAGGCGCGGACCTGGGTCGAGCTCAGCCGCCCCTACGAGGATATCGAAGAACCCGTCGCGAAGCTGCAGAAGGCGCTGGACGAATTCGGCTACGCGCAGAAGCGCATCGGCTACGAGAAGAGCTGCTATTTCTTCCGCGCGACCGAGCAGGAGCGGCTCTTCGCGCTCCTCCCGAAGGCGGTCTTCGTGGATTGCTCGGGCCTGGTCGAGCAGGGCCGCGTGGTGAAGTCCGAGGCCGAGATCCGCGTCATGCGGCGCGCCGCCCGCGCGCTCGAGGCGGGGCTCCAGGCCGGCATCGAATCCGTCAAGCCCGGCGTCAGCGAGAACGACGTCGCGGCGGCGATCCACTACGCGATGCTGCGCGCCGGCAGCGAATATACCGCGGTCGCCCCCTTCGTCTGCTCGGGCCCGCGCTGCGCGCTCGGCCATGCCACCTGGGAAAACCGCACCATCGGTCGCAACGAGCCGGTCTTCTTCGAGATCGGCGCCGCCATCCAGCGCTATCACGTCGCCATGATGCGCTCGATCTGGGTCGGCGACCCGACGCCTGAGATCCAGGAGGCCGAGAAGGTCCTGACCGAGGCGATCGAAGCGACGATGGCCAGCATGAAGCCCGGCGTTCCCGCCTCGCGCCCCGACGCGGTCAACCGCGCCGTGGTCGAGAAGAACAGCTTCGGCGGGCGCCAGAACACCCGCAGCGGCTACTCCATCGGCATCGCCTACGCGCCGGACTGGGGCGAGGGCCAGATCCTGAGCCTCCAGGCGCGCGAGGAGCGGCCGTTGCAGGAGAACATGGTGTTCCATGTCATCCCCTATATCGTCGTGCCGGGGCGCGTCTGCTTCGGCATGTCCGAAACGGTCCGCGTGACGCCGTCGGGCGGCGAGGCGCTCGTCAATTACGAGCGTCGCATCTTCCTGCGTTGATCGAGACGGAGCCGGGTCGATGTCCGACAGCCGCATCAGCACCGATATCGACTATGACCGCGACGGCAAGCAGGTCGGCTATCTGAACGTTCCCAACTCGACCAACGAAAGCGGCTGGGGCACGCTCCTGATGCCCATCGCCGTGATCAAGAACGGCCGCGGCCCGACCATCCTCTTCACCGGCGGCAATCACGGCGACGAGTACGAGGGGCCGATCGCGCTGATGAAGCTGCTGCGCGCGCTCGAGCCGGCCGAGGTCAAGGGCCGGGTCGTCATCCTTCCCGGTCTCAACATGCCGGCGCTGATGGCCGGGCAGCGCCTCTCGCCGATCGACGGCATGAATATGAATCGCGCCTTTCCGGGCGCGCGGCGCGGCACCATCACGGCGATGATCGCGCATTATGTGCAGACGCAGCTTCTGCCGCTCGCGGATTTCGTCTGCGACATCCATTCCGGCGGGCGGTCGATGAGCTTCCTGCCGTCGGCCGTGGTGCACAGGCTCGACGACGCCGATCGCATGCGGAAGACGCTGGATGCCGCGCGCGCCTTCGGCGCGCCGGTCGGGCTGGTGCTGAAGGAGCTCGACAGCGAGGGCATGCTCGACACGGCTGCCGAGGATATGGGGCGGATCTTCGTCTCGACCGAGATCGGCGGCGCCGGCGTCGTCAGCCCCGCGACCGTCAAGGTCGCCGATATCGGCGTCCGGAATCTTCTGGTCCATTTCGGCATCTGCGAAGGGAAGATCGTCACGCGCGAGGAGCAGGGGCTGGCGCCGACGCGGCTGATGGCGGTGCCGGACGGCGATTGCTACACGGCCGCCACGGAGAACGGCGTCTACGAGCCCCTGGTCGATATCGGCGAAGCGGTGACGGTCGGCCAGCTTCTCGGCCAGGTGCACGACATCGAGCGGCCGGGCGAACTGCCGGTCGAGAAACGGGCGAAGCGGGACGGGCTCCTGGTCTGCCGGCTCGGCCCCGGCCGTGTTCGGCGCGGCGATACCATCGCCGTTATCGCCGTCGATCTCTGACGTTTCAGAGAAAGCTCGCCCGCACCAGGAAGTTCCAGAGCGCGATCTTCGCCTCGTTATAGATGAGGGCGTCGTGCAGCACGCCCTCCGGCTCCAGGATCACCACATTGGGCTCGCCGCCGAGCTTCCGCCGGCATTGCCCGTCGAGCGCCGGTTCGTGGTCGGCGTTGAACCACAGGTCGTCGCGGGCGACGATGACGAGCGTCGGAAGCTCCGCGTCCGCGATCGGGTCGAAGCGGCAGGGCGCGCCGATGGCGATACGCCCGAGCACGGCCGGATCGTGGAACGCCAGCACCGCGTCCGCCCCCTCGTCGAAGCCAGAGACGAAGATCCGGTTGGGATCGGCCCAGGGTTGCTCCAGCACCCGGGCAAGCGCGTAGCGGAGCTCCTGAAGCCGCAGATCCTGGATGAGCGCGAAGGGCGCGTCCGGGGCACGGTGCGCCTGCCGCGCGTCGCAGCTCGTGGGGCGGCCGCTGCGCGCGAAGCTGTTCGGCGCCACCACGATGAAGCCGAGCTCGGCCATGGCGCGGCCCTGGCTCTGGATGTCGCTGAGCCCGTCCGATTTGCCGCAGCCATGGAGATGGATGATGACCGGCTGCGGATCGCCGGTGCTGTACCGTGTCAGCAGCTTCTGGATGTAGGAGGCGCCGAACGGTCCGCCGAGCACGCCATAGGTCAGCTCTTCCGTTTCGTAGCGCACATAGACCTGGCCCTGCTGCCAGGTGCGTGCGATCTCGCCATCGTCGGCAAGCGCCGTCGATCCGGGTGCGGAGGGGATGAGGAGGAACAGCACCGTGGCGAGGCCCGGTCGCATGCCGCCGATGATAGCGGCGGCGCCGGCCCGCACGCAATGGGAGGACCGGCGAGGCGCGCGGCCGCGACCTCAGGCGGCCGCGGACTCGGTCGCCCGGTGGATCAGGCGGCGGAGGAAAGCCTCGCAGAGCGAAAGCTGCTCCAGGCTGACGAACTCGTTCGGCTTGTGCGCCTGGTCGATGCTGCCGGGGCCGCAGATGATCGTCGGCATGCCGGCCTGCTGGAACAGGCCCGCCTCGGTGCCGAACGCGACCTTCCGCACGGCGTTCGCGCCGGCGAGGGACTTCGCCAGCACCACCACCTCCGATTCCTCGGGGATGTCGAGGCCCGGGAAGGAGGACAGATCCTCCCAGCTAAAGCCCGTATCGGGCGCGATCTTGCGCATGGCCGGCAGCAGCTCCTGCTCGGCATAGCGGCGCAGCTCCGCATAGAGCGCCTCCGGATCGACGCCCGGCAGATAGCGGAACTCGAAATCGAAATGGCAGTCCTTCGGCACGATATTGAGCGCGGTGCCGCCCTGGATCACGCCGGTATGGACGGTCGTGTGGGCCACGTCGAAATCCTCGTCGAACGGGCCCTCCTTGGCGAGGCGCCGGCCCATGCTGTTGAGCCGGGCGATGAGCTCGGCCGCATATTCGATGGCGTTCACCCCGTGCGGCGCCAGCGAGGAATGGCACTCGAAGCCGCGCACGTGGCAACGGATGCTTTTCTTCCCCTTGTGCGCGACGATGACCCGCATGTCGGTCGGCTCGCCGACGATGACGGCGCGCGGGCGCACCGGCAGCTCCTTCAAGAGATGGATCAATCGTCGGACGCCCACGCATCCGACCTCCTCGTCGTAGGAGAAGACCAGATGGATCGGCGTCTTCAAGGGCTTCGCCAGGAAGTCGGGCACCATGGCGAGGGCGATGGCGACGAAGCTCTTCATGTCGCAGGTGCCGCGTCCATAGAGCTTGCCGTCGCGCTCGACGATCTTCCACGGGTCGGTCGACCATTCCTGGCCGTCGATCGGCACCACGTCGGTATGGCCGGAGAGCGCGATTCCGGGCTTGTCCTGCGGCCCCAGCGTGGCATAGAGATTGGCCTTCTTGCCGGTTTCGTCATGTACCAGCCGCGATTCCACGCCGAAGGAGGCGAGGTAGTCGCGGATGAAGTCGATGATCTGCAGGTTGGAGTTGCGGCTCGTCGTGTCGAACGAGACGAGCTTGCGGATCATTTCCAGACTTTGTGCCGACGGTGACAAGATGAGGAACCTGACAATGCCGTTGCGGGAAGGCGCCGATCATAGGCCAGCGGCGGCGGGGAGGCCAATATCCGTTCGGGCATGATCGATCCGCACGCGGACGCAGAACCCTTGCGCGTGCTGGAGCGCCGGGAGCCCGCCGGCGCGCCAGCACCGGTGGTTCTGGACTCCCCGCATAGCGGCCGCGACTATCCGGACGATTTCGGCGCTGCCGCCCCCTTCGAAGCGCTGCGGCGCATCGAGGACGCCTATGTGGACGAGCTTTTTGCCGATGCGCCGCTCGCGGGCGCGCGGCTGCTGACTGCCTTCTTTCCGCGCAGCTATATCGACGCCAACCGGCATGAGGAGGAGATCGACCCGCTGCTCCTGGCCGAGCCCTGGCCGCGGCCTTTCACGCTGAGCGACCGCGCCGATCGCGGGCTCGGCGTCATCCGCCGGCTGGTTCGCCCCGATCTTCCGGTCTATGACCGCAAGCTCCCGGTGGCGGAGATCGAAGGACGGATCCGGCGCTTCCACCGGCCCTATCACGACGCCCTCGAAGCGATGCTGGCGGAGACGCAAGCGAGGTTCGGTCAGGTCTGGCATATCAACTGCCATTCGATGAAACCGCTCGGCCGCGCGCGCAACGGCGCGCCGGTGCCGATCCGCGAGGATTTCGTGCTGGGCGATCTCGACGGGCAGAGCTGCGATCCCGCCTTCACCGATTTCGTCGCGACGGCGCTCCGCGACCTCGGCTACAGCGTCGCCATCAACCGGCCGTTCCGCGGCGCGGAGATCGTGACCCGGCACGGCGCGCCGGGAGAGGGGCGTCACAGCCTGCAGATCGAGGTCAACCGACGGCTCTATCTCGACGAGCGCGCGGTCGCGACCCATGCCGGCTTCGACCGGCTTCGCGAGGATCTGACCGAGGTCGTCCGCCGCGTCGCCGACCATGCGATGGCCGCGGTGGACGGGCTCAGGGCGCGAACTGCTCGTTGAGGATCCGTTCCTCGAGATTATGCTCGGGGTCGAACAGCAGCGTGAGCGACCGGCTGTTGTCGACGGAGACGCGCACCGACACCACGTCGCGGACTTCGGTGAAATCGGCGACCGCGCTCACCGGCCGTTTCCCCGATTCCAGGATCTCGAACTCCGTCATCGCGCCCTCGGGCAGCAGCGCGCCGCGCCAGCGGCGCGGCCGAAAGGCGCTGATCGGCGTGAGGGCGAGGAGGCGCGATCCGAGCGGCAGGATCGGTCCGTGGGCCGAGAGGTTGTAGGCCGTGCTTCCGGCCGGGGTCGAGAGCAGCACGCCGTCGCAGATCAGCTCCGGCAGGCGAATTTTTCCATCGACGTGAATGGCGATCTTCGCCGCCTGGCGCGTCTCGCGCAGCAGCGCGACTTCGTTGATGGCGATCGCCTGCACGGTACCGGCCGCGAGCGTGCGCGCCTCCATCAGCAGCGGCCTCAGCTTCACGGCCTGCGCGCGGGAGAGCCGTTCCCGCAGGCCGTCCTCGCCATACTGGTTCATCAGGAACCCGACGGTGCCGCAATTCATGCCGTAGATGGCGACGGGGCGATCGAGGTGATGGTGCAGCGTCTCCAGCATGTGGCCGTCGCCGCCGAGCGCGACGATGATCTCGGCGCGGTCGGGATCGACATTCGCATAGCGATTGCCGAGCCGCTCCCGGGCGGCCGCGGCTTCGCTGGTGGCAGCCGCGACGAAGGCGATGGGGCGGTCGGCCAAGGATTTCCTCGCGGAACAGGGGCCGCCGCGCGCGGCCGGCCACACTATACCCTGTCCACTTTTGGCCGCCAGCCCGCACGGCTGCCCTTGCGCCTCGGCGCGACGCGCTGCAATCTCGCTCGTCGTTCCAGAAGGAGAGAATCGACCATGGCGATTCGAGGGAAACTGGTGGCGTTCGTCCTGGCCGGCTGCGTGGCCGGATTGCTCGCGGGGACCGCGGTGGCCCAGGAGAATGACGACCGGCATGCGGG